>JBFJJU010000012.1:0-35752 GCA_041612115.1 Perlucidibaca sp.
GAAAACAAGCAGCGTACGCAATGGGCGGAGCTCATCCCGAGCATGACCTTTGAGCAAAAACTGCATGTGCTCGACGTTTTGGCCAATGAGCGCTTAAGTGTGTTGGCTAGCGACGCAGATGCCCCGCGTCCGTAACAACGACATCGACAGGCTCATCCCATTGAGCTGTTGGCAGCGCTAGCACTTGCTGTGATCGGTGCGCGAGGCCAATGAGCTGCGGGCGTTTAACGCCGCGTTGAAGCCGCGCTAATAATCGATCGTAAAATCCTCCGCCCATGCCCAAGCGTTGCCCATTGGCGTCAAATCCGACCAGGGGCATCAGTAAGGCATCGAGTTTATCGGGCCGAATGGGCTGTCGGCTCAATGGCTCGCGAAGACCAAAGCGATTGCGCTTAGCTGGCCAAAGCTGTTGTCGTAACTGGCTCCGGTGTTTGCTGATATAGGCCATTGTTGGAGCCGCCACAAAGCGTAGCCGATGGTCGTGCTTGCGCGGCGCAATAACGGGTAAATACAGCTTTACGCCACGCTTATGCAGCTGGCGAGCAAATAGGCTAGGGTCAATTTCGCCATCATCAGGCCAGTACAGGCCGACATGCCGCCAAGATGAGCGCTTAGGTAATTTCGAGAGTTGTTGAGCGAGTCCGTATGCCGCGCATTGCTGCTGAGCTGAAGTCAGCGAACGGCGCGAAAGCCTAAGGGATAGTCTGAGTTGATGACGCAAACGCACCATAGATGAGTAGTTTCTCCGAGAGTGCCGCTGTTCGTCGTCTCCCTTGAACCCTGCGGTTCAAGGGGGATGCGGCGTCATAACATTAGGCTTTCCGACGGGCGGACATGCACACAGCTATAAACGAACACATCCCAATGGTTTAAACATCGGCTCAGGGGATATGAAAAACTGGCGAACACCCCAGAGAAGAACTTTAGTATACGCAAGTGATTCAATATTGCTAAGTCTAGTCTGTTATAAAACCGTAGCATCTCAGTACGGTAGTTGCTAACGACACTGCAACTATGCCTCTGCCAGAGCCATCTCCATGCGCTTGAGTAGGCTTGCCATGGCTTCAGCGCTAACTTGCGGCTCAGTGTCGGCCTGCTGCCGGCTTAATAGTTCGTGACTGATGTTCAGTGCGGCGATCACGGCGATGCGCTCTAGGCCTAAGACTTTGCCGCTGCCGCGAATCTCGCGCATTTTTCGATCAAGAAACTGTGCTGCGCGTTGCAAGTTATCCTGTTCGGCGGGCGGGCAGGCTATTTTGTACGCCTTATCAAGGATGAAAATATCCAGCGTATTGTTTTCTGCGCTCATATCGGGACCTTTAGGCGATGCGGCATTAGCTCGATGTATCGAGCGCTTTTAGCCGCGTGATGATGGCCTCGACGCGATCGCGAGCGACCTCGTTGCGGTGTTTTAAGTCTTCACGCTCGTTTTCAAGCTCACTAATTTGGGCTTGCAGCGCGCTGCATTGCTGTTGGCTGGCACGATAACGCTCAAGCAATTGCTCAAGATGACGGCTCAGCGCTTGGAAATCTTGCTCACGCATATTCGGTTCGCCGTGAAGAAAGTCAGACGCTACTATAAGATTCATCCTTGCTCATGCCAACAGGAGGCCGACATCATGCAAGCGGCGAACTTACCGACCCTAGAATCCCTCGCGCTGTTACTCAGCGAGGTAAATGCCGACTGTAGTAGTTCCGAGCTTCATGGCTTGATTTCCGGTCTACTAGTTGCTGGCGCGCGTTTAAACCGCCACGCTTTAATAAAGACATTGGAGGGTCATGCCGATCCAGTATCTACCTTCTCTGACGCGATGATTGCCAGTTTGTGGCAGTTACAGCTACAAACATTGGAAGATTTAAACGCCGACGAGTTGTCGTTTAAGCCGATGTTACCCACTGATGACGAAGCGCTGAAGCTGCGTGTTGTCGCTTTGGCTGACTTTTGCCGAGGCTTGCTGGCTGGCATCGGTTTAGGTGCACCGGCTAATAGCCCGGTGCTGGCGGAAGAGTCTATGCGCGAAACACTGCAAGATTTAGCGCACATCACGCAGGTCGACACCGTCGATGACGATGATGAAGAAGGTGAGCAAGCTTATTTAGAGCTGCATGAGTTTGTGCGTTTAGCCTCTATGCATCTGTTTGAAGAAATGGCGCCGCGCGAAGAACATGGCCACGACTCAGGCAATGACAGTGAGTCCGACGAACCAACATTTCACTGAGATCGCTATGACCGCTCGTATTTTGCCGGAAGAGTTCGCTTGTCGCCGTCAGGCCTTGATGGCGCGTGTCGGCCCTGATGCTGCCGTGATTATTCCGGCAGCTGTGCATCATCGCCGCAATCGCGACACCGAATATCGCTATCGGCAAGATTCAGACTTCTACTATCTCACTGGCTTTGCTGAGCCTGAAGCCTTGTTGCTACTGCTGCCTGGTCGCGCTGAAGGCGAGTTCGTGCTGTTTTGCCGAAATCGCGACCGCGCCATGGAGATTTGGAATGGTTACCGCGCAGGGCCCGAAGGCGCAGTCAGTGACTTCGGCGCGAATCAGGCGTTTCCTATTGCCGATGTAGCAACACAAGTGCCGGTCTTACTCGCAGGGCGTAAGCAGATTTACGCGCCAATGGCGACTGAGACGACTTTTGATGCTGACTTAGCCGGATGGATAAACGCCGTGAGAGCGCAGGCGCGTGCTGGCGTTGAGGCGCCGCAATCGTTGCATGCGATAGATCAGGCCCTGCACCCTTTGCGACTTATTAAGTCGACGGCTGAGATTGCGATTATGCAAGCGGCAGCGGATTTGAGCGCTGAAGGCCATCGCCGCGCTATGGCTGTGACCAAGGCTGGTCGCTATGAGTACGAGCTAGAGGCGGAATTGCTGCACAGCTTTACTCGCCACGGATGCATTGCGCCAGCGTATGGCAGCATTGTTGGTGGCGGCGCCAATGCCTGTATTTTGCACTACACCGAAAACAATGCCGAACTGCGCGATGGCGATTTGGTATTAATCGATGCGGGTGGCGAGCTGGCCTATTACGCCGCTGACATCACGCGTACTTTTCCGGTAAATGGCCGTTTTTCAGCTGAGCAAAAAGCCTTGTATGAAGTGGTGTTAGCGGCTCAGCTCGCTGCCATCGATGTCGTGCAGGTGGGTAATTCTTGGCAGCTGCCGCACGAGACGGCGGTGCGCGTGCTCTGCGAAGGTCTGCTTGAGCTAGGCCTCCTCGCAGGCGAGCTGTCAGAAGTTATTGATGCAGGCAATTATCGCCGCTTCTATATGCATCGCACCGGTCATTGGCTGGGCATGGATGTGCATGATGTCGGCGATTATCGGGTTGACGGCGAGTGGCGCACATTTGAGTCGGGCATGGTGCTGACCGTGGAGCCGGGGCTGTATATCGCGCCCGATGACGATACGGTGGAGGCGCGCTGGCGCGGCATCGGCATCCGTATTGAGGATGATGTGGTGGTCACCGAGTCTGGCCCGCAGGTGTTGACTGCGAAAGCGCCGAAAACCATTGCTGAAATTGAGGCATTGGTGGGTAGCGCATGAGCGACTTGGGCGATTCGAGCATCGTTGTTGTCGGTGGCGGCATGGTCGGCGTCACGCTGGCATTGCTCATTGCCAAGGCTGCGCCGGAGCTGCCAGTGACTTTGTTGGAGGCAGCAAAATTGCCGCCTGCACTCGCACCCGGCCAGCGCCCAAGCTATACGCCAAGTTTCGATGCACGCAATACGGCCTTGTCGCGGCGTAGCATCGAGGCTTTTAAAGACCTTGGCGTATGGCCTGAGCTGGCGCCACATGCGACACCAATTCATCAAATTCATGTGTCTGATAAGGGCCACTTTGGCATGGCGCGTTTAAGTGCGGCTGAGGAAAATGTCGATAGCTTTGGCTATGTGGTCGAAAATGCATGGCTGGGGGCGGTGCTGTTGGCGGCGTTGCGGCGGTGTCCATCGGTGAGCCTAAAAGATGGCGTGCGCGTGACACAGGTGACGAGTTCGAGCGAGATAGCGCAAGTACGCTATGAAATGGCCGACTCGCAAAGCGCTAAGCGGGCTAGCGAGAAAGATCGCGCCGCGGCTAGCGAAGATCAGTATGGGCACATCGCCGAGACGCCCGAGGAGGCGCTGTTAACCACGCCGCTGCTCATTGCCGCCGATGGCGCGCAGTCACAAAGTCGTGCCTGGCTAGGCATCGATGTGCGCAGCCAGTCATACGGCCAAACCGCCATCGTCACCGCCTGCGAGACCAGCTTGCCGCACGAGCAGGTCGCCTACGAGCGTTTCACTGCTGATGGCCCGATAGCGCTGCTGCCGCTGCCCGATTTGCCCGCGAGTGTGGCCGATGCTACTGCCGCTGGTTGTCGCCGCTCATTGGTTTGGGCATTAAATGACGTTGAGGCCGCACGAGTGCAGACGCTCAATGACACCGACTTTATCAAGGCGCTGCAGCAAGCCTTTGGCCGTCGCGCCGGCCGCTTTCTGCGCGTTGGCAAGCGCCACGCTTACCCGCTTTCGCTCATGGTCGCCAATCAACAAGTGCAGGGCCGCGCGGTGATTTTGGGCAATGCCGCGCACAGCCTGCACCCCGTTGCCGGTCAAGGTTATAACCTCTGTGTACGTGATGCCCTTGTGCTTAGCGCGCAACTCGCCGATGCGCATCGGAATGGCAAAGATTTAGGTGACGCTAAAGACCTGGCTGTCTATGCCGCGGCACGAACGCAGGATCAATCGCAAATTATTCGTTTCTCCGACAGCCTAGTGCGCGGATTTTCCACGGCAAATCCAGCGCTAAGTTTGCTGCGCAACATCGGCCTAGTGGGTTTTGATGTGCTGCCTGGCGCGAAGCCAGCATTGGCACGCTATGCCATGGGGCTGAATCATGCCTAAGACTTCTGAGCAGTTCGATATGATGGTGGTTGGTGCTGGCCTCGTTGGCAGCGCGTTTGTTTTGCGCCTGCGCCAGCAAGCCGTTGCACGCGACTTGCGCATTGCGGTGATTGAGCGTGCATTGCCGCCTACACCGGCAGCAGCGCATGAACATTGGGGTTTGCGTGTTTCGGCGTTATCGCCAGAAAGCGTGAGCTTGCTGCAAGCTGCCGGTTTAAAAGCGCTGTGGCCGCAATTGCGGCCCGCGCCCTATACCGATATGCGCGTTTGGGATGCCGATGGAACTGGCGCCGTGCATTTCAGCGCAAAAGCCGCAGGCGTGGAAAACCTGGGCGTGCTCATTGAAAACGCTGCTCTGCAAACTGCGCTCTGGCAACAGCTTACGCAAGATACGGGCTTAAGCATTTATGCTCCGCAAGCATGGACTAGTCTTGAGCGTGGTTTAGGCGATTGGTGTTTGACGCTCAGTGACGGTAAAACGCTGCATGCGCCGTTGCTTATCGCCGCCGATGGCGCGCAGTCGCGCGTGCGTGAGCTGGCCGGCATCGCTGTGGCGCAGCGCGATTATCATCAGCGCGGCGTGGTCTGCACCGTTGAGCACGAAAAGCCGCATGAGGCCACGGCCTGGCAGCGCTTCCTCAATACGGGTCCGTTGGCATTTTTGCCCACCGATCATCCGCAGCAATCATCGATAGTGTGGACCTTGCCCAGCGATCAGGCGCAAGCCTATTGCACACTGCCCGTGGATGAGTTTGAGCAAGCCTTGGCACAGGCTTTTGAGCATAGATTAGGCGCTGTTAAGCTACTCGGTGAGCGCGCCAGCTTTCCGCTCATGGCGCAGCACGCCGAGCATTACGCCTGTGATGGCGTGGTGTTAATCGGTGATGCCGCGCACAGCATTCATCCGCTTGCGGGCCAAGGCGTCAATCTCGGCTTTCTCGATGTAGCTGCGCTCGTCGACGCGCTAGTGGTACAGCGCGAAGCCGGCTTGCCGTGGGCGCATGAGCGAGCCCAGCGCCAATACAGCCGCGCTCGCCGTGGCCACAATGGCCTGATGATGCATGCCATGAGCGGCTTCGATTTTCTCTTTGCCAGTGAGCTGCCGGCGCTGCGTGTGTTGCGCAATATTGGTATGAAAGCTTTTGAGAAAAGTGGGCTAGTGAAGCAGCACATTGCACAAACAGCATTGCAGGGGCGGCGTTAGAGTCGCTACCATTAGGCACAAAATAACAATAACGCAGGATGCACCCATGGCCGCTAAACGCCTCAGTCTCGCTGACTCTTTCTTTCTGAATGCGGAATCTCGCGATGCCTATATGCATGTGGCCATGCTGCATCGCTATGCTTTGCCCGAGGGCGCTGGCCCAGAGTGGGTGGGCGATATGATTGCCGGCATGAAAAGCTATCCGGTCGATCAATCACCGTTTAATTTGCGCTTAAAGACCGGCCTCGGCAGTAAAGTTGCTCCCGCCTGGGAGGTCGACGATAAAATTGATATCGACTATCACCTGCGCCACGCTGCATTGCCTCACCCCGGCGGTGAGCGCGAACTTGGTGTGCTTATTTCACGTCTGCATAGTCAGCCATTAGATAAAAATCGACCGCTTTGGGAGTGCACTGTCATCGAAGGCCTCAATGACGGTAGCTTCGCGCTGTACTTCAAAATTCATCACGCCTTAATGGATGGGATGTCGGGCTCGCGCACCATGAGCCGCTGCTTAAGCCCAGACCCTAGCAACACCAATATGCCGGCCTTTTGGGCGATGCCACCACTCAAGCGCGCCAGTGCCGCCGTGCCAAAAGCCATAGTCGAGTCTGCCCAAGCGCTTGCTCGCACCAGCGTGCTGAGCGTGCTCGGCCAGTCATTTAAGGCTTGGATGCGCATGCTCCGCGCCGCGCCAGAGTCTGGCTTGATAGGTCCTTATCGTTCGCCAAGCTGTTCACTCAATGCCATTGTTAGTCCGCAACGCCGCTTTGCTACGCAAAGCTTGCCTATTGATCGTATGAAAGCCGTGGCGACCAATGCCGGTGGCACGCTCAATGACGTCGTGCTCGCAGTTTGCGCGACTGCACTACGCCGTTACTTGCTTGAGCATGGTGATTTGCCGATAAAGCCCTTGGTGTCATCGATCCCGGTGTCTATTCGCACGCGCGAAGAAGCTGGCGAAGGCAATGGTATTAGTCTCGCGCTAGCATCGCTAGGCACTCATATTGCCGACCCGAAAGCGCGCTTTGAGCACATTAAGGCCTCAATGCAGGCCAATAAAAACTTGCTCGGTACGCTCTCCAAGCCGGCCATGACGCTCTACACAAACTTACTCATGGCGCCGTTTTTGATCGGCCAAATGACCGGTTTGGCAGCGCGCACTAAGCGCCCAATGTACAACACTATGGTCTCCAATGTGCCTGGTCCAAGCGAAGTGCTGTACTTGAATGGCGCGCGTTTGCTCAGCGCTTATCCGGTATCGCTGATTTTTAATGGTCAAGCACTGAACATCACTTTGCTGTCTTACGACGGCCATATGCACTTTGGCTTTACTGCCTGTCGCGTAGCATTGCCCCGCGTGCAAAAAATTGCCGTGTATTTGGGTGAGGCTCTGGATGAAATTGAACGCGATTTTGCCTGCGCAAATTAGGTTTCAGTGGCATACAGCAGCGACTTAGATTCATAAACACCACCATCGTGGTGTGGAATTAAATCGCTCAAAAGCGTATCCTCCGCGCGAAATCTAGTTCTGTAAGGTTGGTATTTGGGCAAACAAAGCGGTTTGCCTTAAAAGCCTGCCGCCTACAGCGGTGCGACTGAGGAGTGAGCAATGACGCCAGACGTCATGGAAACAGCCAGTTACTGGTCTTTCGGCATCTTTCTACTCGGCATTGTCGGCATGTGTTGTTTCATGCTGTTTGTCCCCTATTTTCTGGGTGGTCGCGACTGGGGCCGAGCCAAAAACGATCCTTTCGAATCCGGCATTGTGCCGCAGGGCGGCGCACGCATTCGGGTGTCGGCGAAATTCTATCTTGTCGCCATGTTCTTCGTAATTTTCGACGTTGAAGCCCTGTTTTTATACGCCTGGGCCATTTCTATCCGCGATGTTGGCTGGCTAGGCTTTATCGAAGCCGCCATCTTTATTTTTGTGCTGCTCGCCGGCCTGTTTTATCTCTGGCGAGTGGGTGCGCTCGATTGGGCGCCAGAAGCTCGTCGCAAGCGTGCTGCGCGTTTAGCTGCCGACAAAAAAGCATCCTGAGGCATTTTGCATGAAATACACCCTCACCAAGATTGACCCAAACGCCGCCAACGATGTTTATCCGATTCAGCAAACGCAAACTGGCGTAGCTGACCCGGTTGAAGAGCAGATCAAAAAAAGTGTTTTTCTCGGCAACCTAGAAGAGATGCTGCATGGCGCGGTGAACTGGGGCCGTAAAAACTCCTTATGGCCTTATAACTTCGGCCTGTCTTGCTGCTATGTCGAGATGGCCACTGCCTTTACCGCGCCACACGACGTAGCTCGCTTCGGCGCCGAGGTGATTCGTGCCTCACCACGCCAAGCCGATGTGATGGTGATTGCCGGCACCTGCTTCATGAAAATGGCACCAGTAGTTCAGCGTCTATATGAGCAAATGCTTGAGCCGAAATGGGTTATTTCCATGGGTGCCTGCGCGAACTCAGGCGGCATGTACGATATTTATTCCGTGGTGCAGGGTGTCGATAAATTTTTGCCCGTCGACGTTTATATCCCCGGCTGCCCGCCGCGCCCCGAAGCCTTCTTGCAAGCATTAATGATTCTGCAAGAGCAAATCGGCAAAGAGCGCCGCCCGCTGTCGTGGGTGGTTGGTGATCAGGGTGTCTACAAGCCTGAGCTAACTCCTAAGCGTGATGAGAAAAATGCTGAGCGTATCGAGGTGGTGAATTTACGCACCCCCGATAACGTATAACGCCGACCTAACACAATTGAGTGACGACAAATCCGATGGCTGAAGACGTCCCGATGGCATCTATTGCAGTAACTTCCAACGCCGCACCAATGCCCGGTGCCGAGTTTGCCGTGGTGCGCGAGCTCAGCGACCGTTTTGGCGGCGATCAGCTGGTTTTTCAGCCCACCAAAGATGGTGTGCCGACGCTTTGGGTGCCGCGCAGCTTAATTCGCGATGTGCTGCGCTTTTTAAAGCAGCTGCCTAAGCCCTATAGCATGCTCTATGACTTATCGGCCGTGGATGAGCGCTTGCGCAAGCATCGTTTTGGTCTGCCATCCTCCGATTACACGATGTTTTATCATCTGTTGTCGATCGATCGTAATAGCGATGTCCGTATCAAAGTGGCGCTCTCGGCCGATGATCTGAGTATCCCTACGGTGACTCCAGTGTTTGCCAACGCGAACTGGTATGAGCGCGAAGTTATCGACCTGTTTGGTATCGACTTTCCTGGCCATCCGCAGCCATTCCGCCTATTGATGCCGCGTACTTGGGTTGGCCATCCACTGCGTAAAGATTACCCCGCGCGCGCGACCGAGTTTGACCCGTTCCAGCTCACCGCCTTGCGCCAAGACCAAGAGCAGGAAGCGCTGCGTTTCAATCCCGAAGAATGGGGCATGAAAAAGGGCAACTCTGAGTCGGACTTTATGTTCCTCAACTTAGGCCCGAATCACCCCTCGGCTCACGGTGCTTTCCGCATTGTTTTGCAGCTCGATGGCGAAGAAATTGTCGATTGTGTGCCGGATATCGGCTATCACCATCGTGGCGCGGAAAAAATGGCTGAGCGCCAGACTTGGCACAGCTTTATCCCCTACACCGACCGTATCGATTACCTCGGTGGCGTGATGAACAACATGCCCTATGTGCTGGCGGTCGAGCAGCTCGCCGGCATTCAGGTGCCTGCGCGCGTGCAGACTATTCGCGTGATGCTGTCGGAGTTTTTCCGCATCACCTCGCACTTGCTGTTCCTCGGCACTTATATTCAAGATTTCGGCGGCATGACACCGATCTTCTTTATGTTCTCTGATCGTAAAAAAGCCTATGACGTTATCGAGGCCATTACTGGTTTCCGTATGCATCCAGCCTGGTTCCGCATCGGCGGCGTTGCGCACGACCTGCCCAATGGCTGGGAGCGCTTGGTTCGTGAGTTCTTAGCGTGGATGCCTAAGCGCTTGAAAGAGTACGAGAAGGCGGCGATGCAAAATGGCGTGCTGAAAAACCGCGCCATCGATATTGCGCAGTACAACAGCGCTGAGGCCATCGAGTGGGGCGTTACTGGTCCAGGCTTGCGCGCCACTGGTGTTGACTTCGATCTACGTAAAGCGCGCCCCTATTCGGGCTATGAAAACTTCGAGTTTGAGGTGCCACTCGCGCATAACGGCGATGCCTATGATCGCGGCATGGTGCGTTTGGAAGAGATGCGCCAGTCACTGCGCATCATTCAGCAGTGTGTCGATAATATGCCGGCCGGCCCTTTCAAAGCCGATCACCCGCTGTCGGTGCCGCCACCGAAAGATCGCACGCTGCAAGACATTGAAACGCTGATTCACCACTTCACTAGTGTGTCGTGGGGGCCGGTGATGCCTGAGGGTGAGGCCAGCTTTATGGTCGAGGCCACGAAAGGTATCAATAGCTATTATCTGACCTCAGATAAAAATACGATGAGCTACCGGACTCGAATCCGTACGCCATCATTTGCACATTTGCAGCAAATTCCCTCGGTGATTCGTGGTTCGATGATCCCGGACCTTATTGCCTATTTGGCTTCCATTGACTTCGTGATGGCCGACGTTGACCGATAATGCAAACAGATAATCAAGCGCTGATTGCGACCAGCCGATTCATTTTGTCGCCCCAAGAACGCACCGACATGGAGCATGCCAAGTCGCATTATCCTGACCCGCGTGCTGCCAGCATCGACGCCCTGAAAATCGTGCAAGCGACTCATGGCTACGTGCCTGATGGCGCTATTTCGGCGATTGCCGACGTGCTCGGCATTCCTGCTGCCGATGTTGAAGGCGTGGCAACGTTTTACAGTCAGATTTTCCGTGTGCCAGTCGGCCGTCACGTGGTGCGCCTCTGTGACTCCATGACCTGCTACGTCAATGGCCATGAAGACGTGCTCGCTGCCATCACTGCTAAACTCGGCATTGGCTATGGCGAAACCACCGCCGATGGCCGCTTCACCTTGCTGCCGGTGTGCTGCTTGGGCAATTGCGATAAGGGCTCGACGATGATGATCGACGACGACACGCATGGCGGCTTAACTGCTGAAATCATCCCCGGCTTGCTGGAGCAGTATTCATGATGCTTTCCTCTGTCGGTCCAGCAAATCGTATTGCGCGCTCGGCTGAAACTCATCCGCTCACGTGGCGTTTGCGTGATGATGGCCAAGCCGTGTGGTTAGACGAATACGAAGCCAAAGACGGCTATAGCGCGATGAAAAAAGCGCTGCAAACCTTGGCGCCTAGCGAAATTGCCGGCCAAGTGAAAGATGCTGGCCTGAAAGGTCGCGGCGGTGCGGGCTTTCCTACCGGTGTGAAATGGGGCTTGATGCCGCCCAATGATGGCGTGACGCCGCGCTACTTGCTCTGCAACGCCGATGAAATGGAGCCGAACACCTGGAAAGATCGCCTATTGATGGAGCAAATGCCGCATTTGCTTATTGAAGGCATGATCATCAGCGCTCGTGCCCTAGAAGCGCAGACTGGCTATATCTTTCTGCGTGGCGAATACGTCGATGCCGCGCGCAACTTGAATCGTGCGCTAGATGAAGCTCGTGCCAAAGGCTATATCGGTCAGAATATTCTCGGCACCGGCGTTAACTTTGAGCTCTATGTACACACAGGTGCTGGTCGCTATATCTGCGGCGAAGAGACCGCGCTGATCAACTCGCTTGAAGGCCGTCGTGCCAACCCGCGTTCGAAACCACCATTTCCAGCAGCAGTCGGGGTTTGGGGCAAGCCAACGTGCGTTAATAACGTCGAAACTTTATCTAACGTGCCTGCCATTATTGGTAATGGTGTGACCTGGTACGCCGGTATCGCGCGCCCTGGCAGTGAAGATCACGGCACCAAAATGATGGGTTTTTCCGGCAAAGTGAAAAATCCCGGCGTCTGGGAGTTGCCCTTTGGCATCACTGCCCAAGAGCTGTTTGAAGACTATGCCGGCGGCATGCGCGATGGCTATACGCTGAAAGCTTGGCAGCCCGGCGGCGCGGGCACCGGCTTCTTATTGCCCGAGCATTTATCAGCGCAAATGTACGCTGGCGGCATCGGCAAAGTCGGCACGCGTATGGGTACGGGCTTGGCCTTGGCCATCGATAACACCGTCAATATGGTTTCGTTGCTGCGCAATATGGAAGAGTTTTTTGCCCGCGAATCATGCGGTTGGTGCACGCCTTGCCGCGATGGCTTGCCCTGGAGCGTGAAGCTTTTGCGTGCGCTTGAGCGTGGTGAAGGTCAGCCGCAAGACATCGAAACATTGCTGCAATTGGTTGGTCACTTAGGCCCCGGCAAAACCTTCTGTGCGCATGCGCCCGGTGCGGTTGAGCCTTTGGGTAGTGCCATTAAATATTTCCGTGATGAGTTTGTCGCTGGCGTGGCTATGCCCGTCGCTGCGACTCCCGCGTAATCACTTTAGTTTAAAGACGGTCCCGACATGGCAACCATCCACGTAGACGGCAAATCATACGAAGTAGACGGCGGCGATAACCTGCTGCGCGCCTGCTTGTCGTTAGGCCTCGATATTCCCTATTTCTGCTGGCATCCGGCTTTAGGCTCGGTGGGCGCTTGCCGCCAATGCGCAGTTAAACAATATGCCAACGCCGACGATAAGCGTGGCCGTTTGGTGATGTCGTGCATGACGCCATCGACCGATAACAGCTATATCTCCATCGAAGACGAAGAGGCGAAAGTGTTTCGCGCCTCGGTGGTGGAATGGCTGATGATCAACCATCCGCACGATTGTCCAGTCTGCGAAGAAGGCGGTCATTGCCATTTGCAAGATATGACGGTGATGACTGGCCACAATACGCGCCGCTTTCGCTTTCAAAAGCGTACGCACCAGAACCAAGATTTAGGCCCGTTCATTAATCACGAAATGAACCGCTGCATTGGCTGCTATCGCTGCGTGCGCTATTACAACGACTATGCTGGCGGCACTGACCTTGGCGTTTTCGGCGCGCATGACAACGTGTATTTCGGCCGTGTTGAAGATGGCACACTGGAAAGCGAGTTCTCCGGCAACCTCACTGAGGTTTGCCCAACCGGCGTGTTCACCGATAAAACCCACAGCGAACGCTATAATCGCAAATGGGATATGCAGTTCGCACCGAGCATCTGCCAAGGCTGTGCGGCTGGCTGCAATATCAGCCCGGGCGAGCGTTATGGCGAATTACGTCGTATCGAAAACCGCTTCAATGGCTCGGTGAACCAATATTTCTTATGCGATCGTGGTCGCTTCGGCTATGGCTTTGTTAATCGCGAAGATCGCCCACGCCAGCCTTTGCAGAAAGTTGCTGGTGAGTTTGAAAAGCGTGGCTTAGATGCAGCGCTCGATGGCATCGCTGCGAGCCTGAAATCGGCGAAACGCGTCATTGGCATTGGTTCGCCACGAGCCAGTCTTGAGGCCAATCACGCGCTTATTGAGCTAGTGGGTGCTGATAATTTCTACTCTGGTGTGAATGCAGCTGAGCAGGCATTAAATATTTTAGTGCTGGGCTTGTTGCAGCAGCATGCCGACCGCGTGCCGAACTTGCGCGAGATAGAAACGAAAGATGCGATATTTGTGCTCGGTGAAGACCTGACGCAAACCTCGCCGCGCGTAGCACTAGGCCTTCGCCAATCAGTAAAAAATAAACCTGTCGCGATGACTGCCGAGAAGAAAGTGCAGTCATGGAACGCACTTGGTGTGCGCGATATTGGCCAGCGTGAGCTATCGCCGCTATATATCGCCAGTGTTGAAGCGACACGTTTGGATGATGTCGCCGCTGCCACGCATCATGCCGCACCAGAAGATATTGCCCGCCTAGGCTTTGCCGTTGCTCATGCCATCGATGCCAGTGCGCCAGCGGTAAAAAATATCAGTATCGCCATGGCTGACTTGGCGCAGCGAATTGCCAACGACTTGCTCGCCGCTACGGCACCACTGGTCGTGTCGGGCACAGGTGCTCAGCATGCCGGCGTCATTCAGGCCGCAGCCAACATTACTAAAGCCTTAGTTGCGCGTGAAAAAGCTGCCAGCCTGAGCTTGGTGGTGCGCGAAGTGAACAGCTTGGGCACAACCTTGCTGGGCGGTCAGTCCTTAGATGCGGCACTAGACGCCTTAAGCAATGGCGCCGCCGATGCTGTAGTGGTCTTGGAAAATGACCTGCATCTGCGCGCAAGTCCTGCGCGTGTCGATGCAGCGTTGGCGAAAGCCACGGTAGTCGCCATTGATCATCAGCACAATGCCACGGTGGCCGCTGCCGACTGGGTGTTATCGACCGCAAGTTTTGTTGAAGGAGATGGCACGGTGGTCAGCCAAGAAGGCCGCGCTCAGCGCTTCTTCCAAGTTTTTGATCCATCATATTATGACGATGCCGTGCTAGTGAAAGAGTCATGGCGCTGGCTGCATGCGTTGCGCAGCACGCTTATTGGTCAAGAGGTGCGCTGGACTCAGCTCGATGAAGCAACCGGTGCCACAGCTGCGCACCACCCAGCATTGGCAGCGATTGTTGATGCTGGCCCTGCCGCCGACTTCCGCATCAAAGGCCTAAAAATTGCCCGTGAACCGCGCCGTTACTCTGGTCGTACCGCCATGCGCGCGAATATTTCTGTGCATGAACCCCGCGCCTCGCAAGACATCGACACCGCCCTAGCATTTTCCATGGAAGGCTATAGCGGCCCCAATGAAAACTCACGCTTGGTGCCCTTTGCCGCTGCGCCAGGCTGGAACTCGCCACAAGCGTGGAGCAAATTCCAAGACGAAGTCGGTGGACATTTACGTGGTGGCGACGAAGGCACGCGCCTATTTAACGGTGCCCACGACAGCGCCTATTTTGCCGACATTCCTGCTGCCTTTAGCGCTATTGATGGCCAGCTGCGAATTGTTGCGCGACACCATTTATTCGGTAGCGATGAACTCAGTGCTCGTGCTGCCGTGGCAGCGCCACGTATCAGTGAAGCCTTTGCAGCTTTGTCCTCAGCGACTGCTGCTAGTTTGCAGCTTAATGCTGGCGACTCATTGGCAATGAGCATCGATGGTGAAGCGTTAGTATTGCCCGTGCAGATCAGCGAAAGCCTCGCGAATGGCGTGGTTAGCTTGCCGCAAGGTTATGGCGAATGCGCAATGGCATCACAGGCGAGTTGGGCGATGCGCACTGTTGGAGGCCAAGCCTAATGAATATGGACTGGGTAACGCCCGACCTCATCACCATCGTCACGCAAGTGGCAAAAGCGGTAGTGATTTTGCTTGCTGTGGTGCTGTCGGCGGCATTTCTGAGCTTCGTTGAGCGGCGTTTATTGGCACTATGGCAAGATCGCCACGGCCCCAACCGCGTAGGCCCATTCGGCTTGCTGCAACTCGCTGCCGATATGTTGAAGATGTTCTTCAAAGAAGACTGGACGCCACCATTTGCCGATAAGCTGATCTTTTGGCTGGCCCCGGCCATCGCGCTGTCATCCTTGCTCATGGTCATGGCGGTAGTGCCAATCACACCTGATTGGGTGGTGATCGACATGAACGTCGGCCTGCTATTTTTCTTAGCGATGGCAGGTCTTGCGGTCTATGCCGTGCTTTTTGCCGGCTGGGCCAGCAATAACAAATATGCCTTGCTCGGTGCCATGCGTGCCTCGGCGCAAACCCTGTCTTATGAAGTGTTTATGGGCATTGCCTTGATGGGCGTGGTCGCACAGGCCGGTTCCTTTAGCCTGCGCGATATCGTCTTGGCGCAAGAAGGCATGTGGTACATCGTGCCGCAGTTCTTTGGTTTCTGTACCTTCTTGGTTGCTGGCATTGCTGTCACACACCGTCATCCCTTCGACCAGCCTGAAGCTGAGCAAGAGCTCGCCGATGGCTATCACGTTGAATATTCTGGCTTGAAATGGGGCATGTTCTTTGTCGGCGAATACGTCGGCGTGGTTGTTGTGTCGGCGCTGTTGGCAACCTTGTTCTTGGGCGGTTGGATGCCATTGCCAATTCCCTATCTCGACGGCATCCCACCATTCTTCTGGTTCGCCGCGAAAACTGGTTTCTTCATCATGTTCTTTGTGCTCATTCGCGGTGCCTTAATGCGCCCGCGCTATG
This sequence comes from Perlucidibaca sp., assembly GCA_041612115.1. GTDB lineage: Bacteria > Pseudomonadota > Gammaproteobacteria > Pseudomonadales > Moraxellaceae > Perlucidibaca. The sequence goes on from JBFJJU010000012.1 coordinate 16,146, forward strand.
ACCGCGTGATGACCTTTGGCTGGCTAGTGTGCTTGCCATTGACGTTAATTAACTTGCTGGTGACCGCTGCTGTCATCCTGCTCAATACGCCGCAGTGAGGTCTCGATCATGACGCTTAAAGGTATTTTGGCCGGCATCTACACGCAGTTGCGCAGTATCGTCATGGTGTTCATGCATGCTTTCCGCAAGCGCGACACGCTGATGTATCCGGAGGTGCCCATTTATGTGCCGCCGCGCTACCGTGGCCGCATCGTATTGACCCGCGACCCCGATGGCGAAGAACGCTGCGTGGCCTGCAACTTGTGTGCTGTCGCCTGCCCTGTTGGCTGCATCTCGCTACAAAAAGCTGAGACTGAAGATGGTCGTTGGTATCCCGAGTTTTTCCGCATCAACTTCTCGCGTTGCATTTTCTGCGGTATGTGCGAAGAAGCCTGTCCAACCACGGCAATCCAGCTCACGCCAGACTTCGAATTGGCTGAGTTTAACCGCCAAGATTTGGTCTATGAGAAAGAAAACCTATTGATTTCAGGCCCTGGCAAAAACCCGGATTACAACTTCTACCGTGTTGCGGGCATGGCCATTGCTGGCAAACCCAAAGGCGATGCGCAAAACGAAGCCGCGCCAATTAGCGTTAAAGGCTTGATGCCCTAAACGGCACTAGCGCCACCAACGAGAGAGAATCTAGCGTGGATATAATTTTTTATGTGGCAGCAGTAGTGGCGATTTTGGCCACGGTGCGCGTGATCAGTAACGCAAACCCAGTGCATGCGCTGCTCAATCTCATCGTCTCGCTGCTGGCTGTGGCGGTGATTTTCTTCACCTTGGGCGCACCATTTGCCGGCATGTTGGAAGTCATTGTCTATGCCGGCGCCATCATGGTGCTGTTTGTTTTCGTGGTGATGATGCTCAATCTAGGTGATGCCACGGTGGCGCAGGAGCGCGCTTGGTTGAAGCCGAAAGTGTGGATCTTGCCGGCGCTTTTGGCCTTGGCCTTATTTGCCGTATTGCTCTGGGCGCTAACCGGCATGGGCACGCATGAAATTCCATACACGGTAGTCGATGCCCGCGAAGTCGGCATCAGTTTGTTTGGCCCTTACTTGCTGGCGGTTGAGCTAGCGTCGTTTTTGCTATTGGCGGCATTGGTGGCGGCTTACCACCTTGGTCGTTCGGAGGATGCCTCGTAATGACTGGAATCCCTATGGAACATGGCTTGGCATTGGCCGCCGTGTTGTTTTGCTTAGGCGTAGTGGGCCTGTTGGTTCGCCGCAACATCCTCTTCATGCTGATGTCATTGGAAGTGATGATGAATGCTGCGGCACTAGCATTTGTCGTGGCCGGCGCACGCTGGGTTCAGCCCGATGGCCAAATCATGTTCATCATGATCATCTCGCTCGCCGCCGCCGAGGCCGCCATTGCCTTGGCTATCGTGCTGCAGTTGCATCGCCGCTTTAAAACCCTCGACATCGACTCAGCCAGCGAGATGCGCGGATGAACGCTTTATTTCTCACTTTCTTAGCGCCACTGCTAGGCTTTTTGATCCTTGCCTGTGCGCGTGGCCGAATTAGCGAAAATGTCGCAGCGCTAATCGGCGTTGGCAGCATGGCCATTTCCGCCGCATCCGCCGCCTATGTTGGCTATGACTTCTTGCAGCACACGCCAGAAGGCGGTGCTTACACACAAGTATTATGGTCATGGATCGCTGTCGATGGCCTAGATGCCACGTTTGCCCTGCGCCTCGATGGCCTGTCGCTAACCATGATGGGTGTCATCACTGGCGTCGGCTTCCTCATTCACGTTTTCGCTTCGTGGTATATGCGCGGCGACGATAGCTATGAGCGCTTCTTCTCCTATATGAACCTCTTCGTCGCCAGCATGTTGTTTCTAGTGCTCGGCGATAACTTCCTTTTCCTCTATTTGGGCTGGGAAGGCGTGGGCTTGGCTTCGTACCTGCTCATCGGCTTCTATTACAAAGACCCTGCAAACGGCCTAGCCGCGCGCAAAGCCTTTATCGTGACACGCGTTGGCGACACCCTCATGGCCATCGGCCTGATGATTATTTTCCGCGAACTCGGCACGCTGAATATCCAAGAAGTCATGCGCCTAGCGCCGCAATACATTAGCGACGGCGACACGTGGATCACCTGGGCAACCTTGATGCTTCTTGGGGGCGCGGTTGGTAAATCGGCTCAGCTACCACTGCAAACATGGTTGGCCGACGCGATGGCTGGCCCAACGCCTGTGTCAGCATTGATCCACGCGGCCACCATGGTTACCGCCGGCGTGTATTTGATCGCTCGTAGCCATGAGCTGTTTTTATTGGCCCCCGATGTTCTGTTGCTAGTCGGCATCATCGGCGCGGTTACGCTAGTGCTGGCAGGCTTTGCTGCCTTGGTGCAAACCGACATCAAGCGCATCTTGGCCTATTCCACCATGAGCCAAATCGGTTATATGTTCCTTGCCTTAGGTGTCGGCGCTTGGTCGGCAGCGATCTTTCACCTGATGATCCATGCCTTCTTCAAAGCGCTGCTCTTCCTCTCGGCCGGTGCGGTGATCATTGCTACGCACCACGAGCAAAACATCTTCAAGATGGGCGGATTGCGCCACAAAATCCCCTTTGTTTATGTCTGCTTCTTGGTTGGTGGTGCTGCGCTCGCCGCTCTGCCATTAGTGACTTCAGGCTTCTATTCGAAAGATGAAATCCTCTTTGAAGTCTGGGCCGGTGGCCATGACATGCTACTCAACGCCGGCTTGCTTGGTGCTTTCCTAACCTCGATCTACACCTTCCGCCTGATCTTCGTGGCCTTCCACGGTGATGAAAATGGTCATGCCGAACCAATCAAGGGCGTATCGTACTGGCTGCCATTGGCCGTATTGCTGGTGTTATCGACCGCTATTGGCGCGCTAGTCGTGCAGCCATTGGGCGATGTCTTGCCAGCCATGCCTTCTGCTTTAATGGCAGCGGATATTGCCGAAGCCGGCCGTCATCATCTCGAATGGGTTTCCGGCAGCATCGCCGTTTTCGGTATTTTGCTCGCCGCAGTGCTCTATCACGGCGATCGCCGCTGGGTGAAAGCCATCAGCGAAAGCGCTATAGGCCGCTTGCTCACTCCGCTATGGCTTAGCGCCTGGGGCTTCGATTGGCTCTATGACCGCGTCTTTGTTCGTCCTTTCATGACCTTGGTACGTTGGCTGAAAAATGACCCTGTAGATGCCGGCATGAATGTAGTGCCCTGGCTCAGCCAAGCTAGCAATCGTGTGCTCAGCCGCACTGAAAACGGCCAAATTCGCTGGTATGCCGCATCGTTTGCTCTCGGTGCCCTCGCCATTTTATCCGTGATGTTGTTGGTATAAGCCATGACTGTATTTGCTCCCGAAATTTTACTGTGGCTGCTGCTGATTCCATTTATTGGCGGCCTGCTAGCCTGGCAAACTGAACGCCTCAGCGCCGCACTGCCGCGCTGGATTGCGCTATTCACCATGCTCAGCTTTTTCATCATCACCTGCTTGCTTTGGTTGCAAGGCGGCTATAGCGGTGGTGCAGTTATCGAAGCCATCGGCAATACGCCGCAGTGGCAGTTAGAGTTCCAGCGTGACTGGATTCCGCGTTTCGGCATCAGCTTCCATTTAGCGCTCGATGGCTTGTCGCTGATCATGTTGCTGCTCACCGGCCTGCTTGGCATGATGGCTGTGATTTGCTCATGGAAAGAAATCGATAAGCATGTCGGCTTTTTCCATCTGAACCTGCTGTGGAACTTAGGCGGCGTCGCTGGCGTATTTTTGGCCGTCGACTTATTCCTATTCTTCTTCTTCTGGGAAATGATGTTGGTGCCGATGTACTTTCTAATCGCCCTCTGGGGTCATAAGGGAGCCACAGGTCGCAGCCGCATCAGCGCCGCCACCAAATTCTTCATTTACACTCAGGCCAGTGGTTTATTGCTACTCATTGCCATCATCGGCCTAGTCTTGATTAGCGCGCAAACCACCGGCGTGCTCACCTTCGGCTACGAAGATTTGCTGAACACTTCCATGGCGCCTGCGGTTGAAATGGTCTTGATGCTCGGCTTCTTCATTGCCTTCGCGGTGAAGTTACCCGTTGTGCCATTCCACTCCTGGTTGCCGGATGCTCACGCGCAAGCGCCAACGGCTGGCTCTGTCGATCTTGCCGGCGTGCTGCTGAAAACTGCTGGCTATGGCCTGCTGCGTTTTGGTGTGCCGCTATTTCCTAATGCCTCGTTGGAGTTCGCACCTATTGCCATGTGGCTTGGTGTCTTTGGTATTTTCTATGGTGCCGTACTAGCCTGCGCGCAAACCGACATCAAACGCCTGATTGCTTACACCAGCGTCTCGCACATGGGCTTTGTCTTGGTCGGCATTTACTCGGGCAATATGGTCGCGTTGCAAGGCGTGGTAGTGCAAATGCTCGCGCATGGCTTATCAGCTGGCGCGTTGTTCATCCTCTGCGGTGAGATTTACGAGCGTCTACATACGCGTGATTTACGCGAGATGGGCGGGCTCTGGACTCGACTACGTTACTTGCCGCCGATTGCGTTGATTTTTACCGCTGCCTCGCTCGGCTTACCCGGCCTTGGCAATTTTGTCGGCGAAATAATGGTGCTACTCGGCGCCTTCCAAGCCAATCCAGTAGCGGCTGTGCTTGCCTCGGGCGGTTTAATTTTGGCCGCTATTTATGGTTTGATTTTCATGCAGAAAGCCTTTTATGGCCCAGCAAAGTCAGCCCTACCATTGCCCGACTTATCGGCTCGTGAGCTCAGCACTTTAGTGGTGTTGGCGCTACTGCTGATAGGCCTCGGTGTCTATCCGCAGCCGGTGTTTGATACCAGCGTGGCGAGCATGCAGTTCCTTAACTCCGTCTATAGCCAGTCAGTGTTACCGACTGTGCCCACAGCAGGTTGGTAAACGCCATGACGATTTCTGTTGCACAACTCATTGCGTTATTACCCATCCTGATCACTGGTGCCACGGCGGTATTGGTGATGTTGTCGATTGCCATCAAGCGCCAGCATGATGTTAACGCCACGATTACGGTGATCGGCCTTAATGCTGCGCTGGTTTCGGTTTACTTCGCTTGGCAAGGCGGACCCCAGCAAGTCACTCCATTGCTGATGATCGATGCCCATGCCTGCCTTTATATGGCCATTGCATTGTTTGCCACACTGGCCTGCGCAACGCTGATGCATGCGTATATCGAAGGCTATGACGACAATAAAGAAGAGATGTATCTGCTGCTGACCTTGTCGGTGCTAGGTGCTTTGGTGCTGATCAGTGCTCGCCACTTAACGGCCTTGTTTATTGGTCTGGAGCTTTTGTCGGTACCAGTTTATGGCCTCGTTGCTTACACCTTCCGCAATAAAAAAACGCTAGAGGCCGGCATCAAGTACATGATTTTGTCAGCGGCCGCGACAGCATTCATGCTCTTTGGCATGGCGTTGCTTTACGCGGACGCAGGCTCGATGTTGCTTGCAGACATTGGTGGTGACTTGGCCAAGGCGGGCATGCTCAGCCCCTACGCCTATGCCGGCATCGCACTAATTTTAGCAGCCTTGTCCTTTAAGCTATCACTGGCACCATTCCATTTATGGACGCCAGATGTTTATCAGGGTGCACCAGCGCCAGTTGCGGCCTACTTGGCTACGGTTAGTAAAGTCGCGGTTTTCGCGGTGTTATTGCGCCTGCTAATCGAAGCGCCGGCCGCACATAGCAGTGTGTGGAGCATGATCTTCGCCGTCATCGCCTTTGCCTCAATGATCATCGGCAACTTATTGGCGCTGAACCAAAGCAATATCAAGCGCTTGCTAGGCTACTCATCGATTGCTCAACTAGGCTATCTGATGGTTGTTGTGGTCGCTGGCGGCCAGCTCGCGCTAGAGGCATCAGCCGTTTACTTAATGGCCTATGTAGTTACCACTATCGGTGCATTTGGCGTCGTCACGCTGACATCTAGCCCATATAAGCAACAAGATGCCGATGAACTCTATGACTATCGCGGCTTATTCTGGCGTCACCCGTATTTGACTGCTGTACTCACTGTGATGATGTTATCACTGGCCGGCATTCCTCTGACCGCTGGCTTCATTGGTAAGTTTTATGTGGCTGCTCTCGGCATCGATGCCGGCTTATGGTGGTTGGTCGCTGCATTGGTGGTCGGTAGTGCCATCGGTCTGTACTACTATCTGCGCGTGATCATTACCTTATTTATGCCGGCACCTAGCTCGCGTCGCATGGTTGCTGCCAACAATTGGGGTTTCCGCGTAGGAGGTCTGATGGTGTTGCTAATGGCCGGCCTAGTGTTCTTGATTGGTATGTATCCAGAGCCAATCATTGAGCTAGCGGCTCAAACACAAGTAGCAATGGTTGCTCGCTAAGAGAGAACGTGGTGAAAAAGGCGCTTTTAGCGCCTTTTTTATGTCCTAATGTAGTGCGCATGCCCTGGTTTGGTAACAAATTGATAACACGCTAGCGCTAGCTTAATATGTGTCAACTTCGCTAAAGTGTCGTCCTACGACTCTTTAGTCATAAATATAAAAATAACAAGGAAGCCTTCCATGACTTCGCCTGCCTCTCGCATTGCCCTTGCTCTACTCGCCGCGCTGCCCATCACTGCGATGGCTTCAATGGGCACAGTTGCCACTAATTTCGGACTAACGCCAACCGACACAGCCTCTGCTCAAGCATTGTCGATGTTTAGCAACCAGCCATCGGCGGTGTATTACAACCCCGCGTATTTAGCTCGCGACCGCAAGGGTGCAATGACAGCAGGCTTTGTCTTTACAGAGCAAGAGCTCACCGCAAAGGGTTGGGGGCAGCCTGATAAAATTATTTTAGATGGCGATGTCATTGAAAATGACTCGAATTACAACGTCATGCTGGGTTTCAAAACTGACTTAAGTACTATGCTCAAAGGTGACCGAGCAATGGTCTTAGGCTTTATGTTAGGTGCAGAGCGCAGCGGTTATAATTTGTTGTCATTTAATTCTAGCTCGCAGGCTTTACCTCAGTCACTACGTTATGGTCAGCAATCATTATTTCTTAGCGTGGGTGCTGGCTTAAATGTTATTCCGGGTATTGATGTGGGTGCGGCTAGCCGTATTACGCTTGCTGCAGATGCTCAGCTAGGGACACAAGCCAATCTTGCAGGCACAACCAATCAAGAGTCTGTGACTGTCAGTGCTAAGCCCTCAATTCAGCCAATTTTAAGTGCCAATATAAATTGGGGGCAGTTAGTTTGCCCAGAAGATAAATACTGCGTGTTAAACGGCTTGGAGACGGCAGTAGGCTATCGCTATGAGTCATTTTTTAAAACCACGGTGGATGCTAACGCCCTTGCAACCAACGCAGTTGCCTTGCCTCTGCTGCTTAGCACGATTGATAGTTATCAGCCTGAAACCTTTTCTGCCGGCATTCAATACAACTTTTATAAAATTCGCTTAGCGGCATCCGGTGAGTACCAGCTTTGGTCTGGGCTTAACGATGCACTAAAACAAGATACCGTTAAAGATCAAGCTAACTTGAAGTTTAAGGACATTTTCATTCCGCGCGCAGGCTTTGAGTTGCGCTTGAATGATGTATTTAGCTTCACTGGCGGTGTTAGCTATGAGCAATCCCCACTGGATAGCACGTCATCTTTAGATGTGAACTACGTCGATAACGATCGTTTGGTCTTTGGCCTTGGTTTTTCGTACTTGATCGAACAAGCCTTGTTTTTATCGCAGCCGGTGCGGCTTGATTTCGGCTATCAATACCACGTGATCAAAGATCGCGATTTCTTGCTAGCTACAACACAAGATGTTGGTAATCAATTGGGTAGCGGTGGAAGCGGCGGCGTAGGTGCCTGCCCAACAAATCAAAACCCTGGAAAGGACCCCCAAGACGTGCTCTGCGAGGGTGTCACTTCAGGCGGCAATGTGCACGTCTTGAACGCCTCCATCAATCTGACGTTCTGAGGTCTAAGATGAAGCTTCGCGCATTAGGTTCAATTTTTCTCTCCGTCGCGTTAGCTGCTTGTAGTGGCGGTGGCGGTCAAGAGGTGCGATCAAACCTGCAAGACCTATTTGAGCCGGGTGCTAAAATCTCGGCGCAGCAGCGCAGCATGATTTATGCCTTCCCTGCGCCGGGACAAACAGAGGTGATTCCGGCTACCCCGATAGCTTTGCGCTTCTCTCACCCAATAGCTGCGGTAGAGTTCGATACGATAGCTAAGTTAACGGCTGCTTTTACTCTCTGCGAAGAGTCCTTCGTGAGCGCGCAAGGTCAGTGCGAAGCTGCTGGAGTGGTGCCACTTACAGCTGCATTTACAAGGGCTGAAGTGCTTCCGAGAACAGATCCCGTCACTTTGCAAGTAGATCGCCAAGGGGTCATTCTGAGCCCACAGAGTGTCCTCAAAGAGCGCACGCAATATCGTTTAATCAGCAATGGCCTGATGCTAGATACCGGCGATCTCGATGCAGCGGGTAACCCAACACCTGGCGCTGCAAACCTGCGTAACGTAGCGGTTCAAGCCGCAGATGTCGGCCAGCCACTGATATTCACAACGCGAGCAGCGCTTGAAGGACCAGTAAATGCTCGTAGTACTAGTGCTACAAAATTTGATGTCGAGCATATAACCCCGAACCCAGAAAGCTTTTTGCTTGGCAATGAAGGTTTGGGCTTGTTTAATTTCTCCACTATTCGTCTGCAAATGACGCAGCCAGTTAACCTCAAAACGCTGGTGTATGGCAGTGGTAGTACTGCCAGCATTAAACTCACCGATGCTGCTGGCAACCTAGTAAAGGCAACTGTTCTCGTTGACGGCAACAAGATATCTATAGACCCTGATGCCGACCTAGATGCAACTCAAACATATACGCTAAACATTAATAACAAGCTGAAAAGCCTGAAAAATATAGCGTTTACTAGTGATTCTCGCTTTGCAACATACCAGTTCCAGCCTATAGAGGCGGCGAATGGTGAAAGCGCTAGAAGCATGGTTGAATCAAAGGGTATTTCCGTTTTACTAGGCACGCCCGTTAACAAGGTGCCTGTAGCTTCGCCACTTTTAGGTCAAGGCGATCGCGCGCCACAACCTCAAGCAGAAGGTACATTAATTGCCAACTTGGGCACCCCGGCAAATGTCAAAAATATTCAAAGTGCTGTTGCGCCACTACGGGTAAAAAGAAATAGTCAGCTAACAGCCGCTAGCCTAGTTGTTAAACTCGATGGTGTGGTGCCGGCAAACTTAGAGACTGACACGCTAACGATTAAAATGATTAGTGATGCAAATGGCTTGCTATTGCCCAATCGTTATAGTTTATCGCCCTTGTCTCCGAGCCTAGTAACCCTGGAAATGGACGTTGCTGTTTCGGCAAAAAATGGTACATCGAATGGTGCCTTTACCCAAAATGTTATGCATGTTCCTGTATCTGGCATAGCAAGGTTTAATGGCCCTGAGAATAAAATCTTAATAGATGCAATTGGTACGATTGAGTTAAAAATCTTAGGCACAGACAATGCGGTGGGTATATTAGCGCTGCAATTATCTATAGACCTAGATGACTCTCCCAACATTACCCCGCCTATAGAGACAGCCCCTGTCGTGCAGTCCTGGGTGCCAGGGGATACAGCGCGCCTCCGTGACGAGCTAATTATTAATCGTGTTGCGATGGCTTCGCCTTCAAGCACAGTTGATACCTTGGCAAGTACTACCGGTAGCGTATTAGGCTCTCAGCTAATGCGGCCCGGCGATCCGATCATTGTGAATTTTGATCAAATCATGGATGTTGAGTCGTTCCGTACCAGTGGTTTGAATACGCCAATTACCCTCACCTCCAATGGTCAGGCTGTGCCATTTAGTTGGCGCTTGGATGGCGTATCGCTGGTGATTACACCAGAAACAGCGTTTAGCTATGGCAAAGCTTATAGCCTTAAGCTTAGCAGTCCTATTAAAAGCTTGGGTGGCGAGTCGCTTGCCCAAAGAACGTTGACATTCACCATGCCAAGCTTAGCTGCGGGTGATGCGACACCAAATCCAGATGGCGGGCCAGATACACGGCGCCCACCTGTTGTTCTTGGTGTTTACCCTGGCTACCCCTGCAGTGTGATGTCGGGCAGTCGTAACGTTGCTAATAATATCCAAGGCAAGTGCTCTGGTGGTAAAACGACAGACGAAGAAATTCCTCTACCTTTCATTGATACGCGTCGTGCTATCACTGTAACGCTTTCGCAAACTGTGCAGCGCACGGGTGCTAAAGCGGTCAAGTTAGGCACTGTGTGTAATGATCCGAGTGCGAGCTTCCGTGTTGAGCGAGTGAGCGCCGCAGGCGTTTGTTTGGAGCCGGTTGCGGGCACACTAGGTGGCACGGTTCGTGAGTTAGTCTTTACGCCAGATGATCCTTGGAAGAAAGGTGAGATTTATCGCTATATCTTGGGCTCTAGTGGCTTGGCATCTGCCACCTGTAGTGCTAACAGCATTTGCGGCACAAATAATTTGCCGCTACAAACTCAGCTCTTCGCACAGTCATTTGCTGAGGTTAGTAATCCGCAGCATGGCGGTCCGCCCATGGAGATTTTCTTCAAAGTGTCGACCGAAGCTTCGAAAGGGTCGGTCGTAAACCTGCGCCTACTACCGAATGCCGATGTAGATGCCAACTTTCGCTTTGAGCCAGCTCGAGGAGAAATTATGCCTTCATGTGCCCAGGGTACAGCTCAGGGCATTCCTAGCACGGGTAAGTATTCTTGTGATACCCCAAATGGAGCGCTGCTTTTACCCGATGTGTCGCGTGCTGGCGGCTCATTTAGCGGTGCGGCTACACGCTTTGCGATAGGATGTACAGAGGGTGTTGACGGCGGTATTTGTGAGGAAAAGCAATTCTTATACGTCAGCTCAGCTTTGTCCGCTAGCTTAGAGGGCTTCAGCAGGACTGATGGTCAGCCGATTACTAAAGCTGACTTTGCAACACTATGCTCAGGGACAAATACAGGAGCAATTGATGTATTTGTAAGCCCGGGGTTGGTTGTGACCAACGGCGTGGATGTTTTCGCGGAGCTCGGGTTATCTCTAGTAGCTTCGCCAGTCACGAATGTAGTGAATGATTTGATTAATTTGATTCCGGTTCTTGGCCCAATCTTAACGGGCGCCATTAATCAGGGAGCAGACTTATTAAATCAAATCGTGCCTATTGTTGTTGAGCAGCCACTATTCATTGGCCCTTTAGTATTCCGCATGCGTCATTTAGAGCCAACCTATACTAATGGTGTGCTCAGCGGTACTAAGTTCGCTAATCGAATCCCGGGCAAGTTAAAAGGCAACTGTGAAAATGGCGTGCCTAAGAACCCCAGCCTTTCTACCGTGTTGAGTCTTTATACAGATATCCCTGAACTTGATGCACGAGCAGATATTAAGCTTCTGCAAACCTTGGCGGATTTAGGAGTTCCTGTGCTCAGTGACATTGCTGGTCTGCTGGGTATTCCGATCATTTCCGACGTGCAAAGTAATACGGATATTACGAACTTGAGTGTTAGTGGTTCGGTTGAGTTTTTACCCGATGGTCGCTTAACCGCTCGATTAGTGAATGATACGCCGGTTCGTTTAAGAATTGGATTATCAGCCTTAGGTGGAATAGTTGGAGGCGAGTTATTTGTTAAAGTGCCAGAAAAGCGCTTCGTGTTGAACTCTGCTTTAGCGCCATTGAAAAACTAGAGCTATGGCATCAAAAAAGGGCGCCTAGGCGCCCTTTTTTATGTGTTCAATTTAGCAAAGTTGAAGCATCTATCTAGCTTGCAGAAGTAGGCAAGCAGCCTATGCCCGCGCTTTTACCTGGCCATCGTTAAGCACCTGCTTGAAGTGCTCAATAAAAGTCTGCTCCACCGGCAAATACTCCACGCCCAGCGCGATGCTGCGTTGATTATCAAACGCTAAAGGGTGGCCAACGTTCTTGCTGATGAAGGTGCGTGTAACAGGCCCCATCATTGGCCCAAACATCCACACTAACGCTTTTGGCACCACAGATTTTGGGAAGGGATAAGCCTTGCCAAAATGAGCGCGCAAGATTTTGGCAATCTCGATCATGGAAATGGTTTTGGACACGAGTAAGTGGCGGCCTTCGGCTTCCGGTTTAAACGCCGCCAAAATATGTGCTTTTGCGACATCACGGACATCGACAACGCCATATTTCAAGTCAGGCACGCCGGAGCGCAGACGGCCATCGCCCATGGAAATGAGGGTGTCGATGCTGGCCGATTGGCTGCCGGTGGTTAGCGATGGGCCATAGACCATGCCAGGGTTGATGGTGACTAAGTCCCAGCGATTTTGAACGGCTTGCATATCCCAGGCTTCGCGCTCGGCGGCAACTTTTGAGTATTGATAGGGGTTGTGGTCGACGCTGCTGGTGGAGTTCCATTGCGCTTCGGTGAGCACGCCACCTTCGACTTGACGCACATCGATATTGTCACCGAAGACTGAGGCTACGCTGCTGGTAAGGACTACACGCTGGACACTTTCGGTGCGACTAACGGCATCGAGTACGTTGCGTGTGCCTTCTACTGCGGGGCGTACTAAGGCTTCATGAGCATCGGTAAAGCCTTCTAAGACAAATGGCGATGCGGTGTGCATGACTACAGCACAGCCTGCCATAGCGGCATCGAAACTGCCGATGTCGAGGAGGTCAGCTTTGAAGAGCTTAAGAGTGCCCGACTCACGCGCGGCGATAGCCTCAAGGTGAGCAACACTTTTGGCTTTGCTGGGGTCGCGCACGGTGGCATGCACTGTATAGCCGGCTGCCAATAGGTATTGAATAATCCAACTGGCGATATAGCCAGAGCCGCCGGTGACACAGACCGGACTATCGGTAGGAATGACCTTGTTCATGTGCGTAACCTTTTTTATTTTAGGCGCGTACAGTGCCACAGCGCGGAAATGCTGTCATTAGCGTTGGCAGGCAGCACTCCAGTCTAGCGTGGCGTTATACACGGCAGTTTTGACGCCGAGTAATCCTAAAAAGCTATGGAAAATGGTGTCATGTGACTGTGGCTTTTGTGCTTGTTCAGTCAAGCAGGCAGCGCTTGGGCCATACTTTTGGAAGCTGAGAGATAACCACGCCAGCATTGGTACATGAGTTTGTTGGCTTGGGGCAAATAGATAGGGCGCGCCGTGCAGATATAGGCCGTGCTCACCTGTCGATTCGCCATGGTCGGCGGCATATACCATGACGGTTTGATAGCGATCATCTTGTGCTTTTAAGGTGTCGATGATGCGTCCCAAAACATGATCGGTGTAGGCAATGGTGTTGTCATAGGTATTGATAACTTGCTGTTGTGTGCAGCTTTGCAAGGCATTGCTATCGCAGGTTGGCGTGAAGCGCTTATATGTATCGGGGTAGCGGCGATAATATGCAGGGCCGTGGCTGCCCTCTTGGTGTAAAACTACGACGCGGTCGCTGAGTGTTGCGCGCGATATATAGTCGGTAAAGGTGTCGGCAAGCAGGTCATCCTGGCACTCGCCATCGCGGCACCAACGAGGCTTATCGGTCGTCAGTAGCGGCACACTATGGATCCGATCACAGGCACCTTTGCAACCTGAGTTATTGTCTATCCAGGTCACGGCATAGCCGGCGCGTTGTAAAATATCGAGCAAGCCTTCGCGATGGCTTGCGAGCTGCGGGTCGTAATCAGCTCGCGTCATCCCAGAGAATAAACAGGGCACAGAGACTGCTGTGGCAGTACCGCAAGAGCTAACCTGCGGGAAATTGATGACATGACGTTTGCGCAACTCAGGCGTTGTGTCGCGATCATAGCCATTCAGGCCAAAGCTCTCGGCGCGCGCGGTTTCGCCCAGTACAAAAACAAATAACGTGGGTTTTTTCGCCGTTGGCTTAAGTCGAGCGGCATCCTCACCATAGCGCTGTAATGGCATATCTGGTGTGGCGGCAATTTTGCTGTAGTAGCGCTTAAGGCCAGCTAAATAGTTGTGCGGCACGATGAAATAGCGCAACTCGCGATGCTCACGAAAGGTCGAGGCGTAGTCGGCATAATGCCATCCGGCTAAAGCCAACATGGAGGCTAGGCCTAGCGCGATGGCAATGAGCTTGCTGCGCAAATTGCCTGCCCAGCTAAGCTTGCGAGCTGGTGTTGACCAAAGCCAAAGCAATGGCAGTCCGGCGATAAAAAGCACATAGGCCAGAAGCCGTAAGCTAAGCAAGTCCATGACTTCTTGGCTGTCCGTTTCCATCACATTTTGAATCTGACCAGCATCAATGCCGACACCGTAAGTGGTCATGAAGTAAGCAGTGAGTGCGCTGGCCAAAAGTAAAAATGACTGCACTAGGCGAGCCATACGGCCCCAGGTAATTAGCTGCAAAAAGGTGGCGAAATAGGCGATAAGTAAGGCGGCTGTAGCGGCGAGAAAAGCGCCAGCTCGCCAACCATCGTAAGGGGTGAGTGCAGACAATGCGTGAAAAAAAGCGACATTACAGCTAAGTACTAGCCATGACGCAATGGCAAGGTTGCGTTGCACTAGGCTGCGGCTTTTTAGGCGCAAAATAATGCTCATCGCACTGTCTCCGTGTGAAAGCGTTGGCTGATCTGTGAGAGTGCTTTGCCGACAAAGTCGCGGTATTGGTAGGCATGAAAGCTCAGGCTGGTACTTAGGCCGCAGATCACAGCTGTCCACATGACATGTGTGACAAAGTGCGCGCCTCTGGCGACTTGAATGCCGCCACAGAAAAGCGAAAACGGCACGATGATCAAGAGTGCTTTGCGTAAATGCTGCGGTCGCCAAAGCGCGCAGGCATAAATTAGCGGAATCCACATAAAGCCAACGGCAGCGTGGCCGCTTGGTAGGCAACGGCCCGGCCCGGGTATTTCTGGCAAGGCTTCAAAAGCACGAAAGTAATCGGCGTTGCCGCCAAAATCGCTTAATGACCATGGGCAGCTATGCATGGAATGGTGTTTGAACCAACCATTAATAGTGACAGCTAGCAGCGCAGTAACAACGACAAAGAGCCAGCCGAGAAATGCTTCCGTGCGCCGTGAGCGCCACGTGATAAAGCAGCAGAGCAGCCAGAGTCCCGTAGAGACTTTGCGTGTGCCATCATGGAATATTCGGGAAAATAGAAACGTATCTTTCAAAGGGAAGCTGCTGGTGCTGACGTCGTAAAACCAGCTCGACACGGTTAAGTCGATATTGCTATAGCGGGAGATAGCTATCGTGAGCAAGGCAAGAGATAGCCAAGCTAGGGTGTCGATGGGCTTGTGGTGCTGAGCGATCATGGCGCATGGTCATAGCAACTGATGAGACCTGCACTATGCCGATGACGCCATAGCTAGAACCTTGCCGCAACATGAACATTTGCTCATCTTGTGCTCCACGGCAAAAGCCGTGCGACTATAGCGCCAGCACTTTGGCTTCTGAGAGATGGCATGCGCCTATTAGTAGTAGAGGATGATCTGGAGATTGCCGGCTTTCTGCGAAAAGCCTTGGCTGAGGCTGGGCATGTGGTGGATCACGCCGATAATGGCCGCGATGGATTGTTTTTAGCCACTGGCGAGCCTTATGACGCCATTGTGCTCGATCGCATGCTGCCGCAAATGGATGGTTTGTCGATGCTGGCGGCGCTCCGAGCCAGTGGCGCCACCGTGCCAGTGCTAATCCTCAGTGCCTTAAATCATGTCGATGAGCGCATCAAGGGCCTGCGCGCCGGCGGCGATGATTATTTGGTGAAACCCTTCGTACTTAGTGAGTTGCTCGCACGCCTTGAGGTCATCACGCGGCGCCAGTCAAGCACAGCCGCGCTAAGTAATGACTTACGCGTCGCCGATCTCGTCCTCGATAGACTGACTCGGCAAGTGCATCGCGGCGAGAAGCTGCTCAATTTAAAGCCGCAAGAGTACCGCGTGCTGGAATACCTCATGCGCCATGCTGGGCAAGTAGTGACTCGCTCGATGCTGCTAGAAGGTGTCTGGGATTATCATTTCGACCCGCAAACTAATGTCATCGATGTGCATATGTCACGGCTGCGCGCCAAAGTGGATTTCGCGCCCAAGCCTGCTTTGATCCATACATTACGTGGCGCGGGGTATTGCCTTCGTGAAGATTAAAAAATGGCGCTGGTCGACCGCCACTAAACTCACTTTATTTAATGCCGGCGTGCTGGTGTTTTGTTTTCTCTTGCTCTTAGCATTTACGCAGTGGATGAGCGGGCGCTTTATGCAGGAGCACATCGAAGAAAGCGTGAAGTCGGAGCTGTCGTTATTGGTCAGCGAATACGATATCGATGGCCGCGAAGGCATGCTGAGCCTGATTCGCGATCGTGTTGCTGATAATTCGCCAGAGCATGAGCGCTACTATCGGTTTGAAGACACGAAAACTGGCTTGGTTATTTCAAACCTAAGCGCGTGGCCTGACTCAGTTGTAGAGCCCGGAGAGACTTACTATTTAACAAGCCCTGAGCATGCCGGTAAAACTCGCCTGATGGCGCGATGGCAAAGCTTGCCGCAAGGCGAGCGCTTATTAGTCGGCTTCGATGAGTACGAACTCCATAGCATGCAGCGCAAGTTGCGCCAAAGTGCCACGGTGAGTTTGCTAATTGTGCTGCTCTTGGCGTGGATGGCTGGCCGTTTTATCACTCGAACAGCGCTGCGTCCTATTGAAACCATTCGTCATTCTGCTGGCCAGATCATGGATGGTGATTTGCGTCACCGCATTCCGCATCAAGGAAGTGGCGATGAATTTGATCAGCTCGCCATTACGCTTAATCGTATGTTAGATCGCATCTCGCAGCTGATAGCAGGGATTGAAGGCACCACTGACAATATTGCACATGATTTACGCTCGCCACTAACACGACATCGTGCGCGCTTAGAGGCCGCCTTGCAGGAACGCCCAACGGAAGCGGACTGGCCACAATGGGTAGAGCAAAATCTCGGCGATATTGACCAAGTGTTGAGCACTTTTCAGGCTTTGTTAAAGATTGCGCGCGTAGACTCCGGCGTCTTACGCAAAGAGTTTGTGAGCGTTGATTTAGCCAAACTTTGCCATGATGCGGTGGATTATGTCGAGCCGTTAGCGGAAGCGCGAGACATTCGCTTGGCTGTGTCGATTCCAGAGCAGGCGAGCTTGCAGGGCCATCGCGATTTACTGTTTCAGCTGCTTATTAATGTGCTCGATAACGCGCTGAAATACGCGCCATCGGCTAGTCGTGTTTTGTTGTTATGCGAACAGCATAATGGTAACTGGTTACTGCGTGTGGCCGATCAGGGCCCGGGTATTCCAGAGTCTGAGCGCCTTCGCGTGTTCGAGCGACTGTACCGGCTCGATAGCACGCGCATGATGCCAGGCTTAGGGCTGGGCTTGAGTTTGGTGCATGCCGTGGTGAGCTTGCATCATGGAGAAATTGCCTTGTTAGATGCCGATCCGGGGCTGCAGGTCGATGTGCTTTTGCCCAGGCGTTGACAAATTCTGAATATCATTCAGAATTCGACAATTATTCAGATGGCCTGCACTTTGGCCGTGGATGCGGACAATAAATGGGCACCAAAGAGCGGCGCGAACGACAATTATATGAGCGCGAGCAGCGGCTATTGGCTGTTGCTCGCGAACTCATCGTGCGCGATGGTTTGCTCAATCTGCAGATGAGCAAGTTGGCGAAAGCCAGTGAGCACGCCATGGGCACTATTTATCAGCATTTCGCTAGTAAAGAAGATCTTTATCTAGCGTTAGTCAACGAGTCGGTCGCTGAGTACGCTACGCTCTTTCAGCGCGTGGCGTCGTGGCAAGCGAATTCTCGCGATCGCATGTTTGCTATTGCTGTTGCCGACAGCGTGTTTGTTCGCCGCAATCCTGAGCATTTTCGACTTGCTCAATATGCACTGTGTGAAGTCGTATGGAGTGCGGCCAGTGCCGCGCGACGCGAGGCGCACCATGCTGCGAGCATGCCGATAAGTCAGGCTGTCATGTGCATTGTGCAAGATGGTATCAAGGCTGGCGATTTAGTTGCGCAAGACATGAGCCCCGAAGAGATCTCAACTGGCTTTTGGGCAATGAGTCAGGGCATTCACACATTGGCTCACGCTGAAGGCTTGCTAGAGCAATACGCGGTGCATAGCCCATACTGTTTACTGGCGCGGCATATCCAATTTTTACTCAATGGCATGGGCTGGCAACCGCTCAGCCCCCTTACTGACGACGCGCTCAACGCGCTCATTACGCGTATCCGCGCGGAGGTTTTGCATGACTGGTGTGATGATGTGGCGAAATAGCATGCGTCTTAGCGCGTTAGCGTTGGCAATGGGCGTGGCTGTGCCAGTGCACGCATTGACCATGAGCGAGGCCTTAACGGCAGCGTTTAATACCGATCCAGTGGCAGCGGCAGCTTTGGCTGAGCGCGATGCAGGTATTGAGGTTGGCGTTCAGGAGCGAGCTACGCGACTGCCGCAGGTAAATGCCGTTGGCCGCATGACTACGACCGATTCACGTGTTGGTACGACACCTTTTGGCCCCGGTTATAACGAGCGCTACAACGGCTGGGATGCCTCGGTGCAACTACGCCAACCCTTATTCCGCTATGACTTTCTCGCCCGCGGTCGTCGCGCTGATGCCCAAGATCAGCTTGCTGAAATGAGCTTTGTCGCACGCTCACAAGCGCTAATGGCACGCGTCGCCGAACGTTATTTAGGCGTGCTGCAAGCGCAAAACGAAATGACTTTGGCCGAAGCCGAAGCCGAAGCAGTCGCTAAGTCCTTAAGCGATACGCAAAAGCGCTACGATGTTCAGCTCATTGCCGGCACCGACTTGAAAGAAGCGCAGGCGCGCAATGACTTAGCACAGGCCCAGCTTTTAGCGGCCAAGCAAAATGTTGCTGCCGCGCGCGATGCCCTTGATGAAAGCACTGGTCGCGGCTATGAGCCTCTAGCTGCATTGAGTGAAAGCACTGCGCTGCCCGCGCTATCGGAAAGCTCAGCTGAAAGCTGGCTCAAGCTCGCTCGTATTCACAGCCCATCATTATTGCAAGCCCAAGCGCAGCTTGAAGTTGCTCAGGCCAATGTTAGTTCGCAGCGCAGCAGCGCCTTGCCATCGCTAGATTTTGTTGCCTCACATGGCCGCCAAGACGACTCGGACTCACAGGTTGGCATTGCCGGTAATAATACCGCTTATGGCATCGAGCTAACCGTGCCCATCTTTGCCAGCGGCGCCAATGTCAGCCGTATTCGTCAGGCTCAAGCCAGTTTGCGCAGTGCCACTGCAGAGCGTGATCGCGCTAGCCGTGAGCTTACGCGCGAAACTCAGCGACTAGTCCGCGATGTGCAAACCGCGCAAGCCCAAGCCAATGCCTATGCTCGCGCTGCCGAATCTGCTGCAGCTGCTGAACAAGCCACACGTTACGGTTATGAGGCCGGTAAACGCACCATTGTCGATGTGCTTAATGCGCAGTCGAGCACAGTGCAAGCACGACGCACGCTAGATCAAAGCCGATACGGCGTATTGCTGAAAACCTTACAGCTGAAGCAGCAAGCAGGCATTCTCACGCCTCAAGATATTGCTGCTATAGACACTCTTTTAAGCCCTGCGAACTAAGCCGAGAAAACAATGAATAAGCGCATGATGTGGATGCTGGTAATCA
>JBFJJU010000013.1:0-35347 GCA_041612115.1 Perlucidibaca sp.
CAAGAAAATGCCGATAGGCGAACTCATCAAAATTGCGGAATCCATGGGCTTAGAAGGCATGGCTCGCAACCGTAAACAAGACATCATTTTCGCCATTCTAAAAACGCACGCTAAAAACGGCGAAGAAATCTTTGGCGATGGTGTCTTAGAAATCCTTTCCGATGGCTTCGGATTTTTACGCTCGGCGGAAGGCTCGTATTTAGCCGGGCCAGATGACATTTATGTCAGCCCATCGCAAATACGCCGCTTCAATTTGCGTACTGGCGACACGATCGCTGGCACCATTCGCCCGCCGAAAGAGTCGGAGCGTTATTTCGCGTTATTGAAAGTGAATCAAATCAATTTAGATGCGCCCGAAAACGCGCGTAATAAAATTTTATTTGAAAACTTAACGCCACTTTTCCCAACTCAGCGCCTCGTTATGGAGCTGGGTAATGGTTCTACCGAAGACTTAACCGCGCGTACTATCGATTTGGTAGCACCTTACGGTAAGGGGCAGCGCTCGCTCATTGTGGCGCCTCCGAAAGCCGGTAAAACCATGCTGCTGCAAACCTTGGCTCAGTCCATTGCGCGAAATAATCCAGAGGCAACACTTATCGTGCTGCTAATCGATGAGCGTCCTGAGGAAGTCACTGAGATGCAACGCACCGTGCGCGGTGAAGTAGTTGCCTCGACGTTTGATGAGCCTCCTGTGCGCCACGTGCAAGTGGCTGAGATGGTCATCGAGAAGGCCAAGCGTCTGGTTGAGCATAAAAAAGATGTGATTATTTTGCTCGACTCCATTACGCGTTTGGCTCGTGCCTATAACACCGTCATTCCGAGCTCAGGCAAAGTGCTTTCTGGTGGTATCGATGCGCACGCCTTGGAGCGTCCAAAGCGCTTCTTCGGTGCAGCACGTAATATCGAAGAGGGTGGCTCGCTAACGATTATTGCTACCGCATTGATCGACACGGGTTCGAAAATGGATGAAGTCATCTTTGAAGAATTCAAAGGTACCGGCAACCATGAAGTTAATCTTGATCGTCGCATCGCTGAGAAGCGCGTGTTCCCGGCCATCAATATCAAGAAATCAGGTACGCGTCGCGAAGAGCGCTTGATTGGCGATGATGAGCTGAAGAAAGTGTGGATTTTGCGCAAGCTACTGCATCCAATGGATGAAATAGCAGCCATCGAGTTCTTACTCGACAAGCTAAAAGACGTGAAAACCAATGATGAATTCTTCGACATGATGAAGCGTAAATAGGCCATTTTGCATGCGTTATTTGAGCAGCTTACCCACTGAACTGCCTAGCAAGACACCACGATGGTACGAAGTCTTGGCTGAAGCACGTGTGGGTATTGAGTTGCTCGATGGCCTGCGCCTTAAAAAGCGTCTGCACCATAATTTGCCTCGTGGCGATGAGCACGGCAAGGCTCATCCTGTGATGCTGCTGCCAGGTTATGGCGCCAGTGAGCGCGCGATGCAGATGTTGGCTAAGCGCCTAGAGGCATTGGGCTATATCGTGCGGCAATGGGGCCAAGGCAAAAACCATGGCGCAGTACACAAGCTGGTGCCACCACTGAAAGCACGTATTCGCGAATGGTCGGCAGAGTTAGGTCAGCCCATTAGCCTCATTGGTTGGTCTTTAGGCGGCTATATTGCGCGCGAATTGGCCCGTGATTTGCCAGCTGAAATTGCTAGCGTGATCGCGCTAGGCTCGCCTGTAGTGGGTGGCCCGAAGTACACGCTAACGGCAAAGCAGTATGTGAAAATGGGTTTTGATCTTGATGCGATTGAGCGCGAAATTGCCGCGCGCGACAGTGTCCCTATTCAATGCCCAATGACGCTGATTTTTAGCCGTGTCGATGGCATTGTGAGCTGGCCCGCGACTATCGACCGTGTCACGCCAC
This sequence comes from Perlucidibaca sp., assembly GCA_041612115.1. GTDB lineage: Bacteria > Pseudomonadota > Gammaproteobacteria > Pseudomonadales > Moraxellaceae > Perlucidibaca. Next base: position 1,891 of record JBFJJU010000013.1, read on the forward strand.
ATGCGCGTCATATGGAGGCGAGCTGTTCACATATAGGCATGGTGCTTAGCCCGAGAGTGTTTCGCCAAATAGCGAAAGCATTGGCGGACCAACGCGCAAGCTTAATCTAAGCATATCAAACGATATAAACCCGCCTCTTGCTAGCTAATGATTTGCTAGTAAGAGGCGGGTTTATTGCTTTAGCGTGGACGGCTTGGGCGCTTCGGTGCACGACTGCCATCATCACGTGGTGGTAAGCCCGTGTGCTGAGTCTGAATTTGACCTTTCTGCGGCGTACGTTGCGATGTGCGCGACTTCTGTGGCTGCACTTTCACTGACACGCCTTCAACCGTGCTGGTGTTTTTCTTACGCGGGCTCGCGTACTGGCCATCAGTTGCTGGTTGCCATGTTGGAATCAAGTGCTGTTTGCCGTTGCCAATAAGATCGGCACGACCCATTGCTTTTAATGCCTCTCGCAGCAATGGCCAGTTGTTGGCATCGTGGTAGCGCAGAAATGCTTTATGCAGGCGGCGACGCTTATCGCCTTTTACAATTTCCACTTCTTCCGAATCGCGCGTGACTTTGCGTAGCGGGTTTTTGCCGCTGTGATACATCGCGGTGGCTGTAGCCATGGGTGATGGATAAAACGCCTGCACTTGATCGGCGCGGAAGCCATTTTTCTTTAGCCAGATGGCTAAGCCCAGCATGTCTTCATCGGTGGTGCCGGGGTGGGCAGCGATGAAATAGGGGATCAGGAACTGTTCTTTCCCCGCTTCTTTCGAGAATTTATCGAAGAGCTGTTTAAAGCGATCATAGCTGCCGATGCCAGGCTTCATCATCTTCGATAAAGGCCCTTCTTGCGTGTGCTCTGGAGCAATTTTCAGGTAGCCGCCAACATGGTGCGTCACCAACTCGCGCACATATTCAGGCGATTGCACGGCGAGGTCGTAGCGCAGGCCAGAGCTAATCAAAATCTTTTTCACACCCTTGAGTTCACGGGCGCGGCGGTAGAGTTTAATCAGCGGGTCATGATCGGTGTTGAGATTCTCGCAAATGCCGGGATAGACACAGGATGGCTTGCGGCAGGCGGCCTCGATGGCAGGGTTTTTGCAGGCTAGGCGATACATATTGGCTGTTGGGCCGCCAAGATCGGAAACAACGCCGGTGAAGCCCGGCACTTCGCGCATTTTCTCCACCTCACGGATGATTGAGTCTTCCGATCGGCTTTGAATAATGCGGCCTTCGTGCTCGGTGATAGAGCAGAAAGTACAGCCACCGAAGCAGCCACGCATGATGTTGACCGAGAAACGAATCATCTCGTAGGCCGGAATGCGTGCACCCTCATAGGATGGATGTGGCACGCGGGCGTAGGGCAAATCAAAGACGTAGTCCATCTCTTCGGTGGTTAGCGGAATGGGTGGTGGGTTGAGCCACACGTCATTTTCGCCATGGCGCTGAACCAGCGCGCGGGCATTGCCGGGGTTGGTTTCTAGGTGCAATACGCGGTTGGCGTGGGCGTAGAGCACGGGGTCGGCTTTGACTTTTTCATACGATGGCAGGCGAATCACTGTGTCATCACGTGCGGGCAATTTGCTGCGTTTGCTTACGCTACCGGCGGGCAATAAGTCGATTATCGTGGTGTCTTCTGGCAGCGCCGTTAGGTCGCCCCACGCGCCTGGCGTGACTTCAATCGGCGCACCGATGTCATTGGCGCTAGGCATGCTATTGCCGCTAAAGGTACCGAAGCCACGATCGCTGGCGGCATTACTCAGCTCGCTGGAAAATGCGCTGCCGGCATAAGTTGCTGCGCCTTTTTGTTTCTCGATTTCGCACGAAGCTAAGTCGGCGGTATTTACATAGGGGTTGAGAATACGGTCGACACGCCCGGGAGCATCGACTCGTGTGGAGTCGAGGACAAACATGCCTTGTGGTGTATCGCGACGTAAAAAGGCCGTGCCGCGCACATTGGTGATGTTGCGAATGGACTCGCCACGACTTAAACGATGAGCGATTTCAACGATGGCACGCTCGGCATTGCCGTATAGCAAAATATCGGATTTGGCATCGAGCAAAATTGAGCGGCGAACTTTATCCTGCCAGTAATCGTAGTGAGCGATACGGCGTAGCGAAGCTTCGATACCGCCAAGTACTTGTGGCACATCGGGATAAGCTTCGCGAGCGCGCTGGGCATAGACGAGGCTAGCGCGATCGGGTCTGCGGCCACCTTCGTCATTGGGCGAGTAGGCATCGTCAGAGCGAATCTTGCGATCAGCCGTGTAGCGGTTGATCATTGAGTCCATATTGCCGGCGGCGATCCCGAAAAATAGGTTGGGTTTGCCTAGTACTTTGAACGGGTCGGCGGACTGCCAGTCTGGCTGCGCGATGATGCCGACACGAAAGCCCTGCGCTTCGAGCAGGCGACCGATAATGGCCATGCCGAAGCTTGGGTGATCGATATAGGCATCGCCGGTAATGATGATGATGTCGCAAGAGTCCCAGCCAAGTTGGTCCATCTCGGCGCGTGACATCGGTAAAAATGGCGCGTCACCAAAACATTCGGCCCAATAGCGGTCGTAGCCGAATAGCGGCGTTTTTGCGACCGGTGGTAACAAACTCATCACATCACTCCAGCACGCGATACGTGCAGATTAGCTGGCGGACATAATGGCCCGCCGGACTTATACAGGTTTAGAAGCCCAGCAAGGGCAGCATGGCTTCGACCATGGCGCCATCGAGACCGACCAAACCGCCGATGCGGTTAGATAGGCTGGTTTTCAGACTTTCGCCGGTGTTGTTACGCAGCGCAGTAGCTGCTTTGACCGCGCTAGCATCGGCTTGCGAGAGGCGTGAGCCTAAGGCCTTCTCAACTTTTGCTACGGCAGCGGTTTCGCTCACAGGCGTGCCAACGGAAGGAAATAGGGCCGCGAGAGCGGGGCCATTTAGGCCGACGCGCGAGCCAACATTGTTAAGAAAGCTATTTTGCACACCATTTAGGCCAGATTTAGTGGCGCCAACTAAGCCTTGTAGCTGAATTTTCTCGGCCATGCCCAGTGCCGTGCCGCGTTTGGCTTCCACGGCTTGGATGAAGGATTGAGTTTGGCTTGCAGATGCGCCGTTGCTAGCACTGGGGCTGGTGTTGCCGCCGCCCATAGTGGCGCAGGCAGCAAGGCTTAGGCAGGTAACGGCAACGACTAGTAATTTTTTCATCAATAAAACCTTAATAAATTGGGGCGTTAAGCAATACGGTCGCGGGCGCGTAACACGGCGGCGCGTACTTGCTTTGGCGCGGTGCCACCAATGTGATCACGGGCATTGACCGAACCTTCAAGCGTAAGCACTTCAAAAACGTCATCACTGATGTCGTTAGAGAATGCTTGCAACTCAGCTAAGCTCATCTCCGCCAAGTCTTTACCGCTAGACACACCGTAACCCACGGCCTTGCCAACCACTTCGTGGGCATCACGGAAGGCTAATCCGCGTTTAACTAAGTAGTCGGCTAGATCGGTGGCGGTGGCAAAACCACGGCGCGCAGCTTCGCGCATGATGTCACGGCGCGGAACTAGCGCTGGCACCATGTCAGCAAAGGCGCGCAATGAACCCATGACGGTATCGGCGGCATCAAACAGCGGCTCTTTGTCTTCTTGGTTGTCTTTGTTGTAAGCCAGAGGCTGGCCTTTCATCAGCGTTAATAGCGATATGAGATGACCAAAGACGCGGCCACTTTTGCCGCGAACTAGTTCAGGCACATCTGGGTTTTTCTTTTGCGGCATGATGCTTGAGCCGGTGCAGAAGCGATCAGGCAGGTCGACAAAATTAAACTGCGCTGATGCCCACAGCACCAGTTCTTCGCTGAAGCGGGAGAGGTGCATCATGATTAAGGCGCTTGCGGAGCAGAATTCGATAGCGAAATCGCGGTCAGAGACTGCGTCGAGTGAGTTTTCGCAAATGCCATCGAAGTCCAAGAGCTTGGCTGTGATGCGACGATCAATGGGATAGGTCGTGCCGGCTAATGCGGCTGAGCCCAAAGGCATGCGATTGACTCGCACGCGCAGGTCGACTAGACGCTCATCATCGCGTTTGAGATTTTCAAACCACGCCAATAAGTGGTGGCCAAAGGTGACTGGCTGCGCAGTTTGCAAATGTGTAAAGCCAGGCATGATGGTATCGGCTTCGCGCTCGGCAAGGTCAATTAAACCGGTCATTAGGCGTTTTAATTCGCCGCGAATGGCGTCAATTTCATCGCGCAAATACAAGCGAATATCGGTAGCGACTTGGTCGTTGCGGCTACGGCCTGTGTGCAAGCGTTTGCCGGCAATGCCGATACGGTCGGTGAGGCGGCTTTCGATATTCATATGCACATCTTCAAGCTCGACGCGCCAGACGAAGTCGCCACGGCTGATTTCATCTTCAATAGCATTTAAGCCATCAATGATGAGGTCGCGATCGGCAGCGTTTAATACGCCAACCTCAGCGAGCATGGTGGCGTGGGCGATCGAGCCACGAATATCTTGGCGATACATGCGCTTGTCGAATTGCACCGAAGCAGTGAACTCGGCGACGAATTGGTCGGTGGCCTCAGCAAAGCGGCCACCCCACATGGATGATGATGGGGTGCTCATGAACAAACCTTTGGGCGCGATGCGCGCATCATGTTTTCGGCGGGCCTGCTTAAAATAAAAGCAGTGCGGTTAAAAATAAGTCGCTAAGTATACATCACCCAGGCCGCGCAACGCTTGTGAACGCGGGCCAGCCTCGGGCACACTGACGCCATGCCTATTTTAAAAAAACAACAAGCGGCGCAAGACCATCTGCTCGACAATAATGAGTTCTGGTTGCCGGACTTTTGCTCACGAACGTTTACCCTGCGTGTTGCCGTTATTTGCGTGCTTATTTCGTTGTTTTTATTGCTCGCGCAATCACCATCGCTGTGGCCATTTCCGGTCTGGGACTATGTCTTACTGCTCTTGCTGACTAGTAGTGTCATGGGTATTAGCTTTTTTCTAATTTGTCGCTGGCGTCAGCGCATGATGGCGTGGCGTCATTTAGCCGTTGCAGTGGCCGTCGTCGTTATCATTATGTTCAATCTGCTATGGCTAAGTCTGATTGGCTTCATGCTGCTAGATGCACTAAAGCTGCCCATGCTCTCATTTGTCAGTAATGAGTATTCAGCGATATTCCGTCACCTTCTTATTAGCGGCTTATTTGCTGGCTTGTTTATGCGTTATTTAACGCTGCAAGCTCAGCTACGGCATCGTGAGAAAGCAGCAATGCAGGCGCGACTAGAGGCTTTGCAGGCGCGTATTGAGCCGCATTTTCTGTTCAATTCGATGAATATTATTGCCAGCTTAATCAGTATCGATCCTAAGAAAGCCGAGCAGGTTGTAGAAGACTTGGCCGCGCTATTTCGCGCCAGCTTGAAAGACACTGCCGATGTCAGTCTCGCCGATGAAATTGCTCTATGTCGGCGCTATGCCAACATCGAAGAGCTGCGCTTGGGTGATCGCCTGAATATTGATTGGCAGGTTGCCGCAGATGCTAGTGCGGTACGTATTCCGTTATTGACGCTGCAGCCATTGCTGGAAAATGCCATACGCCACGGCGCAGAAATGTCGATTGCGCCCTGCAAAATCACATTGGCTGTTCAAATTTCGCCCGATTGGGTTAGGATACGTCTGACGAATCCGCTGCCGCCGTCACCGTCGCGCCCAGGCAATCAAATGTCTATGCGCAATGTGCGACTGCGATTACAGGCACGTTTTGGCCCCGAAGCAAGACTTGAGGCTGCGCCTAAGGCGGGTTTATTTGTCACAGAGCTGAGTTATCCTCGACGCTTAGCCTAATAAGAACGAGCCATTATGGCCGTCATAACAAGAAGAAAAGTGAGGTTAAGGTGATGAAACCCCGTGTCATTATTTGCGACGATGAACGTCTGGCCCGTGAGCGCCTAGTGCGTCTTCTCGAAGATATTGGTGGCTATGAGCTGGTTGGGCTCGCCGAGCATGGCGAGCAAGCGCTTGCCTTGGTTGAAGAGTACCGCCCCGATATTGTCCTGATGGACATGCGCATGCCGGTTATGGATGGCCTAACGTGCGCCCGTCAGCTCTCCGAGCGTGAATCGCCACCAGCTATTATTTTCTGTACCGCTTTCGATGAGCATGCGCTAGAAGCATTCTCGGTGACCGCTTCAGGCTATGTATTAAAGCCAGTGAGTCGTGAAAGCCTACGCGAAGCTTTGACTCGTGCCTGCCGCGTTAGTCAATTGCAGCTTGGTGCTGTACGGCAGCAGCCCACGATTGCTGAGCGCACCACACATCGCAGCCATATCACGGCGCGTACCCACCGTGGTATTGAGTTAATTCCCATCGATGAAGTGCGTTACTTTTTAGCCGATCACAAATACGTCACTGTGCGCCATGAGCATGGTGAAGTACTAATTGATGAGACGCTGAAAGAGCTCGAAGAAGAGTTTGGTGATCGCTTTATTCGCATTCATCGCAATGCCTTATTGTCATTGAACTTTTTAGAGGGCCTGGAAGTCATTTCGACAGGGCAATACCGCGTGCGTATTCGCGGCTTAGATGAGCGCCTAGTGGTTAGTCGTCGACATTTGCCTGAATTGCGCGAGACCTTACACCGGGTCTAAGTCGCAAGCGCTACGCAGTTAAGCCTCTGGGCTGCTACACTCAATCGCAGTGTTCGGCCCCGAGGTTTTCATGTCTATAGGTACCACTGCGCAACCACTGCGCATTGCCACTCGCCAAAGCCCACTTGCCCTCTGGCAAGCCCATTACGTTGCTGATGAACTGCGCCGGCACCATCCTGGCCTAGTCGTTGAGCTCGTTTCTATGGTCACTCAAGGTGACAAAATCCTCGATGTGCCATTGGCGAAAATTGGCGGTAAAGGCCTATTCGTAAAAGAGCTAGAGGCCGCCATGCTCGATGGCCGCGCCGATATTGCCGTGCATTCGATGAAGGATGTGCCGATGGCCTTTCCAGAGGGCTTGGGCTTGTCGGTTATTTGCCCGCGCGAAAATCCATTTGATGCCTTTGTGAGTAATAAATACGAGTCGGTCGAGGCCATGCCTTTGGGTGCGGTGGTAGGAACATCAAGCCTGCGTCGCCAGTGCCAAATTCGTCGCGCTCGTCCTGATCTAGTGGTGAAGGATTTACGCGGCAATGTGCAGACTCGGTTAGGCAAGTTAGATGCTGGTGAATATGACGCCATCATTTTGGCCTGTGCCGGCCTGCTACGCTTAAACATGAGTGATCGTATTCGTTGCAGCTTGGATCCGGAACTGATGTTGCCTGCTGTTGGCCAAGGTGCGGTCGGCATTGAGTGCCGCAGCGGCGATGCTTATACGCGAGCTTTATTGGCACCTTTGCATGACATCGAAACCGCCATTCGGGTGAAAGCAGAGCGTGCAATGAATACGCGTCTTGAAGGCGGCTGCCAAGTGCCAATCGCCGGCTATGCCACGCTGTCGGGTGATCAAATATCTATCGAGGGTCGAGTTGGCAGTGTTGATGGTCAGCGCATGATTATCGACTATGTGATGGGCTCGCAAAGCCAGGCTGAAGCCCTGGGCATTGAGTTGGCCGAAAAGCTCTTGGCACAAGGTGCCGGCGAGATTCTCGACGAAGTTTATGGGCGTTCGAGTACACGCTGATGCGCGTGCTCAACCCTCGCCCATCGCGCCAAGCTCTGCCACTAAGCCAAGCCTTGGGTGATGCTGGCTATGACGTAGTGGCGCTGCCTTTGCTGGCGATCGAGCCATTAGTGTTAGATGCCATAGCGCGGGCACAAATCCTCGCGCTTGATCGCTACGATGGCGTGGTGTTTGTCAGCGCCAATGCCGCGCGTTATGGCGTGGCGGCGGTGAGCGATTATTGGCCTCAATGGCCTGACCCGCTGCCCTGTGTGGCGGTGGGTGTGGCCACTGCAGCTGTGTTAGAGGCCGAAGGCTTGCGCGTACACATCGCGGCGCAGGAAGATAGCGAGGGCATGTTGGCGCTGCCGATATTGCAGGATGTGGCTGGTCAGCGTTGGCTGGTTTGCCGTGGCGAAGATGGCCGTGAGCTTTTGCGCACCACCCTGCGTGAACGCGGTGCCGAAGTCGAAACTCTGGCGCTGTACAAACGATTTTTGCCAGACACGGCGCGCGCTGAATGGGCAGCCTGCTATCCTCGACCTGATGCTGTGCTACTCAGTAGCGCAATGATTTGGCGGCATTGGCAGCACATTGCTGGCGAGGAAGCTATTGCGCCTTGGCTGATTACCGTGAGCTCGCGCTTGGCTGAGGCCGTACGCGCCGCAGGTGCAACACGAGTGATCTGCGCTGATGGCGCACAGCCAGCGCATTGGCTGGCGGCACTAGCTCAGCTCCCACAATAATATTTAGTAGAACTACAAGGATTTCGTCATGGCAGCACCTACAAGCCGTCAATCACTGGTGACATCGGTTGCAATCAAGCGACCTTTAAGCCTGGGCTTTAAAATTGTGCTGCTATTTCTCATGCTGCTGACTATCGCTGCCGGCATTATGGCCTGGCATAGCGAGCAAGAGCATAAGCGCGCGCGCAGCAGTTTACGCATTGCAGATACTGCTTTAACGCGTGTTAGTGGTGAGCTTGAAGCGATGAGTCTGCGTGAGTCTTTGCGAGATGCACAGCTGAAGCAGCAGCAAGTTGCCATCCAAAGCTTACTGGCCGATGGCCCGGCTTTGCGCCAGCGCTGGCTGATTGATCGTATTGATGCGGCAGTGACCGTGGCCGAGCAAGCTTTGGTACTACGCCAAGATGCGCTAGGCGCGCGTCGAGCGTTGGCTGCAGCTGATGCTTTGTTAAATGAGCAGCGCATGGAGAATCTTGAGCCGCTGCATCGTGCTTTGCAGCAAGACATCAGCACCTTGTCGGCTATTGAGCCGGTTGATGTTGGCGCAGTGTATTTGCGCTTATCTGCCCTGCAAGCGGCCGTTGAGTCGCTCACAGTCAGCAATCATGACGCCGTGAAAACACAGGCTGCAAATAAGGCTGCCGCCGCTACGAGTCTTTGGCAGCAAGGCTTAGATAAGTTTCGTGAGCTTGTCGTTGTGCGCCGCCACGATGTAGCGCTCGAACCCATGCTCGATGACACGCGCTTGAGCTTGTTACGTGGCCAACTCGATGCGCAAATTTTGCAAGCTCAGGTGGCTCTGTTGCGTAGCGACAATGTGCTGTATCGAGCCGCTTTGGAGTCGGCAAGCCGCCGCATTCAGTCGCGTCTAGCTGCGCTATCCGCTAAGCAGACTGAGCCTTTACTGAATGAGCTTGCCGATTTACAAGCCCAACCAGTAATACTCGATGCGCCAGCCTTAGTCAGTCGTGCGGCGCTAACGGCGCTACCAGTCTTGGGTGGGGAGCGGTAATAATGCGTACACTTTCGTGGCTGTGCTTAATGACGGTTTTGCTAGCACTTGGCTTTGCTGCTTTTAGCCAAGACCCAGGCTATGTGTTGATCAGCTGGGGCAAGACATCGATAGAAATGAGTTTGGTGTTGGCAGTATTTATTGCCGTGATTTGGGTGTGGGCAGTTGCACGTTTAGTTAGCCTAGAGTTGTGGCTGCGTAGCGCACCTTCGCGCCTGCCTAAGCGCCTGTCGCGCAAAAAAGCAGCAGATAAACCGATAGTTGCACCCGCAACAGCAAAAAATTGGACGCCAAGCTCTCGATAGGCTTGACGCTAGCCTCTGTCGCGGCTTTAATACGCCCCTCGTGTGGCCCGGTAGCTCAGTTGGTAGAGCAGCGGATTGAAAATCCGCGTGTCCCCAGTTCGATTCTGGGCCAGGCCACCATCTATATTTTGCATTGAGCCTCAACCTTGGTTGGGGCTTTTTGCTTTCTAGAGCTCAAACCATAGTCTATAGCTATCGAATTTCATCAAACAATCAATTTAACTTTATGGCAAACCTTGGCTATTATGCTCGGGCAGGAAAATCCATGAACCCCATGGCCGACTCGATTGACCGCTGTTATTGGTCCAATACGAATTGGCCGAGTAAGACCAAGGAGCTTATAAATGACTAACCTGATCAACACCAAAGTACTGCCATTCAGCGCAACTGCTTACCACAATGGCGACTTCGTTCCAGTGACCGAAGCCAACTTAACTGGCAAATGGTCTGTCGTGTTTTTCTATCCAGCTGACTTCACCTTCGTTTGCCCAACTGAGCTGGGTGACTTAGCTGACAACTATGCCGAATTCCAAAAAATGGGTGTAGAAATCTACGGCGTATCGACTGACACGCATTTCACGCACAAAGCATGGCACGACACTTCAGACACCATCAAAAAAGTGCAGTACCCATTAGTTGGTGACCCAACAGGCCGTATTAGCCGCAACTTCCACGTCATGATCGAAGACGATGGCATGGCTAACCGTGGCACGTTCGTGATCAACCCAGAAGGCGAAATCAAGCTGTTTGAAGTGCACGACAACGGCATCGGCCGTGACGCCACTGAACTGCTGCGCAAGGTTAAAGCTGCGCAATACGTTGCTGCCCACCCAGGCGAAGTTTGCCCAGCCAAATGGAAAGAAGGCGCTGCTACATTGAAGCCTTCGCTAGACCTAGTCGGCAAAATCTAAGCCGACGCGTAACGCCGCAAGACAAGCTTCGGGGCCACAAGCCCCGGAGTTCTCGCAAACATCTGTAACCAGGCAGACCCATCATGTTAGATGAAGAACTAAAAACCCAATTAGCCGCGTATTTGCAGCGCCTTGTTAGCCCTATCGAGCTAGTTGCCAGTCTCGATGAGCGTAGCGAGTCGAAAGACCTATTGGCCTTGCTGCATGATATTGCTGCGCTCAGCTCGCATATTTCTGTGCGCGATGATGGCAGCGATGAGCGCCGTCCATCCTTTGCAGTGAATTTGCAGGGTGGCGAATCTGGCGTACGTTTCGCCGGCATTCCTTTGGGTCATGAGTTCACATCGTTGGTTCTGGCCTTGTTGCAGGTTAGTGGTTATGCGCCGAAAGTCAGTGATGATGTATTGGCGCAAATTCGTGAATTACCTGCTGGTTTGCACTTTGAGACCTTCATCTCATTGAGTTGCCATAACTGCCCAGATGTAGTGCAGGCGCTGAATCTGATGTCAGTAGTTAATCCCGGTATTTCGCACACCATGGTCGATGGCGCCTTGTTTCAAGACGAAGTTGAGCGCAAACAAATCATGTCGGTGCCCAGCGTGCATCTCAATGGCGAGGCTTTTGGTCAAGGTCGTATGACTTTGGAAGAAATCTTAGCCAAAGTTGACGTTAATGCTGGTGCCCGAGATGCAGAAAAACTCAATGCGAAAGCACCATACGATGTGCTCATTGTTGGCGGCGGCCCTGCGGGTGCGGCGGCGGCAATCTATGCTGCGCGCAAAGGCATTCGCACTGGCGTAGTAGCTGAGCGTTTTGGTGGCCAAGTGCTCGACACTATGGGCATTGAAAACTTTATTTCAATTAGCCGTACGGAAGGCCCGAAACTTGTTGCCGCGCTTGAGCAGCACGTTAGTGATTACGACATTGATGTGATGAATACGCAGCGTGCAACAGCTTTGAACAGCAGTGACATGGTTGAAATCACCTTGGCTAATGGTGCGGTACTGAAATCGAAAAGCGTTATTTTGGCTACTGGCGCGCGCTGGCGCGAAATTAATGTGCCCGGCGAGCAGGAGTATCGTGGGCGTGGTGTGGCGTATTGTCCACATTGTGATGGCCCATTGTTTAAAGGTAAAAAAGTCGCCGTGATTGGTGGCGGCAACTCTGGCGTTGAGGCGGCAATCGACCTAGCTGGCATTGTTGCGCACGTTACGCTAATTGAATTCGACAGCGAATTACGCGCCGATGCCGTGCTGCAGAAAAAGCTGCGCAGCATGGCCAATGTCACCATCATCACATCTGCATTGACCACCGAGGTTTTGGGCAATGGCGAGAAGATGACGGGCCTGACTTACAAAAGCCGTCTAGATGACAGTGCGCACGAACTAACGATCGAAGGCGTCTTTGTGCAAATCGGTTTGCTACCTAACACCGATTGGCTAAAAGGCAGCGTGGCATTGAGCCCGCGTGGCGAGATTGAGATTGATATCAAAGGCCAAACATCGGTGCCAGGCGTGTTTGCTGCAGGCGACGCGACAACTTCCCCATATAAGCAAATTATCATTGCTATGGGTGAAGGTTCGAAGGCCGCCCTGTCGGCGTTTGATCATCTTATTCGGACATCGGTGAGCTAGTCTTTCCGATGCTGAGTCTCTGGAGTTTTGCTCAGGGCAAACAATGACAGCCCTGCCGCGACGGCCATGTAGCCACCAACTGCCGCGATGCCGAATTCCGTGGCAAGCCAGGTGGCTGCATATGGCGCTAGCGAGGCGCCGAATATCCCCGCCAAATTAAACGTGAGTGACGCGCCGGTGTAGCGCACGCTGGTGGGAAATAGCTCCGATAGCATGGTGCCCAATGGGCCGTAGCCCAAGCCCATGATGCTCAAGCCAATGATTAAGAATAGCAAGCAGGCCATTGGATCATTGGCGACAAATAGCGGCTCGAAAGCTAGGCCGAAGATCATCGTTAACGCCGCCACGACCATCAGCGTTAGGCGGCGGCCATAGCGATCGGCGAGCACGGCAGAGAGTGGGATGGTGAGTGCGAAAAACACCATGCTGATCATTTGTAGCTCAAGGAAGGTCTCGCGTGAATAACCGAGGCTTGATGTGCCCCAGCTCAGCGCAAACACGGTCATCAGATAGAACACGACAAACACGGTGAGCGCGATGATGGTGCCGAGTACGAGCGTGCGGCTATGCTCGCGAAATAGCGTAAACATGGGCACTTCAACGCGTTCGTTGCGCTCGATCGCTTTGGCGAAGGATGGCGTTTCAGTAATCCGTAAGCGCACATAGAGACCAATAAACACTAGCAAGCTGCTGGCAATGAACGGAATGCGCCATCCCCATGCGGTGAAGTCTTCATTGCTTAAACACTGCGTGAGCGCGAGGAAAGTGCCGCTGGAAAGCAAAAAGCCTAAGGGCGCACCCAGCTGTGGAAACATGCCAAACCATGCGCGTTTGCCGGGGGGGGCGTTTTCGGTGGCGAGTAATACTGCGCCGCCCCACTCACCGCCTAAGCCAAGGCCTTGGCCGAAACGACAGAGTGCTAACAATGCTGGAGCCAACACACCGATTTGCGCATAAGTTGGCAAAAAACCGATGGCTACCGTCGATAAACCCATAGTAAGTAAGGCCGCCACCAGTGTGGCCTTGCGGCCTACTCTATCGCCAAAATGGCCAAACACCGCCGAGCCTAAAGGACGTGCAAAAAACGCCACGGCAAAAGTTGCCAGCGATTGCAGCATAGCCGTGGTGGGGTCGGCATTAGGGAAAAACAGCGCAGGGAAAACCAGCACTGCTGCCGTGGCATATATATAGAAGTCGAAAAACTCGATGGTGGTGCCAATTAAGCTGGCAAATAGCACGCGACCAGCCGAGTTTGCGAGAGGTTGTGTCATGGGGTTGCCTATGCAGATGCGCTAAGATGACGCGCATTAAAACGCATTTCACCTAAGGAACGCGACTATGGCGCTATCTGCACAAGTAAAAGCCGATGGATTGCTGCTCATCACCACCCTATTGGCGGCGGTAAGCTGGATGTTTTCGGTCGAGGCCATCGCGCTGATGCCGCCATTGCTCTTTATGGCCTGTCGCTTTCTCATTGCCGGTTTGCTACTTGCAGCTTTTGGCTGGCATGAGCTGCGACAGCTTCAAGCCGAACAATGGCTGCGCGGCGTGCGCGTGGGGCTAGTGTTCGCCATTGGCATGAGTTGCTGGATTATGGGCCTGCAATCTGGCGTGCATGTCGGTGAAGGCGCGTTTCTGACCAGCCTCGGCGTGGTTTTGGTGCCAGTCATGGCTTGGCTCATTTTCGACGAAGCCGCGCCGCGTAGCACCTGGATTTCGCTCCCGATAGCCTGTGCCGGCTTGGCGTTATTGTTTCTGCAGCATGAGCTCAGCGTGGCACAAGGCCAAGTATGGTTTATTGTTGCGGCCGTCATCTTTGCGCTGTTTTTTATTCTCAATACGCGTGCGTCTAATAGCCAAGCGCAGACCGACAAAGCTAAGCACAAAGAAAGAGTGCCGCCGCTAGCGCTAACAGCGATCGTGCTGACCACGGTCGGCATGGTGACCTGCGTGTTCTCGGCGATGCTAGAGCCTTGGTTGCCAACGTGGGAGGCGCGCTCAGGCGCAATGCTGGGTTGGGTGCTAGCCAGTGCGGTGATTGGTTCAGCGATGCGCTTCTTGGTGCAAACCTATGCGCAGAGCTTGTCGAATCACAGTCACGGTGTGGTGATTATGGTCATTGAACCAGTATGGACAGCGCTGTTAGCCATGGCATGGTTGGGCGAAACCATGACGGCGTGGCAATTAGTAGGGTGTGGTTTGATCTTGATGGCGCTGCTGATTAGTCGCGCTGGGCCGGTCGGCCATCGATTGTGGCGAGCGGTGATACGCCCTGGCACAACCGGTTAGGTGTGCCAGAGGCTTCACAGAGGCTTAGCCTTTAGCGCGAGACTTAAATGTCGCGTCACGAGTATCGATTTCGATTTTCTCGCCGGTCTCAATGAATGAGGCCACTTGCAGTTCGAAGCCATTGTTGAGCTTAGCCATTTTCATGACTTTACCTGAGGTGTCGCCACGAGCGGATGGCTCGGTGTAGGCCACTTCACGCACGATGGTGGTGGGTAGTTCAACAGAAATGGCTTTGCCGTTGTAGAACACCACGCTGCAAACGTCTTCCATGCCATCTTCGATGAAGTTGATGACGTCGCCCAAGTTTTCTTTTTCCACTTCGTACTGGTTGAACTCTTCGTCCATGAAAATGTACATGGGGTCGGCGAAGTATGAGTAAGTGGCTTTTTTCTGATCCAAAATGATTTGGTCGAACTTGTCGTCTGCTTTGTAGACCGACTCTTGGCCTTGACCGGTGAGCAGGTTTTTCATTTTCATTTTGCAGACGGCCGAGTTACGGCCCGATTTGTTGTATTCAGATTTCAACACAATCATGGGCTGACCGTTAATGCTGATCACATTGCCGGCGCGGAATTCCATCGCTGTTTTCATAAAGGCTTATCCGGGTGGGTTTTCTCGGGCGGAGATTCTACCTTATTTGCATAAAAACGCATCAGTTGTGTGGCGAGATCGGGCTGCTGCATTAAGTGCTCGCGCCAGCGCTGCATCATGTCGCGTAATGGCACGAGCTCGGCCAAAAGCTCGTGGATATGTTCCGGGTTGAGTTCGTTGCGCACCCAGGCCCATTGCGCGGTGAGCCAGGCGCTTTGTGCTGTGTGATTGGGCGCTGAAGCTTCTGGGCTTTCGGCAGCGCTCATAGCTTCAATACGCTTTAGCCACGCCGCCAATTTAGTTTCGTGTGCCAGCTCATCTTGCGGATAAATATGCCAAAGCAGCGGCTTAGCCGCCCATTGCGCTCGAATAAATGAATCTTCTCCGCGAATGATATTGAGGTCGCAGGCCGCTAGTAGTTGGTCATAGTCTGTGTGCGCGAGCATGGGCAAGGCGTAAAGCGTACTGGCGCCGTGTTGTACGCAGCTGCCGATAATTAGCGGCTCTGGCAGTAGCTTATTGATGGCACTGAGTGCTTTGCCGGCACAAATCATCAGCTCTGTTTGGCTCTCGTGCAGAGCCTCTAGCAAGGCGCTAACCGAGTCGGTTTCGTAGCAGAATAATGATAGCCGAGGTGTGTCTGCAGTGGTCTGGGGTAGGTCTAGGTGCTGCCAAAAGTTGAAGGCTTGCGCAGGAACATCGAGTCGCTGTAATAGGTCGGCTTCTCGCAATAAGCCTCCGCTGCGAGGTGTGAAGCCGGGAAACCAAAAGGTGGTACTGGCGCCGTTGGCCTGCGGTGAGTTCAGGCCATGGCAGTCCTCGATCCACTCCTCGGCGCTTAGATAATCAAGGTTAATCCAGATATTTTTTGCCGTGAGCTGCGTGCGATAGTTGTCGGGCAGCGTGCAGGCAAAACCTTCAATGACCAACTCTGCCGGCATTAGCGCTAAGGCTTCGTGGCTATTCCAGCGCATCAATGTGAGCTCGTCTAGCGGCTGGACAGCGAGCTCGGGGTTGATACGTGAATCTAGCTGCTGGAAAGCCGCTAAGTCATCCACTAGAAGTACGACCTGCGCGCCATGCTCAGCGCTGAGTTGCCGCGCCAAACGCCAGCACACGCCAAGATCGCCAAAGTTATCGATAACGCTGCAAAAAATATGGGCTGAGGGCATGGGTGATCTGATCGGTTGATTTGATGTTTAGGGCACTATAACGTTGATTGATTATTACAAAAGGATTTGTATTCAATGCATTGGAAAAGCAGTGGCTTTAGCCAAGTTGTAAGTAGGTTGTCGATTAGCACGAACTTTTGTTTCGAAGACAGCGCTGCCTTGTTCTGCTGGTATCGATTGCCTATACTCCGTCCTAACATACCCGCCAAGCCTATGACTGCCTCGGTAGACACGCTCAAATCGTGCGGGTTTTTTATTGCCTTTAAAAAGTGGGCGTTGGCATGAAGCCATTCACCAAGCCAGCTATTTCCATCTTAGAACAAGTAGATCTACTTAAGAGTCGCGGCCTTTATTTTCGCGATGAAGCACGTGCAGCCGATTTTTTGAGCGCTGTAAGTTTCTTTCGTCTCACGCCTTATATGCGCCCTTTTCAAGTGTTGAGTTGCTCAGAGCATGCCTTTTTGCCGGGCACAGGCTTTCGTCAAATAAGCCAGCTTTATGAGTTCGATCGCCGACTACGATTACTATTAATTGATGCAATTGAACGCACGGAGGTGGCAATCAGAGCAGCTATCTCAAACCATATGGGCCCTGTTTATGGTTCACATTGGTACTTGAGGCGTTCACATTTTAAAGATCGCTATGATCACGAGAGATTGATTAGCACCATTGATAACTCGCAACAAAAAGCACTTCAAGACTATCGCCGGGAAGTAACGCGTATCGATCGCTTAATTAATGCCGATGAGCCTCGTAAAGAAGAGCTAAGAAGTCGTCGTGCTCATGAAAGCTATGCTCGTCACTATGCCTTGACGTATGACGAGCCGGCGCTGATGCCCGGTTGGGCCATGCTGGAAGAGTTGACCATCGGCGATTTATCACACTTATATCGTGGCTTGGCTAAAGATAATGACCGCAAAATTATTGGCCAGCACCTTGCGGCCCCCGCTCCATTACTCGACTCTTGGCTGCATACGCTTACGGTCGTGCGTAATATTTGTGCTCACCATGCAAGGATTTGGAACCGTGAGCTAGCCATTAAACCTGAGCGACCAAAGCAGGCGGGCTTTTTGTGGCCAAATTATCTTCGCTGCGGAAGCCAACACACTCGTGTTGCAGTGGTGCTCGCGATTCTGCAGCACTTTATGCGTCAGGTGAGTCCGCATACTCACTGGAGTAAATGCCTTGCTGATTTATTCAGCGAATATACAGAAATTGATAAGCAGGCAATGGGTATTCAAGATGCTTGGTATAGAGACGCTTTCTGGCAAGGCGATTAAGTAGTTGCCCTGAAAAAAATCAGAGAGAAAGTGCCAACGCCCAAGGGATTGAAAAGTAAAGTGTAGTGGCCTAATAATTCCGGACACCAACTTAGTCGCCACCGAGCATCATTAAGCCGGCAGCAATCAAAACAGCTACGCCCACCAGAAAAGACATCGGGAACTTACAGCGGAGAGGAAGCGTTAGTTGCAAATAAAGATCAAAAATAAAGGTTGAAGCATAGACGGCAGCCCCGATTCGATTACCAACGAATAGTGGCGAAAAAGATGCCATCACCGTGGCGAGCGCAATCAGCATAAAGGCCAAATATCGCTTCTTACTAACTGGGTTTGTTTCTGCCGAAAAGTACCACTGGTCCAATTTCGTTAGCATTGCCGAGCCACTCCATAGCTTAACGGTCTAGTATGCCAAAAATCCCAATGCGCGATGTGTATGAGCAATCGTTGCCATAAACGCATAAGTCACAATAGCAGCGGCGAAATACAGCCCGCGTTGCTGGCGAGTCTTGCCTAGTCGTAGTGCGAAAATACCGAGCACAATGTAGACCACGAGCAAGCTAAGCTTTGCACTCAGCCATGCCTGTTCAATTGGGTATTGCTGCGTGATAGTCATCAACATCAGGCCTGCGGTAAGTAGCAGGCTGTCGTTGATATAGGAGCTCCACTTGAGCGCGGGATGATGGCTATGGCGTGATCCGGCTAGCATCAGTAAGCTGCGAAGACTAAAGATGCTGCCGGACACGATGGCAAAGCAGATATGCGCAAACTTAATGTTGGGATAAAGCTCAATCACTAGTCTGCTCAGCTCCTATCATTTGCTGCGTTTGGGCAACCACAAGCTGAAGACAAACCAGCAAATAAGCAGTCCGCCAGTAGCAAATATAATGTCTCCAGGCACGCGCATCCAGACTAATAAATGCACCAATGGCTGGCTCATAAACTCGGCTGAACGTGCGAACCAATAGCCATTTTCAAGCACAGCGTTGAGTTGCATTAGGCCCAATGGCAGCAGGGTTAATAAGCCCATCAAGGCGAGGCCGATATTGAGTGACCAGAACGCGCCACGCAGAGTGCTGTCGGACCAAACGGCATCGGGCCTCATGCCGCGTAAGCAGAACATCATTAAGCCGATGCCTAGCATGCCGTAGACGCCAAATAGCGCGGTGTGGCCATGTAGCGCGGTGAGGTTTAGGCCCTGCATATAGTAGAGCGCGATGGGCATGTTGATCAGGAAGCCAAAGAGACCGGCGCCGACTAGGTTCCAGAACGATACTGCGAGGAAAAACAAAATCGGCCAACGATAGCTCGCCATCCACGGCGTGGCGCGGCCATTTTTATAGGTGCCGTAAGCCTCTATGCCGATGAGCGCGAGTGGCACTACCTCTAGTGCCGAGAACGATGCCCCAAGCGCCAGCACTGCGGTGGGCGTGCCGCTCCAGTACAGATGATGGAAGGTGCCGAGCACGCCACCAGCCATGAACACAATAGTCGCGAAGAGCACATTGATGGTGGCGCTTTTGGCCCGCACCAAGCCGAGTCGAACGAATAGGAAGCTGATCACCGCCACCGCAAATACTTCAAAGAAGCCTTCTACCCAGAGGTGCACCACCCACCAGCGCCAATATTCGACCATGGCGATATGGGTTTTTTCGCCCCACATCAGGCCCGCACCATAAAACAGGCCGATGGATACGGTGGATAAAAATAGCAGGCCAACAATGGAGGCCATGTCATCTTTTCGACGCATGGCAGGCCAGAGCGAGCGCCCGACTAAGACCAGCCAAAGCATTAGGCCGACAAACAAAAACGCCTGCCAGAAGCGGCCAATATCGGTGTATTCCCAGCCTTGATGGCCGAACCAGAAGTTGTATTTCAGCCCCATCTTTTGCATGACGGCAAACCATTGACCGGCAAATGCGCCGACAACAATGACTAACAAGCAGACAAATAGGAAATTCACTCCAAAGCGTTGGTATTTCGGTTCATGGCCAGATACGGCAGGCGCGATGTATAGGCCGGTAGCCAGCCATGCCGTGGCAATCCATAAAATAGCGAGCTGGGTGTGCCAGCTTCGAGTCAGCGAATACGGCAGGTATTGCGAGATATCTAAGCCGTAAAAGTCTTTCTCGACCTGGAAGTGTGCGGTGATAGCGCCGAGCAAAATCTGCACAAGAAATAGCACCACGACTAGCCAAAAGTATTTCGCTGTTGCACGCATGGATGGCGTGATGACGATGTTCAGTAATGGATCTTTGGCTGGCGGCACAAGTGGCTTTTCTTGGCTGGCATACACGGCGTAATGCCAAGCTAGCAAGGCAATGCCGGCGATCATGAACAACACGCTAAACAATGACCAAATCAGTGTCCCAGGCGTCGGCGTATTGCCCACTAGCGGTTCATATGGCCAGTTATTGGTGAAGCTGGCTTTGCTATCTGAGCGCTGAGTTACCGCGGCCCATGAGGTCCAAAAGAAGAAGCCGCTGAGCTGGCGTCGATGCTCTTGAGTATCGACGCTGCCATCTTTCATGGCATAGGTTTCGCGTAAAGCCGCAGTCTCGGGGTCATCGCTAAATAAGCTTTCGTAGTGCGAAATCAGATTGTTGATAACGGCTGCACGATCGTCTGAAATGGTCAGCGTTTTGCTGGCGGCATCGAACCGATTTGCATGCCGCCGATGCTTTGCCAGACTTGTCGGCCAGTTTCTAAATCATCGAGGGTGTATAGCGTATTACCCGATGTTGAGACGACGCGATCGGGCAAGGGCGGCGCGACGCGATAAATTTCATTGCCCATGAGCAAAAGCACGCTGAACGTGCTCGCTAATAGCAGTGCCAGCCCAAGCCAAAGCCGTTTGGTAGTGGACATGCGCAGCTCTCCAAATATGAACCAAAATGGTCAAGTCAGTTTCGAGTAAATCTTTTTAGCTTTTATTGATCTGGATCAAGTTGCGCTTCATTAAGTGTGGGTGGCCATCATAGTTTTGCGTCGAAAGTCATGACTGCTGTCCGGATTCGGCACCGCTACTGTCTCGATTTGAGCCCTGTGGAAAAGGTAGCTAGGCATATGCTGATAAACAAATGACGGGCTTGCCCGAAAAGTGTCTGGAGGCTATATGCAGGTTTTACGTTGGGCTTTGGCCAGTGTGGTAGCGCTTTCTATTACTGGATGTGGTGGTGATTCCGCTGCACAAAAAGCGCCGCAAGCAGCAGTAATAGATACCGGAGCAGACCCTGGCACAGAGCCCAAGCCTGAAACTGCATCCAAGCAAGTTAAGAAAACGGTAACGTTTAAGGCCAGCGACGGTAAAAAACTTCACGCGATCATTACTGCTGCAGATGAGCTCAAACCGCGCCCGCTTATCATTGAATTTAGCCCCTACGGCTCTGGCTCAGCCGTGCCCGACTTCGGTCCTGCCTATAATCATGTGTTTGTTAACGCTCGCGGTACAGGCTCCAGCCAAGGCACTTGGAGTGCCGTTGGCCCGCGCGATCAATTAGATGTTGCTGAGTTTCTCGAATGGGCCTGCGAGCAGCCTTGGAGTAATGGCCATATTGGCTTGTATGGCTTTTCGGCCAGCGCTATCGCTGTCTATAACGCCATGCATTTGCCGCTCGCTTGCGTAGATGCTGCTGCGCTAATGGCCGGCACGAATGATCTGTATCGAGACCTGCTGTTTCCCGGCGGCATGCAAAATATATTGCCCGCAATAGCGGTAGGTTTTGGTGTCGGCGCGCCATTATTGGCTAGCCTGCCTGACCGAATGGCAGCAAACCCCTTACCAATTGATTTGTTAGAGTCCGGCCTGGGCTTCCTGCTCGATCTTTTGCCAAATGCACTTTTGTTGCACCCATCTGAAGATGCTTACTGGCAGGCGCGCACTCAACGGCCAGGGCCAAATATGTTTCCTGTGCTAGCGGACACTGGCTTTTATGATGTTGAGTCACGTGGGCCATTTGAAAGCTATAAAATGCTGCGTGATCTTGGTGTGCCGGTTCATTTGCGGGTTTTTGGCGCGCACGATGGTTTTCCGAAAACTGGCCCAGATCCATTTGTAGAATATAAGCGTTGGTTTGATCGCTATTTGCTGGGCATTGAAAACGGTATCGATAAAGAGCCAAAAGTGCAGATGCTGGTCGGCCACGGGAGCTATAAAGCATCGCTGGATGGCCATTTTACAAAAGTCGATGCAAGCGATTGGCCAGTGCCTGGAACACGGTGGCAGTCATTGTATTTAGATGCCAGTCGCGGCGGTGGCGCAAAGTCTATCAACGATGGCCAACTCGCCTCGGCACCGGTCAAAACGAAAGCTTTGCAGACCTATCCTGCAGTCACGTCATTGCCGACTGCCACCGACCCCAACACCACGGCGACAATTTATGGTGCCGGCGCCCCCTTATTTAATGCATTACCATTTTTGACTGAGTTGGCGCTGATGGAGCCGCTATCACTGACTTACACCACGCCTGTGCTGAGCAAGGATGTTGATGTAGTGGGCCCGGCCAGCTTAGAAGTGTATTTGTCTTTGTTGCTGCCCGATGGCGACATTCAGGCAGTTATCGCTGATGTGTGGCCTGATGGCAGTGCTTATCCGGTGGCTGTTGGCCGCCTACGTGCAAGCTACCCTAACCTTGTCGAAGAGCGCACTGTACGAGATGGCTCAGGTGAAGTTGTGCAGCCATATGCAGATTTCAGTCGAAAATCTTACGCGCTACCAATGCAAAACCGAAAATACCACGTGGAGTTTTGGCCTATTGGTAATCGCTTTCAGGCAGGCCACCGACTTCGCGTATATCTAACCGGCGCTGCCACTTATATGCTGCCAGTGCCCGGCTTAAACATTGTGTCTGTTGGTGGCGATGCGCCGTCGCGACTACTGCTACCAGTTCTGCCTGCGAGCGATCTATTAGCGGCCATGCGCTCTACTCAATAAGCTGAGCGCGGTATGGGCTGCTTAGCCCACGCCGCGCTGCTGGTTATCCCAAAATGGCTTTCTGAGATCGCGCTTAAGCACTTTGCCTGCCCCAGAGAGCGGCAGCGCGTCGATAAACGACAAGCTGCGTGGGCATTTATATTTGGCAATACGCTCTGCGCAATGCGCGCTAAGCGCTTCAATGGAGAGTGTTGCGCCAGCTTTCAGCACAATCACCGCATGCACGGTCTCGCCCCAGGTCTCAGATGGCACGCCAATAACGGCACAGTTAGCCACGGCGGCGTGTTGCGCGATAGCGTTTTCGACTTCTGCCGAATACACGTTTTCGCCGCCAGTAACTATCATATCTTTAATGCGATCTACGACGAAAACATAGCCATCATCGTCCATATAGGCTCCATCACCTGTATGCATCCAGCCATTTTTTAGCGCTTCGGCGGTGGCCTCTGGGCGGTTCCAATAGCCGAGCATGACGTGAGGGCCACGTACTACTACTTCGCCAACTTGTCCGCGCGGTAGTTCTTGGTCATTTTCATCGACAATGCGCACGTCGGCACACAGGCCGGCTCGTCCAGCAGAGCGCATTTTGCTCTCGATGAGATGATCTTGCGGCAAGAGCAGCGTTGCCAATGGCGCTAGCTCAGTCATGCCGTAGGCTTGCAGCAGTCCGGCATTGGGCAGCAAAGCCATGGCGCGTTTCAATAAGGCTTCGCTAATCGGCGAGGCACCATAAAGCAGCATCTGCAGATGACTTAGGTCAAAATCACCGGCTTGCGGATGGTCGACGAGCATTTGAATCATGGTCGACACCAAAATGGTTTCCGTCACGCGCTCATCTTGCAGGGTTTTTAGGACGGCGAGCGGTTCAAAGCCGGGCAGCATGACGTGTGTGCTGCCATGGGTGAGCATCGCGTTAAGTAAGGCAAAATCGGCCAAATGGAACATCGGCGCTGCGTGTAGGCCAATGCAGCCGGGCTTCGCGATACCAGCGGCAGCAAGCGCAAGAGCAACAGAGCTTAGGTTGATGTGCGAGAGCATCACGCCCTTGGGGAAGCCGGTGGTGCCGCCGGTGTAGAAGATACCGGCGAGGTCGTTGCCGTGTCGGTAAGCGTCAGGCACAGCTTCGTTGCTAGCGATTAAGTCTTCGTAGCCGAGCATGCCTTCGGGTGTTTCATGCTCGCCGGTGTAAATCACGATTCTCAGGCTTTTTGCGCGTTGGCGAAGCTCGGGCACCATGCTAGTGAATTGGTCATCGACTAATAAGATGGCCGTGTTGCAATCGTCGAGCGAGAAGGCCACTTCGCTGGCGCTCCAGCGCGTGTTGACGGGATTGATTACGCCGCCAGCCCAAGGCACAGCCATGAAGTATTCAAGGTAGCGATCGGAGTTGAGGCTGAGCAAGGCTACCGGCTCGCCAACGCCCATGCCTAGCCCTTGCAGTGCACCTGCTAAGCGCGCCACACGTTCGCCAAACACGCGATAGCTCTGGCGTCGGTTGCGATAAATCGTGGCAATAGCGTCTGGGCGTTGTTGCAGTGTCCGGTGCAGTGCTTGCGTCAATGACATGGGCTTATCCGACTAATTAGGTATGTCCAGACTAGTCGGATTGGAAAATTAAGGCATTAGCCTTAAGTCTTAGCCCGTCAATGCCTCGACCAGTAACATTTGCGCTACTTTATCTTCCATGGCTTTTGGCTTAACAAGGTCCATGCGCTCAAGTAATGGCGTTAATTTGGGATCAATACGGTTCGCGTTGAAGCTCACTAGCTTCAATAGTAGGCGCCATTTAGGTGTGCTCGCTACGCGCTTTTTCATGGCCTTGAGTGCAGCGCCTAGGCGAATTTCATCATCAGTTAAATCGCTACCCAAGGGGAATGCGGGGAAGCGTTTGGCTTGGCGTTGCGAGCTAAGTTTATTCTCCAGCATGGCGGGGAAATTGTGCCGGCGTAGTTCGGGAATAACGTAGTCGGCTTCGATTTTACCGCTGGCTTTAGCCTCGGCCAGCAATGCTGCTTGGAAGCGTGAGTCGGTGATATTAAGTAATGCTTTGATGACATCAGCATCGGATTTTGAGCGCAATTCGGCGATGCCGTATTCGGTAATGACAATGTCGCGCAGATGCCTAGGGATGGTGATGTGGCCATAGTTCATCACGATATTACTGCTTGGATGCGCGCCATCACGCACGGCGCGCACCATGAGAATGCTACGACCAGTCGGCAGCTGATGTGCCATGGCGACGAAGTTGTATTGGCCACCAACACCGCTGATCACACGGCCATCGGCGAGGCCATCAGAGACTAAGGCGCCAGAAAGCGTGGCCATGATGCCGGTATTCATGAAGCGAGCATGGATGCGCTGGGCTTTGTAGAGGCGCGGGTTGTGATCGAGCTGGTTGACCTTGTTGACGCCGGTCATGCAGATGCGCGCGTTTTCAGCGGGAGTCATGTCGTGAATGGCTTGGTACATGCTGCGTGGGCCAAGGAAGAAGCCAGCATGCAGCACAATGCCGTTTTTCAGTGCGGAACCTAGGCATTGCTCGCCCATGACTGCACGCGAGCCTGGCTCAGCGACATTGGCGATTACGCGAGTGCCATCGGGCGCGATGAGGTAGCCGTTATCGTAACGAGTGGCTTCGTTGAAAAAGCCGTGATGCTGCAAGCGTTGAAAGTCCTCAGTGCGAATAACTCGCACGCCGAGAGACTCCAGTGCATCAAGTGCATCTGCTGCGATGGCCTGAGGGTCGATGCGGCCGTCGTTGACCAGCTGCTGCAAGGCCCAGAAGTCATAAACTTCACGACGTGAAATGCCGGCCTGCATTAGATGCAAAAAGCCGTCGACAAACATTTCGGTGGCACCGTAGAGGCCTTTATCAAATATGCCTTGGCCGCCAATATGCTCGATTAATTCACCATAGTTTTGCGTTGCACCAAGATCATTGAGCGCTTGCCGATACACTTGGTTGTCTTGATGGCGCAGTTGCGTGGCATAAACGATGGCGTCGCCGAGCGCCCCAATGCCGATTTGCAGCGTGCCGCCATCCTTAATTAGGCTGCTGGCATATAAGCCAATGCAGTAGTCGGGAGTGGTCACTGGCTGCTTGGGTGTTGAGAACAGTGCGGTGTAATAAACCGAGTCATCGATGATGATGTCGAAGGTCGATGCCGGCACTTCTGCATCATGCGTCATAAACGGTAGGCGCGTGTTGACGAGGCCAACAACCACATGCGGGCGGCCGCTCTCTTCTAGTAGCTCGAGCAGCTCGGGGCCTGTGTCGGGGTTACAGCTTAATGAGTAGCGAGCATTGGCACCTTCGCCTATGCGGCTAATGGCCTGCATGGTGACATTGCAGCCATTATTGAAAACGTCGCGCGCGGCGTGGGAGTAATTACTGTTGATGTAGTGCTGCTGCGCGTGGGCATTGTTTAAAAAGCTACCGGGCTTGAAGAAAAACTCTGAAACCACAACATTTTTTGGCAGCTTATTTTGCCGCAGTGCGCGCATATAGCTGAGCTCAGGCACGCCGGCAAACACGCGATTTAAAAACGGCGCCATAAACTTGGCTTCAAGGCCTTTGCCAGGCGATGGAATTTCCAATGACAGTGCGGTGAGAATTGTCAGCGAAAGGCTTGGATCGGCCACGGCGCGATCATAAAGCGCATTAATAAGTTCCGGTGGTTTGCCTAAGCCAAGTGGCATGCCCACGATGAGCTCTTTGCCGACAGCGGCGATGATGGCGTCAACTGCCGTATTCACTTGCGCCAAAAATTGGGTATTCCTTACCTGCATTATGATCCCTCTTTTTATTATTGCGGCTAATGCGACTAGCGCTAATTAGCGTCGTGCTAGTGTTGTGCCTTAGGTGCTGATGGTGCGGTCGTAAACGACAAAATCGTAGCCGATTGTGCTGGCTTCATCGCTATGCTTTCGTCGGGAAACTTCCTGCCACTCAGTCATGTTGAATTCTGGAAAAAAGGCATCGCCGGTGACTTCTGTGTGAACTTCGGTAATGTACAAGCGCTCAACCTGCGGCAGCAGTTGTGCATAGATTTGCGCGCCGCCAATCACTACAACTTCATCCTGATAATTGCTTACCGCCACGGCCTCAGCCAGCGCTAGCGCAGCCTCTAGCGAATGCACCACGCGTGTGCCAATTGGCCCTTCCCAGTCGGCATCGCGGGTCATCACAATATTAGTGCGATTGGGCAATGGTCGGCCGAGTGATTCGTAAGTCGTGCGACCCATGATGATGGCTTTGCCGCTGGTCACTTGCTTAAAGTATTTCAGGTCTTCGGGCAGCTTCCATGGCAGTTCGTTATTGATGCCAATGCAGCGATTGCTCGCCATTGCCACGATTAATGACACGCGCACGGCGTCATCAGGCAATGAGTCTTGCAGGTCGTCGGGGATTTCTTTGCCCATCATGTCAGGATTCATACGGCTACCTTGGCGGCAATATGCGCTTGCGCTTCGTAGTTTTCGAGCGTGAAGTCCTCGAAACGGAAGGCAAATAGATCGGTGATGTCGGGATTGATGCGCATCGTTGGTAATGATCCAGGCGTGCGCGCAAGCTGTGTGTCAGCTTGCTCGATATGGTTGCTGTAGAGATGGCAGTCGCCGCCGGTCCAGACAAAATCGCCAACTTTCAGGCCGCAGACTTGCGCGACCATCATCGTCAATAAGGCATAGGAGGCGATGTTAAATGGCACACCCAAAAAGATGTCGGCGCTACGTTGATAGAGCTGGCAGGATAACTTGCCATCGGCCACATAAAACTGAAACAGCGCGTGGCATGGCGGCAAGGCCATGTCATCGACCAGTGCCGGATTCCACGCACTGACAATGAGTCTGCGCGAGTCAGGGTTGGTTTTGATCATATTGACGACGTGGCTTATTTGGTCAATGTGCCGGCCATCGGGCGCTGGCCATGAGCGCCATTGGTAGCCATAAACCGGGCCAAGATTGCCGCTTTCATCGGCCCAATCATCCCAAATACGCACGCCGTTTTCTTGCAAATAGGCGATGTTGGTGTCGCCTGCGAGAAACCACAGCAGCTCATGGATGATGGATTTCAAGTGCAGCTTTTTCGTGGTCAATACTGGAAAGCCATCGGCCAAATTAAAGCGCATTTGATGGCCAAACACGGAGTAGGTGCCAGTGCCAGTGCGGTCGCTTTTGAAGCTGCCTTCATGGCGAGCGCGGGCGAGTAGTTCAAGATATTGCTGCATATGCTTTAGTTCCGCTTCGCTAATGCCGCGCGCGTTTGCTCGGCCACGCGAGCCACATTACTTTTGCGATAAGAAATGATGAGTAGCACAACGCCGAGCGCGATCATGGGCGCGGTGAGCATTTGGCCTTTGGTCATCCAGTCGAAAAGTACAAAGCCTTGGTCGACATCGGGCTCGCGGAAAAACTCGATGTTGAAACGGGCGAGACCATAACCGATAAGAAATAGTGACGAGGCGGCCATGCGTGGGCGTGGCTTGAGTGTGAAAATGAAGATCACCAAAAATAGCACCAGGCCTTCAAATAGCGCTTCGTAGAGCTGCGATGGATGCCGCGCTAAGGCGTCGACATGAGGGAATACCATGCCCCAAGCCAGCTCAGGATTGGTCACTGGTCGGCCCCAAAGCTCGCCGCCAATGAAGTTTCCAATACGGCCAAACATCAAGCCAGGAGGTACGATGACGGCGAGTAAGTCGGTGATTTCCAGCCATGGTGTGTTGTAGCGACGGGCAAATAAAAAGCCAGCAGCGAGTACGCCAAGAAAGCCACCATGGAAACTCATGCCGCCTTCCCAGAGGCGAATAGCCCAGAGCGGATCATTGATAAATCTATCGAAGCCGTAGAAGAAAACATAGCCCAATCGGCCACCAATGATCACGCCCATGGCGCAGTAAAAAATCAGATCGGCAACTTGGTCATTGGTCCAACCGATGCGTTTGGCGCGCCACAGAGCGAGCAAATAGGCTGAGCCAAAACCGAACAGGTACATGAGGCCGTACCAGTGCACTTTGAGCGGGCCGAGGCTGAGCGCGATAGGGTCAATGTGAGGGTAAGTGAGCATGGCGACATCCTTTTACAAACAGCTCGCATCATAAGCCAGAAAGACCGAAAGAGTCATTTACAAGGCGCGATGCTAGGCTATATGCCATAAAGTAGTTAATGACGAGTGAGGAGCCGCGATGTGTTTGTTAGCATTTCATTGGCAGCCCGATAGCGACCTACCGCTGCAAGTCTGGGCTAATCGCGATGAGTTTCTCGCGCGCCCGGCCGCGCCAACGCAGCATTGGCTAGAGGCACCCCAACTCTTGGCTGGTCGAGATCTTGCTGCAGGCGGCACTTGGATGGGTGTCACCTTAACTGGTCGTTTTGCCGCGCTAACCAATTTTCGCGACCCGACCAAGGCTGCTGGTTTGCGCTCGCGAGGTGAGTTGGTTGCGCAATTTCTCAATAGTGATGAGCCAGCGCTTATCGCTGCCGAACGTATTGCCGCGCAAGCCGAAGATTACGCCGGATTTAATCTGCTACTTTGCGATGGCCAGCAGCTGCTTTGTGTCGATGATCGCGGCCAGATGCATGTCGTAAGTCCCGGCTGGCATGGCTTGTCTAATGCGAGGCTGGACACCCCGTGGCCTAAGTTACGGCACTTGGTTGGTGCGGCAAAAGCATGGAGTCAGCATGAGTCGCTAGTGGCTAGCTGTAGTAGCGCTGAAGTGGCCATGTGCGCAGATCATGCCTTGGCATTGTTGGCCGATACAACCGCGGCTAGCGACGATGAGCTACCAAACACCGGTGTTGGCACCTTTATGGAGCGAGCCCTATCGCCCATATGCATCCGTACGCCTGCTTATGGCACGCGCAACTCGACATGGCTACGTGTGAGCCGAGAGCGCATCGAGTGGCATGAGCAGGATTTTAATATCGGCGCGCGAGTTCAGTTTTCACTAGCGCGTTAGCTCGGATAGGCCTTGTCATGCCGAGCTGTGCGATGTCATGCCGCGCTTGTGCTAGGTCTGAGCAGATCAATCAGGCCCAATGCCGCTAGCTCTTCTTCCACTTCGGCGCGAATATCTTCAGGCTTATCAAACGCTAAGACTCGCTCCAAAAGTGCTTTCGCCTGCGCCATTGGTGTTAGGCAGATGGCTTTGCGCACTTTCAGCAAGTTACTGGCGCTCATCGACAGCGTGTCGAAGCCCATGGCCATCAGCAAAATAGCAGTGCCTGGGTCGCCAGCCATCTCGCCACAAATGCTCACTGGCTTATTCACACGATGAGCCTCATTAACGACGTAGCGCACGGCGCGTAAAACCGCCGGATGGTAGGGTGAGTACAAGTTAGCAACACGTGAGTTATTGCGATCTACGGCCAGTAAATATTGTGTTAAATCATTGGAGCCAATACTGACAAAGTCGACTAAACGGCAGAGGTCGGCAATTTGAATAATCGTCGCCGGCACTTCAACCATGACGCCGATACGCGGCAAGGTAACGGCGTATTCGCCCTCTTCTTGCAGCTCTTCCACGGCGCGATGAATCAGCGCCACGGCATCTTCTACTTCGCTCACCGATGTCACCATGGGTAGCAAAATATGTAAGTTATTCAGCCCAGTAGCAGCTTTCAGCATGGCCCTAACTTGCACCATGAAAATCTCAGGGTGATCTAGTGTGACGCGAATGCCGCGCCAACCAAGTGCTGGGTTATCTTCGCGTATTGGGAAGTACGGCAGGTCTTTATCGCCACCGATGTCGAGCGTGCGCATGGTCACTGACTTCGGCGCAAAGGCCTCCAGCTGCTGGCGATAAATTTGCCGCTGTTCCTCTTCGCTGGGAAAGCGCTCGCGCAACATGAAGGGTATTTCTGAGCGATACAGACCCACGCCCTCGGCTCCACGATCTTTGGCGCGCGCGACATCGGCCATCAAGCCGGTATTCACGCAAAGTGACACAGCGAAACCATCGGGCGTGACCGCGTCTCTATCTTTGTAGGCGTCGAGTTCAGCGGTGAGCTGCTGCTCTTCTTTGATAATGTCTTTATAGCGTTTACGCAGCATGCGCGATGGCTGCACATAGACGCGGCCGATATAGCCATCAATAATCATTTCTGCATCGTCGAGCGAAGTCACAGGAATATCGCTGACACCGACCACGGTGGGAATGCCTAGCGCGCGCGCGACAATGGCCATGTGCGAGTTGGCGGCACCGGTGGCCGATACCACGCCGCAGACTTTATCTAGCGGTGCTTCAAGCAGCATGGCTGTGGAGATATCTTCGCCGATAAGAATGCTATTGTCTGGGAACTCGCGGACTTCTTCGCTTTCTTGCTCTTGCAGCTGCGCCAATAAGCGTAGGCCAAGGTCGCGCACATCCGACATGCGTTCGCGCAAATAGGGATCGTCCATTTTGGCAAAATTTTGCAAATGCTCATCGATGACCGAGCGCAATGCCCCTTGTGCCCAGTTACCATCCTGGATGCGCTCAGCAATTTCTCCGCCAAGGGCGTTGTCGTCGAGCATGCGCAAATACACATCAAAGAGTGCGCGCTCATCGGGTAAAAGGCTGTCGCGCATGCGTTCATCTAGCGCACGTACATGCGCACGAACCGTATTCAAAGCTTTAGCTAGTAGCAGTAGCTCAGAGTCGACATCATCGACTGCGCGATCGGGCACTTGATCTAAGTCAGACGGCGGGTAAAGCACCACTGCGCGGCCAATGGTGACGCCTGGGGCGCCAGTAAGGCCTTGATATATCTGGGTGGCACTGCCGCGTGAGCTTTTAGATATCTCTAGTTGGCCGAGCACTTTAGCGTGCGCGACCACGCCGGAAAGCTGTGCCGAGAGAGTAACCATAAAAGCTACTTCGCCCTCATCGAAACGGCGATTATCGCATTGCTGCATAACCAGCACGCCGAGCACTTTGCGGCGGTTCATGATGGGCACACCCAAAAACGCGTTGTAGTGCTCTTCGCCGGTCTCAGGGAAGTAGCGATAGCGTGGATGTGAGGCGGCATCTTGTAGGTTGATTGGCTCTTCGCGAGTAGCGCAGAGGCCGACTAGGCCTTCATCCATGGCCATGCTAACGAGGCCAATGGCTTCACGATTGAAGCCTTCATTGGCCATTAAGACCAAGCGATTATTGCGATCATCAAGCAGATAAACCGAACACACTTCAGTGCCAATAGCTTCGCGTACCGAGGCGACGAGAATGTCGAGTGCAGCCTGAAAGTTCGGTGCGGAGTCGACCTCCTGAACAATGCGGCGCAGAATTTCCAGCATGCTCGGTTCGGTGGTCAATGGCATTCGTTCATCCTGCTTTAGCGGTTAGGGCGACTGGCGCGCGAGGCTGCAACTCTTTCAGCGCTTTGCGATAAACCTCTCGTTTAAACGACACCACTTGGTCTAGCGGATACCAATAGCTAACCCATCGCCAATGGTCGAACTCGGCGTGCTTTTGTTTGTCGAGTGCAACCCGTGATTCTGCGCCGACCAGCTTTAGCAAAAACCATTTCTGTTTCTGTCCTATGCACAGTGGCGGTTTATCATTACGAATGAAGCGCTTAGGTAAGCGGTAGCGTAGCCAGCCACGAGTTTGAGCCAAGATGATGACATCTTCAGGGTCTAGGCCGACCTCCTCCCAGAGCTCGCGATACATAGCTTGCTCGGGCGTTTCGCCATCGCTAATGCCGCCTTGAGGAAATTGCCAAGCATCGTGGCCATAGCGTTTTGCCCAGAGCACGTCGCCCGAGTCGTTCGTAATAATGATGCCCACGTTGGGCCTGAAGCCGTCCCCGTCGATCACTGGAGAGTCCTTGAAAAACTTAGATTTATTACCTGTATTAGTACCGCAGTGCCGCGATATCGGCAAGGATGAGCCGCGATTTATTCGTGCTAAATGAGTATCCTAGAGGAAAATTTATGGCCTATCTGGTGAGCTTAAGATGACTCTTGCCCTGTTTGATTTGGATAACACACTTCTGGCGGGCGACTCTGACCACGCATGGGGTGAGTTTTTGGCAGAAAAAGGCCATGTAGACGCGGAAGCTTATGCACGCGCTAATGACTTGTTTTTCGCCGATTATCAGGCGGGTACGCTGGATATCAACGCATTTTGCCAGTTTGTTTTCGCCGTCTTGGCGCGTAATACAACGGCAACTTTGGCGCAATGGCATGCGGAGTTTATGCGTGAGCGCATTGAGCCTATGCTGCTGCCGAAAGCTCAGGCCTTGCTTGAGAAGCACCGGCAGCTCGGCCATACGCTAGTGATCATTACGGCGACCAATCAGTTTGTGACAGGGCCTATCGCCAAGCGCCTAGGCGTTGAGCATTTAATCGCGACGCAGCCCGAGCAAGATGCTAAGGGTGATTACACTGGGCAAGTGCTCGGTGTGCCATGCTTTCAAGAGGGCAAAATCACTCGACTTAAGGCGTGGCTAAAAGATCATGATGACAGTCTTGATGGCTCGTGGTTTTACTCTGATTCGCGCAACGACTTGCCATTGCTAGAGTGTGTTACGCACCCTGTAGCAGTCGATGCGGATCCAATTTTATCCGCCATTGCCGATGAGCGGGGTTGGCAGCAACTCAGCCTTCGTGATTAAGTTCTGTTTGATTTATTAGCCCTTTAGGAGCTGGCCATGCGCCGTGTATTAACTATGTTTTCGGTGATCATGATGCTGTCGGCATGTAGCATTCAGTGGGCTGGCTTAAATGGCGGCACCGGTTTACTGGGTTCGCGTGATGCCACGCGCCTAAGTGCATCAACAGTGGAAAAAGACAAAGTGTTGGCGGAAATTGCTCAGCATAAAGACGTGGCGCGCCTAGAAGCGGCGTTGGCTGATGTCTTGGCGCAAGCCGATCAAGGTGAAAACAAGCAGCGTACGCAATGGGCGGAGCTCATCCCGAGCATGACCTTTGAGCAAAAACTGCATGTGCTCGACGTTTTGGCCAATGAGCGCTTAAGTGTG
>JBFJJU010000014.1:0-34503 GCA_041612115.1 Perlucidibaca sp.
ATAATCAACCTCACTCCCCACACCCAAGTTACTGTTTTTACACAACTAATCTTGTTTCGCTACCGAAGCAGCGCTGGTGTGGGGCGCATTATAGGGATGCCTGAGAGCGTGTAAAGTGGTTTTTGACAAATTTGTTTCAACCGCTCATTTTCTCAGCAAAACCATGCCTTTTCGTACGAAGCATGAGCAGTTATGCGGCTTTGCTCATGCTATTGGCATTTGTCATTAACGCAACGTGACACGAGCAATCGCCTTTTTGCCGGCCTGAATCACGCAACTATCACCTCGCCTCATTGAAAACCCATCAATTGCTGGTTGGCCATCAATGTATACAGCCTTGCGCGCAACGACATCTTTTGCAGCTGCCGAGTTACGAACCAAGCCGGCACGATTAAGAATCGCCACTAGATAGATTGGTTCATCAGAATCCATGAGCACATCTACATTAGGCACATCCGCCGGAATATCACCCATGCGCAGCACATTGCCTGCTGCTTGCGGCGCCGCAGCCGCGGCTTCGGCCGAGTGGAAACGCGTGACAATCTCTTCTGCTAGTAGCTTTTTCGCCTCTTGCGGATTTTTCCCCGCAGCCACATCGACCTGCAGAACCGCAATCTCATCAATACTGCGGAAACTTAGTAGCTCAAAGTAGCGCCACAGCACCGTATCCGGAATAGAAAGTAGTTTTTGGTACATCTCGCCCGGCGCATCGGAGACACCGACATAATTACCCAAGGATTTCGACATTTTCTGCACACCATCGAGACCCTCGAGAATTGGCACAGTAATGCAGACCTGGGCAGCTTGGTCATAGCGGCCTTGCAGCGTGCGCCCCATCAGCAAGTTGAACTTTTGATCGGTGCCGCCTAGCTCGACATCAGCCTTTAACTCAATTGAGTCATAGCCCTGCAGCAATGGATATAGAAACTCATGAATCGCAATCGGCTGCTGTGCCGCAAAGCGCTTAGTGAAATCATCGCGCTCCATCATGCGGGTAACGGTGTACTGCGCCGCCAAGCCAATTAAGTCGCTTGCCGACAACTTAGACATCCATTCCGAGTTAAACACCACACGCGTACGAGCGGGGTCTAAAATCTTGAATACTTGCTCGGCATAAGTCTTTGCGTTTTGCGCGACCTGCTCCTCGGTTAAGGGCTTACGCGTAATATTTTTGCCGGTAGGATCGCCAATTCGGCCAGTAAAGTCGCCGATTAAGAAAATGACCTCATGGCCAAGGTCCTGAAACACCTTTAGCTTATTGATCAACACCGTATGGCCCAAGTGCAAGTCTGGTGCCGTGGGGTCAAAGCCTGCCTTTATACGCAACGGCCGACCTTCGCGCAGCTTTGCTAGCAGATCGGCCTCAGGGATAATCTCTTCTGTGCCGCGCATAATGAGCGCGAGCTGTTGTTCGGGTGTCATAGGCTTAAGCTTTTAGTCATGGCGGTCATAAAAAACCAATGGTCAGAGTTTAGCACTCTGCTGCGCCGACGCCACGCTAAGCCTGCTAGAGTTCACTACACTATTTATTGTTTTGGAGGCGCCATGTCTGCGCTGTTTATTGGCCTAATGTCCGGCACCAGTGTCGATGCCCTTGATGCCGTACTGGTGGACTTCAGCAATGAGCGAACACCGCGACTCATTGGAGAAAAAAGCTATCCCTGGCTAGCTGAAGAGCGCCAGGAGTTACTGGCATTAGCAGCTGGGTGCACAGATGAAATGGATCGCAGCGGTCGAGCTGGGCAGTGGTGGTCAGCTCGAGCCAGCGCACTGATTGATGAGCTACTTACAGAACACCAGCTAAAGCCTAGCGATGTACGTGCCATTGGTAGTCACGGCCAAACATTGCGTCATCGCCCGCATGGCGACAAGCCATACACGCTACAAATTGGCGACCCTAGCCTATTGGCAGAGCTGAGTGGCATATCCGTGGTGGCGCAGTTTCGTCAACGCGATATGGCGGCAGGCGGCCAGGGAGCCCCCTTAGTTCCCGCGTTTCATCAGGCCATTTTTGCCAACAGCGAGCGCTGTGTGGTAGCGCTTAACCTAGGCGGCATCGCAAATATAAGCGTCATGCAACCGAGCCAAAGCGTACGCGGCTACGACACTGGGCCCGCCAGCATGCTACTTGATGGCTGGTGCCAGCGTCATACTAGCAAAGCGTATGACGATGATGGGCGCTGGGCTGCCAGCGGCACATGCCAGCAAGAATTACTCAAGGCACTATTAGCGATGCCGTACTTTTCAGCTCCAGCACCGAAAAGTACGGGGCGTGAGAGCTTTGGCATGGACTGGCTAGAGCAGCAACTAGCGACAGTGGCCACGACTCTCAAGCCCGAGGACGTGCAAGCGACATTGCTAGAGCTGACTGCGACTACTGTAGCGGATGCGATTTTGCGCGAAGCACCAAACGGGGAGCTTATCCTATGTGGCGGCGGCGCCAATAACACCGCTCTCTGCCAAGCAATTTCGGCAAAACTTAGCGGCTGGCAGTGCAAACGCAGCGAAGCTTATGGGTATCCGGCACAAGCTATTGAGGCAATGGCTTTTGCATGGTTAGCAATGCGCTTTACTCGGGGCTTAAGCGGCAATGTGCCCGAAGTCACCGGTGCTCGAGGGGCTCGTGTGTTGGGCGGATACTTTCCAGCCTAGAAAGAAACTAGGCTGGGGATATCGCTAGATGGAGAATGACGAGCCGCAACCGCAGGTCGACTGTGCATTAGGGTTGTGGATGACAAATTGCGAGCCATTCAAACCCTCAACATAATCAACTTCAGAGCCCACGAGGTACTGAAAGCTCATGGGATCGACGAGCATCTCGACATCACCATTGCTAAAACTTGAGTCGCCATCCTTCACTTCATCATCGAAGGTAAAGCCGTAAGAGAAGCCCGCACAGCCACCGCCCGTGATATAGACACGAAGCCGCAGCTCTGGATTGT
This sequence comes from Perlucidibaca sp., assembly GCA_041612115.1. GTDB lineage: Bacteria > Pseudomonadota > Gammaproteobacteria > Pseudomonadales > Moraxellaceae > Perlucidibaca. The sequence continues at coordinate 2,943 of JBFJJU010000014.1, forward strand.
TCTCGCCCTCACGTAGTTTACGCACCTTGTCAGCTGCTTTATCGGAAAGCGCTAAAGCAGCAGTTTGTTCACTCATGACTTTCACCTAGATAGTGCAAAAAAGCCTGTTGCAGGCAGCGCATTATACCGCGCGAACATTCGTCACCGAGCGCTCTTGCTCAGCTACAGCTTTTGGCTCAACACTGCTTGATGCTTTGGGCGCGGTTTGCGCAGCAGATAGCACGCAAAGTCGTCCAACCACCTCTGCACCCAATTGCATTTCCATGTTTTGATACGTAACGACACCATGAACACGAGCGCCCTTGGCCAACTCAAGGTGACCAGAACACGTAATATTGCCATTTACCGTACCGCTAATGATGGCATTGGGCACGTCGATATCGCCTGCGACATGACCATGAACCATTAAGCAACCCTCTTTAGAGCTGATATTACCTTCTATGCGCCCCTCAACATGTAGGCCGCCTACAAAGCAAATATTTCCTTGAATGGTTGATTGGCTGCTAATAAAGCTATGGTCTTTATAGGCAGCAGGATCACTTTTACTTTTCTTAAACATAGCTCACACCTTAACGAGTCTTAATTTCCCACTTGTAGCGCCGATCTAAACTGTTGGCACCACTGCGCACTTGTATATCTACACGCTCTGGACTGAAGCCATCGGGTAGTCGCCATTCGCCACTAAATTGCTGATAATAACGCAAGGTAAATCGCGGCTGGTCGACAGCTAACTCAATTTGACGGCCGCCTTCACTGGCCTTCACCTTAACACGCCCTTCTGCCGCATTGCCGGATGCATTACTGCGCACAATCAATATTCGGTAGCGCACGACTTGCGGATCCTTAGTCGGCAGCAACTCAAATAGCTCGATAGCAAGTGGCACATTGGCCGCTTTCTGTGAGGCCATGCGTTTATAAAACGTGACACGACCCTCAAGTGCTGACATACCTGCCAACAACTCTTGATTATCTTCCTGCAACCGCTGCGAAGCAGCATCAATAATATCGTACTCTTTGGCCTTTACAGCGACACGCTCACGCTCATTTAACAGGCGCTTCTCATAGCTTGCACGCATCTTTTGCAAGCTGCTTTCATGGTCGGCACCTAATGACTGATTTAATAGCTGGCTAGCAAAAAAACCAATACACGCCGCCACAATCGCGATGCTGAACATGCCCCAAGCGCTAGTGAAAAAAGCAATGACTGGCCCGCGTACTGTTGGCATGTAGCGCCGAATTGTGTCTCGTTTAGCCATCAGGGTAAAAGACCAATATGTGCTAAGCCCATGCGCTCATCAAAGCCAAACATCAAATTCATGTTTTGCACGGCTTGGCCGGCAGCACCTTTGACCAAGTTATCAATGACTGAGAGCACAACGACTGTATCGCCACCCTGCGGTTGGTAAACCGCCAAACGGCAGGTATTGGCACCACGCACGCTACGTGTCTCCGGCAGACTGCCGGCAGGCATTACATCAACAAAAGGCTCATCAGCATAGGCTGCCTCAAACAGTGCCTGCAGGTCGTCTACAGGTTTTACCAAGCGCGCATAAAGTGTGGAGTGAATGCCGCGAATCATTGGTAATAGATGTGGCACAAACGTCAGGCCAACTGGCGCGCCATGTGCTAGTGCCAAGCCCTGCTTAATTTCAGGCAAATGGCGGTGACCGGCGACGCCGTATGCCTTGAAGCTCTCGCCGGCCTCAGCCATTAAAGTGCCTATCTCAGCTTTACGGCCAGCGCCAGAGGCTCCCGATTTCACATCGGCCACGAGCGCATCAATGGCAATCACGCCAGCATTGATCAGTGGTAGAAAGCCAAGCTGCACTGACGTTGGGTAGCAGCCAGGATTTGCGACTAAGCGCGCTGTTTTAATAGCTTCGCGATTGACTTCGGGCAGACCGTAAACCGCTTCGTCGAGCAAGTGCGGGCAACCATGCTCCATGCCATACCATTTTGACCACTCCACAGCGTCTTTAATGCGGAAGTCGGCAGCCAGATCGATAACACGCACGCCAGCGGCCAGTAACTCAGGTACTTGCTTCATGGCAATGCCATTGGGCGTGGCAAAAAAGACTACGTCGCAAGCCGACAAAACAGCCGTGGATGGTTCGGAGAAGGCGATGTCGACGTAACCTCGCAGGTTCGGGTAAAGCGCTGACACAGCTTGGCCAGCCTCGCCACGCGACGTGATTGCCGTTAGCTCAACTTCAGGGTGCAGCGCTAATAAACGCAGCAACTCAACACCGGTATAACCAGTGCCACCTACAATTCCGACCTTAATCAAGGGCTATTCCTCGCTCACGGGCTTAAAAAACTTCAGACAGATAAGGATTATCAGGAAACCATGGCCATAGGGCAAACGTTCCTAGTGTTTTTCTTGCCAACTAGCTTAGCACCGCCATTATTGGCAGACTGCTGACCTTGCTAGGAGACGCTCATGCTGTGGATTAAATCCTTTCATATCATCGCTGTGGTGTGCTGGTTTGCCGGCCTATTTTATTTGCCACGACTCTTTGTTTATCACTGCGAAAGTCGAGACGAGATCAGCCACGATCGTTTCGTCATCATGGCGCGGCGCCTATACAACGGCATTATGATGCCCTCGATGATTGCCACTGTTGTGCTCGGCCTCTGGCTTTTAGTGTTGGCGTGGCCGGCATACGGCCATCAGGCTTGGCTGCATGCAAAACTGGCCTTAGTGCTCCTGCTCTTGATCTATCACTTCTATTGCAATCATTTACGCCTCGCCCTAGCAGAACGTCGCAGCCAACATAGCAGCCGCTATTTTCGTATTTTCAATGAGCTGCCGGTACTGGCACTGGTAGCGATTGTGATTCTGGTAGTGGTGAAACCTATATGAGTTCCATGCGCCCAGTGACTTTATGCTTTTCTGGCCTAGATCCTTCCGGCGGTGCCGGCTTACAAGCGGATATAGAGTCGATTGCCGGCCTTGGTGGTCATGCGGCCGTGGTGTGTACAGCGCTCACCGTACAGGACAGCCAAAGCGTCTATGATTTTTCATTGGTCGATACCAAGCTGCTCATTGCCCAAGCCGAAGCCGTGCTTGCCGACCTGAATGTAGCTTCGATCAAAATCGGCATGCTGGGGTCGCGCGCCGTGGTTGAGGCTATATTTTCGCTGCTGGCCAAGCATCCACACATTCCGGTGGTGCTCGACCCCGTGCTCTCAGCCAACGCTGGCGGTAATTTAGCGCATGACGATTTACGCGCAGCATTGGTTGCCGTGCTGCCACAAGCGGCGGTTATTACACCCAACACATTGGAGCTACGCCGCCTCGCTGCCTGCGAAGATGATGCTGAGGCGGTCCGCATATTGAGTAAAGCTGGGGCAGCAGCGATTTGGGTTACTGGTGGCCATGAGCCTGGCAATCAGCTAGTCAATCGCCTGTATGTAGATGGCGAGCTGGCGCTAGAGACATCGCACAGTCGGCTCGATGGCGAGTTTCATGGCTCGGGCTGTACATTAGCAGCAACATTGGGCGCAGCGATGGCACGCGGGCTTGCTGTCCACGACGCCGTACCATTGACCGAAAGCTTTGTGCGCCGAGCGCTGCTGCACGCCGATCGGCCTCGTGATACAGGCCAATTCATTCCAAACCGCCTAGCGGGCCCCACTCAAAAGCCCGAGCGTATTCACGGCATCTATGCGGTTACCGATGCTAGCCTTGGTGATGAGCTGGTGGCGAAAGCGCGATTAGCGCTAATCGGCGGCGTACGCATACTGCAGTATCGCGACAAAAGCTCAGACCATGCCCAGCGCCTACGCGAAGCCCTAGCTCTGGCCGCACTATGCCGCGAATTCGGCGCTGTATTTATCGTCAACGATGACATTGCGCTCGCTCAAGCTACCGCCGCCAATGGTGTCCATCTTGGCCAAAGCGATGGGCAAGTGGCGCATGCGCGCGCCGTGCTTGGTCGAGCCGCCATTATCGGCGTTACCTGCCACAATGACTTAAGCCTAGCCCGACAAGCTGTCGCCGCCGGGGCGGACTACCTAGCCTTCGGCGCCATGTTCGCATCACCAACGAAACCTCATGCGCAACAGTGCAGCCTAGATACTTTACGCGCCGCGCGCGCAGAATTTTCCCTGCCACTGGTAGCGATTGGCGGCATTAGCGTCGATACTATCGCGCCTATCCGCGATGCTGGCGCCGATGCCATCGCACTCATTAGCGAACTCTGGCGCAGCGATGACACTCTCACGCACAGCCAGCGCCTGACCCAGGAGATTTACACCCCATGAGCAGCAATCGATCCGAAGCGCTTTTTGCCGCCGCCTGCAAACACATTCCCGGTGGCGTAAATTCGCCCGTGCGCGCTTTTCGTGGCGTTGGCGGTAATCCAGTATTTTTTTCGCGCGCTCAAGGTGCCTACCTTTTTGATGCCGATGATAATTGCTATATCGACTATATCTGCTCATGGGGGCCGGCGATTTTGGGCCATGCCCATCCCGATGTGATTCGCGAGGTTCAAGAAGCTGCGACACTGGGCCTGTCATTTGGTGCGCCCACGGAAGTCGAAGTGGAAATGGCCGCCAGCGTGCGCGAGCTCATGCCATCAATGGACTTAGTGCGCATGGTCAGCTCCGGCACCGAGGCCACCATGAGTGCCATTCGCCTAGCACGAGGCTTTACCGGCCGCGATGTCTTGGTGAAGTTTGAAGGTTGTTATCACGGCCACTCCGACTCCCTGCTAGTGAAAGCCGGCTCCGGCGCACTGACCTTAGGCGTGCCCAGCTCTGCTGGCGTGCCCGCCAGCATTGCGCAGCACACCATTACATTGCCCTATAACGATCTCGATGCTGTACGCGACTATTTTCGTGAGCATGGCGACAAAGTCGCTTGCATCATTGTTGAGCCTGTCGCCGGCAATATGAATTTGATCCCGCCGAAGCACGGCTTCTTGCAAGGCCTGCGCGAAGTCTGCGATCAGTTCGGCAGCGTGCTTATTTTTGACGAAGTGATGACCGGCTTCCGCGTTGCTCTCGGTGGTGCTCAGGAGCTTTATGGCGTCAAACCCGACATCACTACACTGGGCAAAATCATCGGTGGCGGCATGCCGGTAGGCGCCTTTGGTGGTCGCCGCGACATCATGGAGTGTATCGCGCCATTAGGTCCGGTCTACCAAGCTGGCACACTCTCGGGCAACCCAATTGCCATGCGTGCAGGCTTAAAGACGCTGTCACTCATTCGCCAACCCGGCTTCCATGAACAACTGAGCGCTCGCACGAAGGCACTTTGCGAAGGCTTCGAGGCCGCAGGTCGTAAGGCTGGCGTGCCTATCAGTACGCATCATATTGGCGGCATGTTTGGTTTCTTTTTCAGCGAAACGCCGGCATGGTCATTTTCCGAGGCAACGCAGGGCGACACCGAGTATTTCAAGGCTTTCTTCCACGCTATGTTGGCTGAGGGCGTGTATTTAGCACCATCGGCTTTCGAAGCCGGCTTTGTTTCTATCGCGCACACAGAGTCAGACATCAACAACACCATCGCCGCCGCCGAACGCGCGCTGATGGCGACGCGTCGCTAAGCCATGACAGGCCGCCAACGTCTTTGCATAGCCGTAGTGCTATCGGCGTTGGCGCATGTGCTGACATTCACCGATATTGAGTGGTCATGGCCTTGGCAAGATGAAAGCAGCGATGAGGTATTGTCGAAAAAGCCTGCCGAAGAGCTTAAGCGCGTCAAACTCGCATTTGCAAAACCTAAGCCAGAAAGCCAATGGCCAGTTGTGTATTTGCTCAAGCCAGAAGCACCAGTGGTCGTTGAACAGGCTAAGCCTGTAGCAGCCAAACCTAAAGCCGCCCCCAAGCCCGAAATTATCGTTAAGGCTACCGAGCCCACCATCAGTGACGACTTACTCAATGAGATCGTTGCTGATGCTCCGGCGCCTGAAATCATTGAGCCAGCACCAAGCTTTCCAGTGCAAGTTACCGCACTGCAGCGCGCGACCTATTACGGCTTCCAGCTCAAGCTCACGCAGAAATGGTTTATGGAAGGCTTTCGCTACGCCATTATCAATAATGCAAGCAAGTTCGGCTTCACCGCCACGCTCAGCAGTGAAGGCGAGGTTTCACCAGAAGGCTTACACCCCGAGCATTATCGCCTCTTGCTGAATAATGACCTGAAGCAATACGCTGACTTTGATCGCGATGCCGGCGTGGTAATACACGGCAAAGCGGGACATCGAGAGACAGCACCGATAACCCCCGACTTTCAAGACATGGCTAGTCTGCCCTACCACGTGGCAGTAAGTTATAGCGGCGAAGCCGAGAAACGCTTAATGGTGACCACAGGTAGCTCAGTGTATGAAATTGCACTGAACATCATTTCCGAGGATCAGCTTAAGCTTCCCGGCGGCGTACTACGCACCATCCACCTCACCGGTTCACGCATTCGTAACGATGGTACACGCCAAAGCGGTTATGACATCTGGCTCGCGCCAGGCCTGCGTAATTTCCCCGTGAAATTTCGTGGCCCCGATAGCAAGGGCAACATCCTGGAAATGGCGGTGATGACCTTGATGTTCGATGGCAAGGCCGTGTTTGGCAAAGATGTGGAGTTTGAGCCAATTACAGTAAGCGAAGATGCACTACCCGAGAGTATGTTGCCTGAGATTATCGGCAGCACCCAGGCACGATCGGAAACGAATACTGCCGAATCGTCACCGGCAGCACCTGAGGCCATTGAGGCAGATGCTGCCGAATCAATAGGCAGCGAGCCGCCTGCAGCTAGCGATGGCTTAACGGAATAAGTTCAGCATGCCATCGACCATGGAGTCGATGAAGCCAGGGATACCGCCCGTGGCGCAGGGCGTCATTTCCTGTGGCCGCGACTTGGCCGCAACTGGGATTCGCACACCGCCACACTCTGCATTACTTAGACGACCTGTTGATGGGTCTAGCCATTCCCACGACACATCGGCAGGCAGATCGGGCGCATGATAGCTTGGCGATAAACGCGCCATCATATCGGTCCATACCGGCAAGGCGCCGGTGCCACCCGATAGACCCGTAGGGCTATTGTCGTCGCGACCTAGCCAGACCACGCCGAGTAAATCGCCAGCCGAACCAGCAAACCAGCTATCGCGTAAATCATTTGTAGTGCCTGTTTTACCGGCGACTACCGTGCTGCTCGACAAACGCCGATACGCGGAGACGGCAGTACCGGCACGCGCGACCTGCTCAAGGCCATAATGCAGAACATAGGTATCGGCAGGGTCAACGACTTGCCGACGTTCACCGGCAAAGCGCTGCAAGGTCTGGCCATCAGAGTCAACGACTTCGCGAATGCTCTGAATCGGAGAGCGCACGCCAGTCAGTAAGACCTGATACAAGTGCAACACCTGTATTGGCGACTGATTCAAAGCACCTAGTAGTAACGATGGGTAGCTTTGCAGGTCACCCTCAACACCGAGCTGACGCAATGTATTGATGAAAGCAGGCAGGCCAACGGTCATTCCCAAGCGCACAGCGGCTTGGTTATACGAGCTAGCCAAAGCCGTTCGCAATGGTACCGAGCCATGGCTTTGCTTATCGTAGTTTTGTGGCTCCCAGCGCTTACCGGAATCACTCACCACTTCTACGGGATCGTCACTAATCGGGGTTTGCCAAGTGTATTGGCCCGTGCTCAATGCCGTTAGGTAAATAGCTGGCTTCAGCAATGAGCCAACTTGGCGCGAGGCATCGATGGCGCGGTTATAGCCAGTAAAAATACCCGTACCGCCAATTAAGGCACGCAGTTCGCCGCTGCGCAGATCAGCTGCCAGCACAGCACCTTCGAGCTTATCTAGCTTGCGGCCTTGCTTGCGAAGACGTGCGACGGTATCGCGCAGGGCGGCATCAGCGGCATTTTGCACCCGTGGATCGAGCGTGGTGTAAATGCTCAGCCCTTGGCTGGTGAGATCATCTGACTTATAGCTTTCGCGCAACTGGCGGCGAACCACATCGAGAAAATCAGGGTAAAGATTATTCGAAGCCGATGGTTTAGCAATTACACCCAAGGGCTTACTCATCGCGACATCACGATCTGGCGCACTGAGCTTATCTTCACGATATAAGTTATCGAGCACGATGTTGCGGCGCTGCAGGGCACGCTCTTGGTTACGACGCGGGTTGTAATACGAGGGGCCTTTTACCATGCCAACGAGTAATGCCACTTGCGGCAAAGACAACTCCGACAATGGCTGACCAAAATAAAACTCCGCTGCCAAACCAAAGCCGTTAATCGAGCGCGTGCCTTGCTGACCAAGGTTCACTTCATTGAGATAGGTTTCTAAAATCTCAGACTTGCTGTAATGGGCCTCAAGCAGCAGCGACATTAAGGCTTCATTAACTTTACGGGTGAGCGAGCGCTCATCGCTTAGGTAGAAGTTTTTCACCAGCTGCTGCGTTAGCGTGCTACCGCCTTGGCGCACTTGACCGCTAGTAAGATTGACCCAGATCGCGCGCATAATGCCGCGCACCGAAATACCAATATGCTGATAAAAACGCTGATCTTCAGTGGCTAATAACGAATCGACTAGATACGGCGGCGCTTCTTTTAACTGAATCAGGATGCGATCTTCGTTTTGGCTAGGATAAATACCGCCAATCACTAAAGGCTCCAGACGCACACTGCCACGCTGACCAACGCGCGTACTGGCTAGCTCCACCAAGCGATTTTGCTGAAAACGAATTCGTAATAATTGGCTAGGCTCGCGACTATCGCCAAAGGCAAAACCGCGACTGTGAATAAACAGTGTATTACCATCAACATCGTAGGTGCCAGAGGATGGCGCACCAGCAAGACGGCGATAGTTCAGCAGGCGTAGCTCATCCTCAACGCTTTGTTGTGATAGCTGCTCACCTTTCGTAAGCACCAATGGACGCGCATACACACGGGCTGGAATCGCCCAGCGCTTGCCCTCAAACTTCTCACGCACAATGCTATCTAAATGCATGATATAGGCACCGCCACCGACGACACCGACCAAGGTGATCAACATAAAAACTAAAACGGCCGCTGTTTTTAAGCGGCTGCTAGAGGCTGGAGTTTTGGCCACGCAGAACATCCACAAAAATAGAATAGATCGCATTGTACGCATGCCAGCGCAGCAGCGGAAACACTGTCATCTGGCAGAAAGCGTGAGCATCTCTATAATGCGCGCTGAAATTCACTGAACTAATGAGATCGCCATGAGCCGCCGCTTTGATATTTACGCCATTGGCAACGCCCTAGTCGACCTCGAATACGCAGTCGACGAGGCCTTTTTAAGCCAACACGGTATTGAAAAAGGCGTGATGACCCTGGCCGAAGCCGATGCTCAAGCCACGCTATTAAGCGCTCTCGATGCTAATGCTCCGCGCCTCAAGCAGGCCAGCGGTGGCTCGGCCGCCAATAGCATCATCGCCGCCAGCGCCATGGGTGCTCGCTGCTTTTATCACTGCAAAGTTGCAAATGATGCGCTCGGCACACTCTATCGCGATGACTTACTCGCCGCCGATGTCAGCACCAATCTGAAAGAAGTACGCCCCGAAGGTGTTACCGGTACTTGTGTGGTCATGGTTACACCCGACACCGATCGCACCATGAACACTTATTTGGGCATTACCGCCGAGGTCTCGCGCGCCGAGCTCGACCCTGAAGCATTACAGGACAGCAAATGGCTGTATATCGAAGGCTATCTTTGCACATCCGACTCGGCTCGCGATGCCGTCGCACATGCACATGAGTTGGCGAAAGCGGCCGGCGTTAAACGCGCACTAACGTTTTCCGATCCCGCCATGGTGCAATACTTCCTGCCTCAGCTGCAGTCACTGCTCGCCGATGGCGTCGACTTACTATTCTGCAATGAAGATGAAGCTCGTGGTTTTGCCGGCTGCGATGACCTCGACCAAGCCCTCATTGCCTTACGCGGCGTGGCTGAGCGCGGCATCATCACCTGTGGCAAAAATGGCGCTTGGGTCTGGACCCAAACTAGCGTGCTAGAACTACCTGCCTGTCCCGCCATACCGGTAGATACACTAGGCGCTGGCGATAGTTTTGCTGGCGCAGTGCTGTATGGTTTAAGCCAACGCTGGAAATTTGAAGACTGCGCACGCTTAGCCATGCGCACCGCCGCTGAAGTGGTGTCGCAGTTTGGCCCGCGCTTGAGCATTGAACAATATCGCGCGCTACTCAGCGCTGATTCGGAGGCGTAATGGGTTTTCGTTTATGTGCCAGCGCTGACTTAGTTGAAAACGAGGCAAGAGCCTTTCGCTCTCCCGTTGGTGAGGTCATCGTGGTCAGCCGTGATGGTCAAACCTACGCTTATCACAATAGCTGTCCACACTTAGGCATTAACCTAGAGTTTAATCCTGATGAATTCATGGACAGCGAGAACTATTTCCTTATTTGCAGCAACCATGGCGCGTTGTTTCAAGTGGAGGATGGCCACTGTGTTAGCGGCCCCTGCCAAGGAGAATCGTTACTCAGCGCTCCCATCCAAATAAAGGACGGATTCATCGAATTAACCGAACAATAGTTTGTTAACGCGCAAATAACGCTGTTTTGTTTGCGCCCCTGCCAAGGCTCTGCTATAGAGAGCGATTATCTGCGTGAGAAAGAACCATGCCTACCCGCACTACTGAAAAAACGCCTATTGCGGCCACCAAAACTAAGAAAAAACCGATTGGTATCGTCCTAATTCACGGTGTTGAACCGTATAAAGAAACCAAAGGTGAGGACTACTTAAACCTGGCTCAGCGGCAACATTTTCGTGAGATCTTAATTTCATGGAAGCGTGAGCTAATGCAGGAAGTCGACCGCACCGTGCACCACATGAAGGATGAGTCCGGCAGCTTGCCTGACCCTAACGATCGTGCCACACAAGAAGAAGAATTCTCGCTAGAGCTACGCACACGTGACCGTGAGCGCAAGCTGATCAAGAAAATCGATCAAATGCTCGATCGTATCGAAAAAGACGATTATGGCTATTGCGATGATTGCGGCATCGAAATCGGCATTCGCCGCTTAGAAGCACGCCCCACCGCAACGCTATGTATCGACTGCAAGAGCTTGCAAGAAATCAAGGAAAAGCAGCTGGTTGGTGGTTAACCGTGTTATCGGCCGGTTCGCGCCTTCGCCAACCGGCCCACTACACTTCGGATCTCTTCTTGCTGCATTCAGCAGCTATGCCAGCGCCAAACGTCAAGGCGGCCTCTGGCGACTTCGTATCGATACCATTGACCCTCCTCGTGAGCAGGCCGGCGCAGCTAATGGCTTCATCAGCACGCTCGATGCGCATGGACTGCACTGGGACGGCGAAATCGTTTGGCAGCATCAGCGCATTGCGCGCTACCGAGAAGTGCTGACAGACCTCATTGCTAAAAAATTAGTGTATGCCTGCGACTGCTCACGTAGCGCTCGTGCCGAGGCTGGCGTGCTCGACTGCCTAGGCCCATGCCGGCGCGGAGAACACCGCCCTAGCGCCAATGATGCCGCTTGGCGCCTACGATCGCCTATCACAGCAAGCACCTATCATGATCGCCTCCGCGGTGAGCTCTCTGAACAATTAAGCCTTAGCTGCGGCGATGCCGTACTGTGGCGGCGCGATGATTTGCCAGCGTATCAGCTCGCTACCGTTGTTGATGATCATGACATGGGCATTAGCGAAGTTGTTCGCGGCGCTGATTTGCTCGATAACACGGCACGGCAGTGCCATCTCGCCGATAGCCTTGGCTGGGCCCGACCGCAGTTTTTACATATCTCGATGCTTGTTAACAGTGCTGACCAGAAGCTCTCAAAGCAAAGCCATGCTCCCGCGCTAAATACCGACCATGCCGCAGAAAATATGTTTGTAGCGCTACAACTACTAGCGCAGCAACCACCAGCCGAGCTTCGCCAAGCATCTGTTAGTGAAATCATCCAATGGGCTGTGACGCATTGGTGTGAAAATGCACTTCCTATAGGTGACATTAAGCTACCCTGACTTTGCCCCATGAGCTAAAGCTGATACCGTGCCAACACGCACAGTCGCTGCGTTTCGGAGTCCTCGCGTGTATATTGACCGCCTTATTTTACTGTTTGTTGCCGGCGCTTATTTACTCTCTCCCGTAATCATTGATTGGTGGAGCGAAGGCGGCAGCGCGTGGTATCGCCCCTACACTATTTGGGCACTGCTAATAGCCTTGGGCTACTGGGTAGCACGGAGCCGCGATTTAAATGATCTTTAGTCCTACCCTGCTATTTGCGCTAACGACTACCTATCTGGGTATCTTATTTTTTGCCGCCTACGCCAGTGAGCACGGCTGGCTTCCCTTGCGCTGGGTGCGCCACCCAGCTGTGTTTGTTTTGTCGCTGGGTGTTTTTGTCAGCACCTGGGGTTTATTTGGCGCCGTGCAATTCGCACGCGAAAGCGGCTTCAACTTTCTCACTTTCTATATTGGTTTAGCTGGCGCATTCCTCTTGGCGCCGGTATTTTTGCAGCCACTTTTTCGGCTTGCGCGCAGCCATCAACTAAGCTCATTACCGGACTTACTCGCGTTCCGCTATCGCAGCCAAGCAGCCGGCACGCTAGCCACTATCGCTATGCTCATTGGCGTCATGCCATTGCTCACCACGCAAATGCAAACCGTTGGCGAAGTCGCACGCATACTCACCGGCGGCACTAGCAATAAGCTTATGGGCCTGGTGTTTTGCATCATGCTGATTTGCTTCACGTCACTATTTGGCGCTGGCGCAAAGTCCAGTCGCCATCAGGAAAATGATGGCCTTGTGGTGGCGATCGCGCTCGAATCCGTCATTAAGCTCATTGCCATATCGGCAGTGGGTCTCTATGCCTACTTCGGCGTGCTTGGTGGTAGCACGGGCGTTAATGAGTGGCTAAGTCATCATCCTGAAGCCTTACGCAATCTATTTCAGCCGCTAAAAGCAGGTTACTGGCACAGTCTTCTACTGGTGTTTTTCTTCGCTTCAGTCGTCATGCCCTGCCTCTACCACATGGCGTTTACGGAAAATCGCGAACCACGCAACTTATTGACTGCAACGTGGGCCTTCCCACTGTATTTGCTCGTAATGGCACTTGGTATTCCCATCATTTTATGGGCAGGACAAGCCATTGGCTTAGCAGACTTACCGGAGTTCTACAGCCTCGGCGTGGCTATCGAATCGCGATCGCCGTCATTAGTTTTGCTGCTATTTATTGGTGCACTCGCATCATCCAGTGGCATCTTAATTGTCACCACATTGGCGCTGGCAAATATGACGCTGAATCATGTCATTTTGCCTTTGCGTGGCTGGCCTACCGACGATGCACTGTACCTAGAAACTCAGCGACAACGCCGCTTTCTCATCGGCTTCATCCTGCTCTCTGCCTTTATGCTGTCATGGCTGCCCAACTTACGCCCCGACAGCACCGAAATGTCAATGTTGGCATTCGTTGCCATTTTGCAATTGGCGCCCAGTGTTTTGGCCCTGCTGTTTTGGCCGCGCGCCACACGCTCAGGCATGCTCACAGGTTTGAGCTTTGGCATGGCTATTTGGATCGTCATGCTAGCCATACCATCATTTTTTTTAGCTGATTTTAATAGCGGAAAACTCCTAGGCATCATCACCACTTCGCGACTCGACCATTGGCAGGCCATGGGCATCATCGCCACTTTAGGCAATGGCATTGTTCTCGTCGTCGTGTCATTACTGCAACCACAATCTGCTGCCGATCGTGAAGTTGCCGAAGCCTGCTCAGTTGACAACCTTAGTAGCCCAGTGCGCTGGAGCTTGGCCGCCGACTCTGTGGATGCTTTTGTCACTGCACTAACGCCTGCACTTGGCCCCTTAACTGCTGAGCGCGAAGTTGGTATGGCTCGTCATGACCTCAATATGGCTAGCACTGAACGACGCCCTTATGCCTTGCGGCGTCTGCGAGACCAGCTTGGCGCCAATTTATCTGGCCTATTGGGACCAAGCTTGGCTATGGAGTTGCTCGACAAGCATCTGCCGCAACAAATCGTGCCGCAAAGCCCCGGTGAAGATATTCACTTTATTGAGTCACGCTTGGAGGAATATCGCGACAAGCTTTCAGGGCTTGCGGCAGAGCTTGACACCTTGCGCCGCTTTCATCGCCAAACCCTGCATGACTTGCCATTAGGCGTATGTACGCTGGCGGGAGACCTAGAGGTGCTGAGCTGGAATCGTGCCATCATGGATATTACTGGCTGCGCCGATATCGATGTTATTGGCTCACGCCTAAGCAGCCTTCCCGAGCCGTGGAACCACACGCTAGCAAAGTTTCTTAACCAGCCTGGCGCGCTCGAGTCACGTCATCGCCTAACTGTAGATGGCCAAACTCGCTGGATTAATCTTCATCGCGCCATGATTGGTGATGCCGATGGCAGCGTAGTACTGGTGATGGAAGAAATAACCTCGTTACAGCAGCTCGAGTCTCGCCTGCATCATAGCGAGCGCTTAGCGGCAGTTGGCCGCCTAGCGGCTGGGGTCGCACATGAAATTGGCAATCCGATTACCGGCATCGCATGCTTAGCGCAAAACCTCAAAGCGGAACACGCGATCGATCATGAAGTGCATGCGACCGCGCAAGATATTCTCGATCAAACCAAGCGCGTTACTAGCATTGTGCAATCATTAGTGGGCTTTGCCCGCACTGAGCATCATGTCGGCGGTGAATTTGACGCTGTGCCTTTGCTTGCCGTCGTTAATGAGTCGCTGCATTTACTCAAGCTCGCACCAGAAGCGCGCCAGGTAGACTTTCGAGTGCATATTGATAGCAGTCTAAGCGCCTATGGCGATGCCCAGCGCCTTTGCCAAGTCTTTATCAACATCTTAGGCAATGCCCGTGATGCCAGCACACAATCGGGTCGAGTTTTAGTCCGTGCGCGCCAGCATGGGCCATCACTACGTATTGAGATTGAAGATTTCGGGCATGGCCTGCCAGATGGAGACTTGCGCGAGCGCTTATTTGAGCCTTTTGTCACCACTAAAGCGCTTGGTGATGGCACAGGGCTGGGATTGGCGCTGGTTCATGGCATCATTGAGGCACATGACGGCCGCATCCAATTAATCGATAAACGTGATTACGATCAAGGCACCGGTGTGATTGTACAAATCACGCTACCGGCCGCCAAACGCAATGAGGATATGAACGCGTGAGCAGTATATTAGTCGTCGATGATGAGCAAGTTATCCGCAGTGGCCTAAAGCGCTTATTGCAGCGTAATGGCTACGAAGTGACCGAAGCCGGCAGTGTTGATGAGGCTCTGGCACAGTCATCTCCGGACTTATTTGACCTGATCATTTCTGACTTACGCCTACCTGGCTTGCCGGGAACCGCTCTTATCGAGCGCGCAGGTGAGACGCCCGTGCTGATCATGACTAGCTTCGCTAGCATCCGTTCAGCCGTCGATGCAGTGAAAGCAGGTGCAGCGGACTATATTGCCAAGCCCTTTGATCACGATGACATGCTGATTACCATCGATCGCATTTTGCGCGAGCAGCGTTTACGCCGACAAAATCGCGCACTACGAGCTGAACAAGCCCTGACCAAACCCGATAGCGGCATCATCGGAGACTGCCCTGCGATGATAGAGATGCATCGCCGCATATGCCGAGTCGCACCACTCAACACCACCGTATTAATTTTAGGCGAGTCTGGCACCGGCAAAGAGCTAGTCGCGCGCGCATTGCATGAACAAAGCCCACGCCGTGATGCACCACTAATCTCGGTAAACTGCGCGGCCATTCCCGAATCATTGATCGAGTCTGAGTTGTTTGGCCATGAAAAAGGTGCTTTTACTGGCGCTCAAGGCTTACGCAAAGGCTTAGTCGAGGCCGCCGATGGTGGCTCTTTATTTCTTGATGAGATTGGCGAGCTGCCATTAGAGGCACAAGCGCGCCTATTGCGCCTCCTGCAAGAAAAAGAAGTTCGACGCCTTGGTGCAACGCAAACGCGCAAAGTCGATGTGCGCTTAATTGCTGCCACGCATCGCAATCTAAAGCAGCTTGCTAGCGAAGGCTTGTTCCGCGAAGACTTATTTTTCCGGTTGAATGTGATGGAGTTGTCTCTGCCGCCGCTGCGCGATCGCGGCGATGACATTCTCACCATTGCCGATCAGCTATTAGCGAGAACCATTGAGCGTGTTGGTTCGAAACCACTAACGTTTACCCCTGAAGCTCGAGAGGCAATGGCGCACTATCATTGGCCAGGCAATATTCGCGAGTTGGAAAACGCCATAGAGCGAGCGGTAATTTTGACCGAAAGCGAGGTTATCACCCCTAGCTTACTGGCCATTGAATCCGCCTATCCCAATCGACAAGCTCAGCCTACCGTTGTCGATGATGACCCACCGACCGGCCTGTCTTTAGAGGACTACTTTCAGCACTTCGTTTTAGAGCATCAAGACCAAATGTCTGAAACAGAGTTGGCGCAAAAACTTGGCATTAGCCGTAAAACGCTCTGGGAGCGACGCCAACGCTTGGGCATTCCTCGACGCCGCTGATCATAAAATAATCGCAACTGTTACGTTACCTATCTACACAAACCAAGTCAGCAAGTAACACTTTAGTCTAATGCCGCACACACACTCATATCCGACAAAATTATAAGCCAATGATTTATATGAAATAATAAGAATAATATAAAGTTGGCACGGTACCTGCTTTATGTAATTGCGGAACAATAAAAATAAGCCGCTTGTCGGGAAACCGGCTCTATAAAAAAAGCGCTCGCCAGGATGCGGGACTGCAAAAGCTAAGGATGCTCGGGCAAAAAAAACAAAAGAAGCCCAAATAATAAGACGGTCATAAAGCCGCACACCGTTCAGCGTACGCGGGAGGTAACCCCTCCCGCCTTGCGTTTCAAGCCAAGCCCTAACATACAGTCGGATATCAACCTGCTATCATGCGCACCTTATTTACAAGGCTCGAGATGCACGTATGTTGAAGTGGCTAAATCGCTGGCGAAATCAGGGCAAACACCTGACGCGGCTTAAGCCGGTAGTGATTCCACGCGACCAGCACTCAGTCTCCAGAAAAAACCTCAGTCCCGCCGCAGTCAAAACACTGTATCGCCTACAAGATTGCGGCTTCGACGCTTATCTTATTGGCGGCGGCGTACGCGATGTTTTACTTGGCCTATCGCCCAAAGATTTCGATATTGCCACCAATGCCAAGCCTGAAGACGTGAAGCAGGTATTTGGCAGCCAGTGCCAGATCATCGGCCGCCGCTTCCGCTTAGCGCATGTCCGCTGGGGTCGTGAAGTCATTGAGGTTGCTACGTTTCGCGCCAACCACGCCGATGGTGATGAACAAAGCGCTCGCACCAACGCCGATGGCCGCATCCTGCGCGACAACGTATGGGGCAGCATAGAAGAAGACGCCGCACGCCGCGACTTCACCATCAACGCTGTTTACTACCGCATTGCCGACTTCTCTTTGTGGGATTTCGCTAATGGCACAGCCGATTTGAAACAACGCGTTATTCGTCTCATCGGCGACCCAGAAACGCGTTATCGCGAAGACCCTGTACGCATGCTGCGTGCCGTCCGCTTCGCTGCCAAGCTTAATTTTTCTATTGCGCCGGCTACTGCCAAGCCCATTCCTGTTTTAGCGCATTTGCTTGAAGAAATGTCATCGCACCGGCTCTACGACGAGTGTCAAAAGCTCTTTGCAAGTGGGCATGCCGCACCATTGCTACTACTGCTTCAAGAGTACAGCCTATTCGCTCCGCTATTCCCCGGCCCTGCAGAGCATCCTTGCGAGCAGCTATGGCTTAAAATCGCCCAAAACACCGATGCACGCTTAGCGGAAGGCAAGCATATTAATCCTGCCTTCTTTTTTGCAGCACTACTCTGGGGCGATGTGCAAGCGCGCGCGCAGGCATTAATCAGCGATGGTGTGCCGCCAGTACCGGCATGGCAACAAGCAGGCACGCACGCAGTGAGTCGGCAATTAGCACGAACCGCCATCCCAAAACATGTCTCACAGGTGATGCGCGATATCTGGGAAATGCAAATGCGCCTCGAGTCACCTCGCCCTCGCCAAATCGAAATTATGGCTACCAATGAGCGCTTTCGTGCCGGCTACGACTTCTTGCTGATGCGAGAAAGCGTGGGAGAAGCCACGAACAAAATGGCGGCATGGTGGACGCGTTGGCAAGCTGCCGACCCCGGCTTACAGGCTGAAATGCAGCGCGCATTAGCAAAGCCTGAAGCAGCTGCAGCACCGAAAAAGCGTCGTCGACGCCCAAAAAAAGCAGCCTCGCCGTCACAGTAATCATGAAAACTGACGCTAACGTGGAGTGGCAATTCGCCGCAATTGGGCTTGGTGGCAATTTGGGTGATGCGCCCAAATCCTTGTGCTTTGCTCTAGAGCAACTAGCCGCACATGCGCAGATACACATTGCTGCCATTTCTCGCTTATACCGCAGCGCTCCTATTGGACCTGCAGGCCAGCCCGACTATGCCAATGCCGTAGTTGGCATTAACACGAGCCTTTCGCCTATTGCCCTGCTTGATGCTTTGCAAGCTATCGAGCAGATGACCGGTCGTGAACGTCTAGTTCGTTGGGGGGCGCGCACTCTCGATCTAGACATTTTGCTATATGGCGAAGTCAAAATACAAAGCGAGCGGCTAACCATCCCCCATGCTGAACTACTTAATCGAGCATTCGTTTTAATACCACTGGCTGATATTGCGGCGGCGCGTGTACTTCCCAATGGCCATCGGATCGATGAGTTAGCTGCAAACTGCAGCCGGGATGGCTTAGCATTATGGCCAGATTCGCGATGGCCGAGCAGCGCTGAATAGCACTCAGTGGCCTTGACCTTGGTCTTCCCTCAAGTGAATATGCGCAGCCACGATAGGCACAATCGATTGCGCGGAGTATGCCCATGAAACCCATCACGCTACGCACCTTGCGCGACATGAAAGTACGCGGTGAGGCCATTAGCTGCCTAACCTGCTACGACGCGAGCTTTTCAGCAGCAATGGCTCGCGCAGGTGTTGACGTCTTATTAATTGGCGACTCTTTAGGCATGGTCTTGCAAGGCCATCACTCAACGCTGCCCGTCACCGTTGTCGATATGGCGTACCACACCGCTGCGGTTGCTCGTGGAAATCAGCACTCATTAATCATGGCTGATTTACCGTTCATGTCCTATGCGACAACTGAAGACACATTGGCCAATGCTGCAGTACTGATGCGAGCGGGTGCGCACATGGTTAAGCTCGAAGGTGGCGCGTGGTTAAGCGACAGCATCCGTCTTATGACTCAGGGCGGCATACCCTGCTGCGTACATTTAGGCCTAACTCCACAATCGGTCAATGTTTTTGGCGGCTACCGCGTACAAGGTCGTGATGAGGCCAGCAGCGCTAAACTACTAGATGACGCACATAGTGTCGTAGCCGCTGGCGCGGCCATGGTATTGCTTGAGTGCGTACCAACTGATCTTGCCAAACGCGTCCAAGAAACCGTAGATGTTCCTGTGATTGGCATCGGTGCAGGCCCACATTGCGATGGCCAGGTGTTGGTCGTGCACGACATGCTAGGCATACATAGCGGAAAGCCTGCGCGCTTTGTGAAAAACTTCCTTAAGTGTGGTGACGGCTCAATTGAAGGTGCTTTCCGCAGCTATATTGAGCAAGTTAAATCTGGCGAATATCCAGCACCCGAACACGCGTTTGCCGAATAAGTAGAATCACTATGAAGATTGAGCACACAATTCAAGGCGTTCGCGCCGCTTTACGCTCGGCCAAGTCTAGTGGCAAATCCATCGCCTTCGTACCCACAATGGGCAATCTACACGCCGGCCATATTCACCTTATTCATGAGGCAAAGCGCCGCGCAGACTTTGTCGTTTGCAGTATTTTTGTCAATCCAACACAATTTGGTGCCAATGAAGACTTCAGCAGCTACCCACGCACATTAGAGCGTGATGGCACGCTGTTGGCTGAAGCTGACTGCGACTTGCTGTTTGCGCCTGCCGCAACCGAAATCTATAGCAATGGCTTGAATCAGTTAACTAGCATTCATGTCAGCGATATCACCGAACAATTATGCGGCGCTTCACGCCCTGGCCACTTCACGGGGGTAGCCACCATCGTCGCCAAGCTGCTCAATATTGTCTCACCTGATATGGCGCTATTTGGTCAAAAAGACTTTCAGCAGCTCGCAGTCATTAAGCAATTGGTTCATGACCTGTTTTTGCCTGTCAGCATTATTGGCATCGCCACAGTGCGCGATGCTGATGGTCTAGCTCTTAGCTCACGTAATCAATACATGACGGAGCTACAGCGCAGCAAAGCTCCATTACTTTATAAAACACTTTGCGACGTTCGAGATGCCTTACAGAATCCTGCTAGCGCTACCGATGAAGTCATTGCAAAAGCGAAAACCGCACTTAAGCAAGGCGGCTTCAAGGTCGACTATCTCAGTGTACGCAGCTTAGATTTGAATGATTTTAATTCCAATCATTCACAAGCTGTTGTTTTAGCTGCTGCACATTTAGGTAAGACTAGACTCATTGATAATCTAGTTTTTGATCTCAAGTAAAACTGATAGATATCCTGTATTTGACAGCGAAGAGTGATTGATCACGCGCGCTTCTTGCGGCAAAATGGCGCGCCCAACATGTAGGTCGGCCATAAACCGCCCTGTGCTTGTTTTTTTGCTGCTGAGCGGAGGTAAACGCCCATGCAATGCATCATGCTGAAAGCCAAGTTACATCGTGCCTGTGTGACACATGCCGAGTTAGACTACGAAGGCTCATGCGCAATCGATGGCGATTTGCTAGACCTTTCTGGCATTCGTGAATACGAACAAATCCAGATTTATAACGTCGGCAATGGCCAGCGCTTCACAACCTATGCTATTCGTGCCGAATCAGGCTCGGGCATGATCTCTGTGAATGGCGCAGCAGCACACAAAGCACAACCTGGCGATCGCGTTATTATTTGCACATACGCTCAATTTACTGAAGCAGAGCTTGCTGCCTTTAAACCGCGATTGGTGTATTGCAATATTGACAACACCGTTAGCCACAGCGCTAATGCTATTCCAGTACAAGTCGCTTAACGAGCTCGAACACCCAGCCCTGCATCATTTATTTCATTAAATGATACGCACAAAAAAGCCGGCAATTGCCGGCTTTTTTGTGCGTAATGCTTAGCCAAACAGGCTTTGCAACATTGCGTTAAGTGACTCTTGCCACTCAGCACCATGCATCACAAGGTTCTGACCGCCATACACAACGACAAGCAGACCTGTGAACATCACGACAACTGGCAAAATCCAGCGCTCATAGCGGTAGTAGAAGGACTTATGACGGACTTCAGCATCCGCTGCATCCATTTCCTCTTCGCCTACAACCATACGAGTAAGCAGCTGGTTTAGTGCCACTGGCGGAGACAGATAGCCAAGCTCGAAAGCAGCTAAAACGACCATCCAGAAATGAACCGGGTTGATGCCGTTAGCGTAGGCAACTGGCGCCACCGTTGCAGATACCAGAATCACCGCACCGAACGGATCCATGATCATGCCGATGAACACCATCATGAACATCATAATAGTTAGCGTGATCCAAATATTCCCCATATCGGTTGGAATGCTTTCCATCATGCCAGAGTGCTCAATCACACCACCAACCGACACAGACAGCGCCATCAGCATGATTAGTGCACCGATATGACTGATGGTTTCGTTAGTAGCAAAGCGAACAGCTTGCTCTAGCGATAAACGACGTTCTGCTTCAGGATTAGCCTGTACAGCTTGAGCTTTAGGCTCACGGCGCATTTTGTCGAAAATTACGATAAACAACATAATTACCGGCAGCATCACAGGAGCAGTGAACTCATCTAGCTGAGCATCAAGCAGGTACTTATAGGCATACACCACCAACAATGTGATGACGATGTATGGTGACACTGGGACTAAGGCACGTGCCGACTCACGCATTGCTGTTGAGAATACAGCGCGCTCACGGCCAGTCGAGTCTTCTTTCACTATCATTGCAAAAAGCAAAAATAGCGTCGAAGTAATCATGAATACGCCAACACCCCAGCCGTATAGCTCGTTGGTTGTCACCTGCTTATTCAGTGCGGCAATCAAAACAATTAGCAAGCACGGACGCAAAACAACACCCATTGAGCCCGACATCGCGGCAGCTGCTAATGCCATTTGACGACGGCCACCAGCTGAGTAAACCTCTTTGTAAACAATAGCACCGGCAGCAATAACGAAAATACCTGAAGCACCGGTATATGCCGTTGGAATTGCAGCGGCTAGCAAGATAACCCACGTCAATGCCTCAGGGCTCAACTTCCATGGACGTACAATATCCAAGAACAGTGTCACTACACGTGTCTGCTTGAGCAACATACCAGCCCAAATATACAGGGCGAGGTTGAGGAAAATACCGGAGTACTCCAGTAGTTGGCCAAGATAAATCGCGATACCAGCCCAATGTTGCTCAGCAAAAAATGCTGCTGCTGAAGACATTGCCATAAAGGCGAATAGCGGGATTGTCAGCAAGCTCATGCCAAAGTTGCCACCTGCAGGAGCATCTTTGGGTGGGCTAATCAGTCGAGCAGCGCTAATGATGGCCAATACTGTAAATAGACCAATGAAGATATAGTTAATCAGCGGCTTATTGACAGGGATACCGGACTTTAACAGCACCTCGCTGTAATAGAACCACGATGTAAACGCCAAGATGCTATTCGCAACAACCATCGCTGAGTTGTAGACGAAGAAATCTCGCTGCGTTTTTGGTGGCCTCAAGTTGATGTGATGCACACCCAGAGTAGTCGTTATTGCTGCAATGGCGAACATTGCCAGCAAGATCAATGGACGATTTTCAGTACCAAACTTGAAAATACCAAAGAATCCGGTCTCAATCGCACGGAACGCCTTCAATTTCGGCGTAATGTGATCGACTACACGCTCATAAATATCGTTTTTCTCGATACACAGCGCTTTTGCGGCTTCTAAAGATGAGCGAATTGCTTCTGGATCTTGTACCGCATCAGCAAAAAGCATATCTAGCGGATCATCAGATACTGGCGCGTTTAATTTTGCCTGAACGGCAGCATCGATATTTTTATTAGGGTCACATTCTGGTCGCGTTGGATCAGCGCGCAACATGAAGTACTGAACGTTTGTCGTGGGGTCGCCGAACATGCGCTCGCCCATACGCAGCAACTGGCCATGGAGCATTTCGCCCGTGCCAATCACCAATGTTAATAGTAGTAGTGCTAGAACCGGCAGACTGGAAAACCATTCCGATAAGCTGCGGTTCAGGAAGGCAGGTTTATTATTCATTTTATACTTCCTTGATAGACAATGACGGCGACCCCTAGAGGTCGCCGCCACTTATTACTTGAGAGTGACTTACTCTAAGTTTTGTGCACACTCTGCATTACCGCTTTCGATTGAGCAGCGAATTTTCTTTAGCATTTTCATCATCATGGGGTCGTAGATACCATCTTTAGTCAGACTAATGCGAGCATCACGCAGCAACACAACATAGCCTTCCTTATCAGAAGCTGGCAGGTCTAACCAAGTAGCGGCAGGAACATCTTTCTCGGCCTTATTGATTATGCGCATGGAGCGGCCGTATTGGCTGTCCCAATATTTGCGTGATGCTTGACCAAAGTTGGCAGGGAATTTCTCTTTGTTAATAAACAGTTGGAAAGTCAGCTGAATGATCGGAAAGCGAACAATCGCGCCATCCTTACCTAAACCTTTGTAAAGCTCGAGTGGCTTATAGGCCAGCGCTGGAGCAGCAATAATATCGACTGCACCGTTGTTAAACTTGGCGCCAAAGTTGCTGATGTCAGAGGAAACTGGCTGAGCACCGATCTTTTGAACCATTTTGGCTTGCGATTTGTCGTAGTCGAAAATTGCAATTTTCTTACCTGCGAGTTTATCGACATGATTAATTGAACGGCTCTTTACAAACAGATACGCCGCACCAGCAGGGGCAACACCGGCGACTTCATACTTACCTTGTGTCATTCGCGGTGCAAGCGCTGGATTTGCCAGTGTGGCAACTGCTTTTTCCATAACCGCGTATGAAGGAATGGCGCCAATTGAGTCCAATGAACCTGTGAAGTTATTGAATTGACGACCGCGCAGGCCCGTCAGCAATACACCATCACACTGATCTGCCTTGAAGTCCTCAGCTGCAGTACGCTCATCTGTATACGCTTTCAGCTCAACAGCGGCTCCCATTTTCGTGGCCGCTAATGCATAGTCTTTCATCAAGCCATAGGCATCGCCTTGGGCGCCAAGAATGTCGAACACGCAAATTTTGTTCGCAGCATTAGCCTGAACCGATACTGATGTAGCCAGTACCGTCACTGCAGCCACGGCTAACGTTTTAATTTTTCTCATGAGTAGTGCCTCAAATGGTCAGAATAAATAGTTGAATAGACAGCCAAGCAATTAACGCTTGGCTGTCTACAAAGTTCACAGGAGGTCTGAAATGTCCACGCCTTCCGCACGCTCAGCTTTTTCATCCCAAAACTTACCTAACATGCCAGGCGGCGTACGTGTACCCGCACCTTCAGTCCATAAGCGGTCAGATAGTGTTGTTATTAAAAGACCAGCAATGCTATCGGCTAGGCGGTAGTCAGGATTTTGCTTGAAACCTTCTTTTACGCTGGCGTAACGACGAATAGCATCACGCAAGCGTATTTGATCGTCTTTGCCTGCTGCAGATAACGCATACATAGCAAATGGTAAGCGCACACCAGCCGCCTCACCGATAGCCATGGATGCATTCATCGCACCCCAAGGGTCTTTACCCTCATCAGCTCCTGGCAACACGTTCCAAACCACGGCGCGAGCGGCTAGAGGAACACCCCACCATTTTTTATTGTCTAGGCAAGTAAAAGCACGCTCAGCTTTTGCTGCGATGTCCATTGGAACACCAACAGTTTGACCAGCCACAATATCGTTTAAAACAGCTTGCAGGCCTGTCACTAGGCCAAGCATATAGACGAACTCATCGAAATCTTTGTGGAAGTCGGTGCATTCGTCGCCAATTTTAATGTCATAGCGTTTTTCGTAATAGGTCACGAAGCGTTGATAGGCGATTAGCTGACGACGAGCTGCAAGCTCAGCAAAGCGCTTTTGCTCAATGCGCGCATCTTGCGCCTCTTCAACGTTACCGACACGAGCAGCGCGCAAATAGCGCAACTCAGCTTCGGTTGCATCGATTTCGGCACACAAGCCAGCAGTAGTGTAGAGCAGAGTACCTAGCTGATTAGCATCCGCACCTAAGTTTTCTGTGGCCATGATTAATGGCGCCGTTGCTACACCAGATTGGCAAGCCATACGGATGTCATTATCACGCAACATGGGCGGAACAAGTTTTTTCTCAACGAAGCGAAGCGCTTGGTTACTAACGAAAGCGATTGGGTCACAGGCCGAAAGAAGTACTGAGGAACCAATGATGACACTTACGAAACCAAGACGGAGTTGGCGAAAGCCACTCATGTCATTCTCCTTATGAAGATTATTATTATCACTCGCGAGCATTATTGTTGTAGTGCAGCACGGGTGTACTGGCCCAAGCCAGCAAGGCTCAGAGAAGATAACACTATGGACTGTCAGCGTTAAAGCCCAGAATGCGGCCTCTGATCGTTTTTTTTACCTTACATCGACAAGCAAGCCTACGGCTGTCGGGTTTAACTCGCCCAACAGCCGTATTTTGCTTAGCCTTCGATCAATTCTTTGATCGACAGTTTGATGCGACCGCGCTGATCAACATCCAGCACTTTAACTTTGACCACTTGGCCTTCGCTCAAATGATCGCCAACATTCTCAACACGCTCATGCGCGATTTGCGAAATATGCACAAGGCCATCTGTGCCTGGCAAAATGTTTACGAAGGCGCCGAAATCGACGATACGAGCAACCGTACCTTCATAAACCGCGCCGACTTCCACTTCTGCAGTCACTTCTTGCACACGGGCCAATGCCGCTTGCGTTGCCGCCTTAGTTTCGCCGTAGATGCGTACTAAACCAGAGTCATCGATATCGATGGTGGCTTTGGTTTGCTCACAAATACCGCGAATAGTAGCGCCGCCTTTACCGATAACATCGCGGATTTTATCGGTGCTGATTTGAATCGTGGTGTAGGTTGGTGCGTGCAAGCTAACTTCCGCGCGCGAGGCAGACAATACTTGATTCATCTGATCCAAGATAATCTGGCGAGCTTCATGGGCCTGACCTAAAGCCACCTCCATGATTTCTTCAGTGATGCCTTCGATCTTGATGTCCATTTGCAAGGCAGTAACGCCTTTTGCGGAGCCAGCGACTTTAAAATCCATATCGCCCAGATGATCTTCATCGCCCAAAATGTCGGTTAAGACGGCGAAGCGATCGCCCTCTTTTACCAAGCCCATGGCGATACCGGCCACTGGCGCTTTCATCGGTACACCGGCGGCCATCAGCGCTAGAGAAGCACCACAGATCGATGCCATGGACGATGAGCCGTTGGATTCGGTGATATCTGACACTACGCGGATGGCGTACGGGAATTTGTCAGCCGCTGGCAGCATGGGGTGCACACCGCGGCGCGCCAAACGACCATGACCGATTTCACGGCGCTTAGGGCCAGTTTCACGACCGGTTTCGCCCACTGAGTAAGCTGGGAAGTTGTAATGCAACATGAAGTTGTCGGTGTACGTGCCTTCCAGCGCATCAACCATCATGCAATCGCGGGTGCCACCTAAAGTGGTGGTCACCAATGCTTGGGTTTCGCCACGTGTGAACAAGGCCGAGCCGTGGGCGCGTGCCAATACGTCGACTTGGATATCTAGCGCACGCACGGTTTTTGTGTCGCGACCATCAATACGTGGCTTACCGCTAAGGATGTTGTCGCGCACTGAACGATACTTCAGATCTTCAAATAGCTCTTCGACTTCGCCAGCACATTGCTCGCTGCCTTCGGGAGCAAACTGTGCCAACACAGCTTGCTTGATTTCACCTAAGCGTGTGTAGCGATCTTGCTTTACGCTAATGGCATAGGCTTCCGAGACTTGCGCACCGAAAGCAGCTTTCATGGCATCTTTCAGCTCGGTGTTAACCACCGCTGGCGCAATTTCCCATTTCGCGGTGCCGACTTCGGCAGCAAAGGCGTTAATGGCGGCAATGGCAACTTGCATTTCGTCGTGACCAAACAATACCGCACCGAGCATTTGATCTTCGCTGAGCTCTTTGGCTTCAGATTCAACCATCAACACGGCGGCTTGTGTGCCAGCGACGACGAGATCGAGGTCCGAGGCCTTCATTTGCTCAAATGTGGGGTTCAGCACGTACTCGTCGTTGATGTAGCCAACGCGAGCGGCACCGATTGGGCCATTGAATGGCAGGCCTGAAATAGCCAAGGCAGCCGATGTGCCGATCAAGGCAGCAATGTCTGAGTCTTGCTGCTTGTCTGTAGAAATAACGGTAGCCGTTACTTGCACTTCATTGACGAAGCCTTCGGGAAACAAAGGGCGAATTGGACGATCGATCAGGCGCGAGGTCAGCGTTTCTTTTTCTGTGGCACGGCCTTCGCGTTTGAAATAACCACCGGGAATTTTACCGGCTGCATAGGTTTTTTCTTGATAGTTCACGGTCAATGGAAAGAAGTCTTGGCCGGCTTTAGCTTTCTTCGCGCCCACGACAGCAACGAGCACTTGCACGCCACCCATGGTGACCACAACAGTCGATGCCTGACGGGCTACACGGCCAGTTTCTAAAGTGACGCTCTGTGCGCCGAATTGGAACGTTTTAGTGACAATATTAAACATAGCTTCCTCTATCGATACGCCCTATGCGTATCGTTCTGACAAATTCGTCATTGGAGGCCCCTAACAGTTGCCATGCCTTAGGCATCGCAGGTGTTAGAAGCCTCTCCGATGACATCCAATACGCCACATCCTTGCGGCCTGAACAGCTAGCACGGCGCTATTTGTCCAGATAAAAATAAGGAGCGGCGAACCGCTCCCCATTCCTTACACGCTTAGCGGCGCAGACCCAGTACTTGGATCAACGCGACGTAGCGGCTGCTGTCTTTACGCTTTAGGTAATCGAGCAGTGTACGGCGTTGGTTCACCATGCGGATGAGACCGCGGCGCGAATGGTGATCATGCTTGTGTTCTTTGAAGTGCGGCTGCAGATCATTGATCTGGGCGGTCAACAAAGCCACTTGGACTTCGCATGAACCGGTATCGCCGGCGGAACGAGCATGCTGCGCTACGATGGCAGCCTTGTCCTGAACTGTCAGGGCCATGGGTTTTCTCCTTTGAAAGGCCATAAAACAACGACAGACCGTGCCTTTCTACAGTCCGCGCTGACACGCCCAATGGGCATGTTTGGTGACTTAATGCGACGGGTTAACGCGCACTAAGCGTTTAGGGGCTAGCAGGCCATCATCATCTTGGCCGCCAATCCCTAAAAATACATCAGCTGAGCCGTCATCTTGGCGCTCAAAAATCAGCACCGACTGGCCATCACGCGGTAGACCACTGGCCTGTACCGGGTTGCCGTGGCGCAGATAATACGCTGAAGTTTCACTCAACTCCACACGCGGCCAGTCCGCCAAACCAGCCCATGCCGGCAATAAAAACGAGTCCAGTGCCGGGAAGCCCAATGGCTCAGCCTCAGCGATCTGCTCGCGGGTCACACTTTGCGATAAATCAAATGGCCCAGCCTGTGTGCGGCGCAACGCCACGACATGAGCGCCACACCCAATCACATCACCAATATCTTCGACTAAATTGCGGATATACGTGCCTTTTGAGCACTTCACTTCCAGGTCTATATACGGCAGATCAATGGCAATGCAGGTGAGTTGGTAAATCGTCACAGGCCGCGCTGCGCGCTCAATCTCAATGCCTGCGCGCGCCAACTCATAAAGTGGACGACCATCGCGCTTGAGAGCGGAAAACATTGACGGCACTTGCATGATGTCGCCACGAAATTGCGCAAGGACTTTTTCCAGCTCATTAGCGCTGATAACGGGCACAGCAGCTGTCGCAATAATCTCGCCCTCAGCATCAGATGTGTTGGTTTTTTCACCGAGCTTTAAGCGCGTGACATAGGTTTTGTCAGCATCGAGCAGGTAGTGAGAATACTTCGTGGCTTCGCCTAAACAAATCGGCAAGACACCAGTAGCTAATGGATCAAGGCTGCCGGTATGCCCGGCTTTGTCGGCCTGATAGCGGTGCTTAACCCATTGCAGGATTTGATTTGAAGTTAGGCCGATGGGCTTATCGAGCAGCAAAATGCCGTCAATGGGGCGGCGTGGACGGCGAGGCTTACTCATCTAGAACTAAGCTTAGCTGCGACTATCGTCGACAGGTGCTGAATCAGGATTTTCGGCTTCCGTATTAGCGCTGTTTTTCGCATCAGCATTGACTGCTTGCGTGATTAGGTCGGCCATGCGATTACCTCGCGATGTCACCACATCATGGTGAAAGCGCAGATGCGGGACGATACGCGTGCGTAAGCCGCGGCCCAATTCGCCACGTAAAACACCGGCGGCAGCATTGAGAATAGCAATGCCTTCGTCTGGCGCTTCATCGAGGGTTTTCCCTAGAATGGTCACGTAGATGTCGGCATAGCCCATGTCGGGACTGACTTTCACTGCCGACACTGTGACCATTCCTAAGCGCGGGTCACGCAAACGCTGGCGAATCAAATCCGAGATATCGCGTTGAACTTGATCGCCGAGGCGCTGCGTACGTTGACTCACTTAAGCATCCCGCCTTACAAGCTACGCTTGATAATTTGAACTTCGTAAACTTCGATTTTGTCGCCCGCTTGGATGTCTTTATAGCCTTTAATAGCCAGACCACACTCCATGCCATTACGGACTTCAGCGACGTCATCTTTGAAGCGACGCAGTGATTCGAGTTCGCCTTGGAACACCACGACATCTTGACGCAAGATACGGATAGGTTTGTTCCGGAACAGACTGCCCTCAAGCACCATACAACCGGCAGCATGACCAAATTTCGAGGAATGGAAGACTTCACGCACTTCCGCCATACCAACGATATTTTCACGACGCTCTGGTGACAATAGGCCCGACATCGCGGCTTTCACATCATCGATTAACTCATAAATGATGCTGTAGTAGCGCAAGTCGATGCCGTCGTTTTGGCATTTGGCACGGGCTGCGTTATCGGCACGCACGTTGAAGCCTAAAACTACCGAACCCGTAGACTCGGCCAAACTCACATCGGACTCGGCAATCGCGCCAACACCTGAGCTGACGATTTTCACCACCACCTCTTCCGTGCCTAAATCATGCAGCGCAGCAGTAAGAGCTTCTAGCGAACCACGAACATCGGTTTTCAGTACGATATTGACACTGGCAGCTTCTTTCTTGCCCATATTTGCAAAAACGTTTTCCAGCTTCATGGCTTGCTGTAAGTCCATGCGCACTTGGCGATCGCGAGCGATACGGAACTCTGCGACTTCGCGAGCTTTACGCTCGTCGGTTACTACCAAGAATTCATCGCCAGCGGCCGGAGCATCGGGCAAGCCCAAGATCTCAACTGGCATCGATGGGCCTACAGATTTCACTAGCTTGCCATTTTCATCAGTTAGCGCACGGGCACGACCATACATAGTGCCAGCTAAAACCAAGTCGCCTTTTTTCAGCGTACCTTTTTGTACCAATAGCGTGGCTACCGCACCGCGGCCTTTATCGATGCGCGACTCAATGACCACGCCCTGCGCCGCTCCTTCAGTTGAAGCGCGAAGCTCCAACACTTCGGCCTGCAGCAGAATGGCATCGAGCAAATCATCGATACCTTCGCCTGAGTGCGCAGAAAGCTTGATAATTTGAGCATCGCCGCCCCACTCTTCTGGCACAACGCCTTTTGCCGACAGTTCATTCTGCACACGATCAGGATCGGCAGACTCTTTGTCCATTTTGTTAATGGCAACGATCAGCGGCACATTAGCTGCGCGCGCATGATCAATGGCCTCTGCGGTTTGTGGCATCACGCCATCATCGGCAGCAACAACCAACACCACAATATCGGTAGCCTTGGCACCACGTGAGCGCATGGCAGTAAATGCCGCGTGACCCGGGGTATCCAAGAAGGTAATCATGCCGCGTGCTGTTTCCACGTGGTAGGCACCGATATGCTGAGTAATGCCGCCCACTTCACCGGCAGCTACTTTGGCGCGACGAATCGAGTCGAGCAATGAAGTTTTACCGTGATCAACGTGACCCATGATGGTGACCACAGGCGCACGTGGTGCGTCGTCACCATGGTCGACGATTGAGTCCATCAACGAATCTTCTAGCGCGGTGTCGCTGACGAATACAGCCGTGTGGCCCATCTCTTCAACAACCAATGCCGCCGTAGCTTGATCGATTGCTTGGTTTTCAGTGACCATTTCGCCCATTTTCATCAACACACGAATGACATCGCGCGATTTGCGAGCCATTTTTTGTGCTAAATCACTGACGACAATTTGTTCACCAATAGCAACTTCGTACACCTGCTTCTCCACAGGCTTCTCGAAGCCATGCTTTTTCGACAGAGCGCTGGTTAA
>JBFJJU010000015.1:0-33938 GCA_041612115.1 Perlucidibaca sp.
ATACTGACACCAGTCATATCCAATCTTAGGGATATCGACCAGCAAGAGCCTAGATATAAGAAATGGGTGAGTGATCAGCGCTTAGCAGCAGCATTTGGCTTTGGTAAAGACCGCAGAATCACTATCCTAAACGGTCGACTTGCTGATTCACGCCTAGCGCTCAGTGTGTCTTATAGCCCAGAGAAGCTAGCTTCTGCTGAACGGGCCAAGCAAGAGTTTATCGAGCATGTTCTAGATGAAAAAGAACGGAACTGGTAGATCAGAAGCCAAATAAACAAAAGCCCCGCCGTGGGGTGCCATGACGGGGCTTTTGTTTGGATTGCGGCATCGTAGTACGTAAATCAGGAGTAGTTATGAAAACGACTCAGAGCACGCATAGATGCCTAGTCATTAATTGGGTAATTAAATGACTAGGCTGTCTAACGATTTACCTTCAGCAACTAGTGCTGCAACCCAGAGCGGCTGACGGCCACGGCCTGTCCAAGTCTGCGAAGCATCGTTAGGGTTGCGATACTTAGGAGCTACGGGTGTTTTCACTTTAGCGGGCTTAGTGCTGCCTGCTTCTGGGAAGAGCTCATTCAAAGAAACGCCTGCATCGCGAGCTAACTTTTCCATGTCAGCCATCAAAGACTTGCGAGCTAACGATTTTTTGCGCGTGATTTCCTTTTGCGCATCAGCAATTAAATCATTTAGTTGAATTACAGATAAGTTGGTGACGTCGATCATGTGAGTACCTTGATATTAAATAATTGAACACGGCATTTATATATAAAGTCATGGTTAATGGCAAGGGTAATTTACAATTATTACTAAGCAGCCCTATCATGCAGTACTGAAATATGAGAAAGCATCAATATCATTGGTTAAAACTTTAAGTGCACTTTAACAAATATCTGATCATATATAACGAGAGTGTACGGAATTATGTGTAAAAAAGCATGGGTTATACAAAAATCTGCTCACCCATCTCTGATGGGCAGATCCGTATAAATTATACTGTTATGTTATCAATTATATAGGTCCGGAAATACAGTATTTATGTCATCTGTTTGTCGCTGACTAAGCAATGCAAACAAGACGTTGTCATCAATTTCAAGCTTTAGGTGATCGATAAGCTTGAGCTTTAAAGGCATGCCGAATGGAAGATCTAACCTCCTCATGCGATTAAGAGTTTGTGGAGTTACACCAATTTTCTTAGATAGCTTTCCTGCAGAACCTGCATTGTTTAAGGCCAAATTAAGTATTTCACGCCATGCGGCATCCACGCCTTGTGTTTCTAGCACATGAATAAACTCATCGGGTATGGGCGTGAGCTGGCTTTTAATATGGCGTTTATTTATCTCAATTAAGTGTGTTTTGATAAAGTCAGTAGCATCATCAGGTAGAACCGAGGTGAGAAGGTCTCGTGTGTCATCAAACCCTATTTTATCTCTAAGCCGGAGCTTGAGACGAAATGAGACGGGCGCGTCTCGACTCAAGGCACGGTACAAAACCTGAAAGTGTTCGTTTAGCTGTTTAGCTAGAGAAGTTGTAGTAAGTCCATGTTCTTCCTTGTAATTTTCTATCAGCATTATCCATTCTTCATTGTCCATAGCAGCACCGTTGACAAGTATTGAGCGTCTATAGTAGCGTAACTGTACATTCACATTATAGGCTCTACATCATGCGGCATGCACAAGACTTACAAGAGAGCACGGTAGAGCCGTTCGAGTTAGAGCAGCAGCCGTTCTGCATTGAAAGCGAAGTTGTTTCAACGCTAGCTTTGTTAACTTACGATAGTGTTATTAAGGAAGGAGGTGCTGTATTTAATAAGCCATTGAAGACGATGATATCCATCATCTATAAAATGCTTGGCGCTAAAGGGAAGATCTTTTTAGATGAGTGTTTCCCGAGCATTAAGATAGGTAAGCATGTGCTACCTATCACGCGGTCAGATAATCCAAGAATTATTGAGGTCTTTATTAAAGATGGCCACGAGATTTTTGAGGAAATCTTGAAGGCAGTTTTATCTGAAAAGCTTTCGCCCAGTGATAGGGTGGGTATTGTAAAAAAACTAATTAGACTTGGGCTAGCCAAAGAGATAGTTGGAAGTATTAATGATTTTTTAGCAGCACTACTAAATGTAGATTCTACTACTATTCACAGAGATCGTACTGATGCCAAATAGCATAGAGGCAGCTATTCTGCTGCATAAAACTAAACCTGGCGCGTATGTTGTAGTGTCAGCCTTAATGGATATAATAAAAAAATTCAAGAAAGGCGATTTCTACAATAGTGCACGTCAAAAGAAAATTGTTGATGATCTGCTTATACTGATAAGCTCAAAAGGATACTTTCCACCTCATGCGCTTGCCTTTCCAGTTGGTTCTAAAGTAAATATAGCTAAAAACCATTACTTAAGCACATCACCATTGTTAGGATTGATTGCTGAATATTTGGCATTTGGGAAGCAACCATTTCACTTAAAGTTAGTAAAGGTTTTTATAAATTTGCACTTTATTATTGTTGATAATAATTTGAAATACACTGATAAAGACTATGCAAATTGGTTGAGTGGCAATGAGCCAAATATCTTAGGTATTTATAAGTCATCATTAGAGAGGGCAGCACGAGCCATTCGAGAAAACATAAGACTTAATAGTCGCTTGGAATCAGAGGGGTTGATAGATCTTTATAATGGTATTGGTGATGTCGGCGTTACTGAAAATACTAGGCCATTAATACTATTGAAAATGTATAGCGAAGGAAAATTACCTAAGTCAAAAGCATCGAAGGCTCAACAAGCTAAGTCGGCGAAAAGAACATCGGTTGGGCAGGTTGAGAGTATTTCGGTAGGTCACTTTGCAGATGATAGTGATGATGTAGAAATAGAGCAAAAAGTTATTGAGGTAGAGTTTCCTTCGTACCCTACAAGTCAGCAAGATTTTCTCAATAAATACAATAAGATTTCTGGTCGTGCTAACCAGTTAAATCGTCAAAATCAATTACGTGCAGTTGCTATTGAATATATGAGGCCATCTATTTGGGGTCTTATTGATGGATTTATTTTGAGTCAAAGTATAGATAGTGAAGTTAGAGCATTAGTTTGCCTTTCGCTACTGTCGGGACGTAGCTTTGACAATTGCCATACTAACTACGGCAAAATGCTACGAACAGTTGGGTTTATTTCAATGTCTATTAATACGCCAGATGTTAGCGCATCTAAGCATTGCCTGCATGTTAATAACACGCTGAAAATACCAATTGCGCACAGGTATCTACAGGTTTTTTCAGGTATTAGTTCACTTAGTTCTAGTGCACTGTCTAACGCGCGTAAAGCCATCAAAGAGCTTGATAAAGACCTTGATATAACACCAGAGAAAATTTCTAGATTATTTTTCAGTATTGCTAACTCAATCGGAAATAAATCGTATGCGGCCATGATGTTTG
Source organism: Perlucidibaca sp. (assembly GCA_041612115.1). Taxonomy (GTDB): domain Bacteria; phylum Pseudomonadota; class Gammaproteobacteria; order Pseudomonadales; family Moraxellaceae; genus Perlucidibaca. The sequence continues at coordinate 3,430 of JBFJJU010000015.1, forward strand.
ATTCCCCACTTCAAACAATCATGACGCAGCTTCACTACACTGTGGTAGCTAAGAATAACCTGATTGACTTATATCAACGTACATTTCTTGGATTTGAAGAAGTTCTTCCAATGCATATGGGCATTCAAAGTAGTTCTAGTAGTGACATATGTGGCGTATCAAACTTCCCTGATCCTTATGTTTTTAAAGAATCACTTAATGAGCTGAATAAGAGTGCTCTGTATGGAGATAGTTTAAATTGTATACGTGGATTTATCATATATTCATCTGGAAATGGATCACGATCCGTTATTAATCAGGCTGCTGATCTGTGCTCTAGATTAGATCAGAAATGTAATTTAGCTGTGATAAATGATAAAAGACGCCGTGGAGCTCAATATGCCAGAGTATCATTTCTTAAAAGGAAAACATTGAGTCACGTATATGATCTCATTGATTCGCCAGTTAGACATCCTCAGAATATTTTCTTCGAGTACAGCGATTATAGTAATAAACAAAATACAAAGAATATATATAGTTCCATACAATTAAAGCCAGTGCATTTTTCTTCGAAATATTGTATTGATTTTAAGATGAATGCAATACGCAAGATGCGCAGGTCATTTTTACTAAACATGGGAGTAAGCGAAGAAATTATTGATGCTCTTAATGGTCATCACTATGTCGGGACAGTTCCTATATCTCCACAGAGCACTCTTTCTATAAACTCCATTTATGAGTCAGCTATACAGTATATAGAACTTTTTGAATTATTAGTGGAGCGTATGATTGATGAATAAGTTATTTGTATTATTAGGTCTTGATCTGAGTTATAAGAGTGATTTTGATAGCTTGTGCTGTTTATTGAGCGGCTTCCCTGATGGCTTAAAGTACTTGTCTGGTGATGATTCGGCTGGCCATTATGCTGTAAGCATCAAACTAGTCCAGCTATTGAGTGATGGTGATATTGAGCAAGGCTATATAGTTCGATTGCTGTATGTTTTTAATGCACTGAAACACTACTTTTTTAAAAATGGCTTCTTCAAAGCTGACCCAATGTTTAGTTTGTCAGTTTTACCGGAAAAGAACTTACTTGCTGAGTTGTTAAGTGATGATCAGCCTCCACGCTTGGATCACCTACTTGATGATGTTTTTACGATAGACCTTGATGATAAATGCTTGAGTGATAAGCAGCGGATAGGGCTCTTATCATTACTCCTAGCAGTCGAGTGCGGTGTGCTGGTTTGGAGGCAGCAAGTAGAGCTTATTGCGGCCTTAGCTTCTGGCAATGCCCTGCACAGGATCCAAGGCCTGTACTTTATTGACTATTCTACCGTGGATGAAAAGTCTCAACATAGCTATGTGAAGCGTGTAATTCTTAGCCCACTGACGTTATCACTCATTTTGCATGATGATTTTATCGGTAAGTTAAAGTTGATCATGGCGAGTAATAGCGTTAGTAGCGTTTATCTCAGTGCAGCTCGATTGCAGTTTCTTAATGTGAATCGACAGCGCCGCCTTGAGCTTCGGTCTGATAGATGCTCATCAGCTTTGATTGCCCCAGTGACTCCATTTACAGGCCGTCAGGTTCGTTCGGCTTTACGTCTATTCAGCGTTTTATATCTGCCTGGCTATCTGGTGCAAATCGCGAATGGTCGTCAGCTTTCATTTTGTGTGTCACTGCAAAACTTTGCTCAGCTGCATGGTGTTCATGTTGATATGCCATCGCATGATGCAGCGAGTGACTTTTCTGATGAACCTGAAACGTCTGATTCAGTTGATGCGGCTAGCTCATCTAATGGCGGTGAGAATGATGATAGTGACGGAGCTGATGTGGGTGATAGTAAGCGTCAAATTAATACGCGCTACTTTGCTAAGCATGACTTCTTGCAGCTACTTGACTACCTATCGATCCATCCAAGCGTTTCACCTTCTGAGTTTGTCGAGTACAAGCTGATTTTGAGCATGTGCTTTTATATGGGGTTTCGAAGGGCAGAGGCTCTGTATCTCAGGCGAAATGACATTTTTCCTGTTGAGGCCGTTGCTACGCCAGCATCGCTATATGTTCGTCCGCACGCTGCTCGTCGCTTAAAAACTGCGACATCGAGGCGCCATCAGCCGCTTACTTTGTTGCCACAAGACATGCGCTTGCAGGTAGCTGAGCATGCAGACTTTAGCTCTGCGGATTTATTGATTGGCAGAGTGTTTGATAAAAGCAGCGCCATTCATTTTTTCAGCCAACTTAGCAAGTTGATGCAGGAGCTCTTAGGGAAGTCCTTTGTGATTCATACCACTAGGCATTCATATGTATCAAACGGGATTTTGAAGTCTCAGTTTGCTGCATTGAAGTTAGATGAGCTGGTCTCTGGATCGTCGTTCTTAAGAGAGATTGCCGAGGACGAAAAGCAATTTAGGGCGTCATTTCGCTTGCCTGATGTGACTATGCAGCACGTTACTAACCTATCGCAATCTGCAGGTCACTCGACAATCGGTACGACGCTGAAGCACTACTGTCACTCAACAGATTTACTGATGTTTGGGGCACTAAACGCGAATCGTCCGGAAGGCTATTTATCAGCGGTTGCTCGATACTCTGGAGTAACAAAGCGGACTTTGCTGCGTTGGAAGGAGACTGCTGATGTGAATGGAGTTACGAAGAATAATACAATGCTTGAAAGTGTGATGCATAAAGTTGCTCAAAACTCAGCACATATTCAGGTTCATACGCAGAAACTGGTACGAATCGATGAAGTAATGCAGCAAAGCTTTGAGCTATATAAGCAGCTAGGTGTGAAGGGCAAGCTGAGTAGTCGTCAGCTTGAGGAGTGGGTGCGTTTGTATCGGCTCTTTAGCTTACCTGGAGGTAAGCCACTGATCGTTTTTATTGCAGAAAGGCTATCGAGTCGTGGTGCTTTTAGGATTGCTGATAAGCGTGTCTCGAAGAGCTTTCTTCAGCTAATAAAAGGCGTGAACGGTATGAGCATTTCAGACTGGGAGCTGAAACAGCCGGCAACTAAGAGTCAGCAGTACCAGGTGCTCAGCAATCATGGCTCCTACGCATATCCAATAGAGGTTCGCGTCAGATATGCGAAAGATAATGGCTTGAGCTCAGCTAACGCACCAAGACAAATTCTTGAGGTGCTAATTCAGGCGCTCTATGACAAAATAAATATGCCATGAACGTGTGGGGCGCTCTGAGGCATGAAGATAGTTGAAGGTGTGTCTGTAGTGGTCCGTTAGTCTCGGGCAGAGCTTCAAATTTTTATCATCAATGGGGCACGATCCAATGAGGCAGAAAACCGCCTAGCAAACTCGGTCCGTATCAACTAGCTTCTGCCAAAATTAACCATCAAGGTTGAGCCAAAGTTGAGGTTCCAACTACTGCCTCATCCGATATAAGGCGGCATACAACTGGGTTGCATTTAGTACGTTGTCGTATATTTACTGGTGAGATGGCGTCTACCAAATGCATGCATAATGGCCAGTACTTATATGGCTTTCCCGCTAGCTTAGCTGTAAATGTACCAACAAATGTACCAACAAAAAGCAAAGCTTCAAGTTTTGCAGCAATAGGTTTTGACCTGACTAATCATTAGTTATTTTCAATTTGAAAAATTGCATACTTAGCGTCCTTATTACCCTGTTCGGCTGCTTTTTTTAGCCAGTATAGCGCTTTGTTTTTATCTGCTTTCACTCCGCTACCTGCGGAATATAAGAGACCAAGACTCATTTGGGCATTTGGAAGGTTTTGTTCGGCTGCTTTTGTATACCAGTAAGCTGCTTTGACAGAGTTTTTTTCTACTCCTGTACCATGGCTATACATGATGCCAAGGTTGTATTGAGCTGCTGCATAGCCTTGCTCTGCAGCTTTCGTGAACCATTCAACTGCTTTAGTTGCATCTTTCGCTACCCCATTGCCGCTGTAATACAAAATCCCAAGACTGTATTGGGTGAGCATATTGCCTTGCTCTGCAGCTTTCGTGAACCATTCGGCTGCTTTGGTTAAGTCCTTCTCTACACCCTCTCCTTTGCTGTACATACCTCCAAGCATGGCTTGCGCGTCCATCTCGCCTAGTTCCGCTGCTTTTTTGAACCATTCGAAAGCTTTGGGGTAATCCTGATCGCTGTAGTAAGCCATTGTTCCAGCTGTCATCTCGGCTGAAGTATTGCTTTGGTTCACTGATTTATTGCTGTCTGCAAGTGCCAAGGCTGGTGCAAGAGAGAGTGTGAGGGCAATGATGAAGGGCTTTAGCATATTTATACCTTAGGAGTTTTTATTATGTGACGAGCTATTTTTAGGTTTGGTTATTATATACGCTTATTTTTTTGATGCTTCTACAGGCTTGGGTTTATTGATGTTCACTAAGCTATTTTCTGCGGGTACTCATGGGTTAAGCATATCTGAGTCGCAGGAAGACCATGAGGAGTTGGCAAATCTGATTGCTTCAAAAACGACCATTTTTGAAACATAGAAAAATTAGCTAAGCTGTCATTTTCAGAAGATGACTGCACCATTCAGTGCGGTTTGAACCCTGTTATGCATGCGGCTCCTGACAGTCAGATATCAGAACTCCTCTGCACGAAACTCGTCTATGCTCGATACTCGTGTGCACCAAAGCGAGGTGAGCATGGCGAGCGATACCCCACGGATTACCGAGCAGGGCGTGGCCACCCTGTCAGAACAGGCATGGGAGCGTGCGCGCCGACGCGCGGAGATCATCGGGCCGCTGGCGCAGTCGGAGACGGTCGGGCATGAAGCGGCCGACGCGGCAGCCCAGGCACTGGGTTTGTCCCGGCGGCAGGTCTACGTCCTGATCCGCCGTGCCCGGCAAGGTTCGGGACTGGTCACTGACTTGGCTCTTGGGCAGTCGAGCGGTGGCAAAGGTAAAGGCCGCTTGCCGGAGTCGGTCGAACGAATCATCCGCGAGTTGCTCCAAAAGCGCTTCCTGACCAAGCAGAAGCGCAGCCTGGCGGCCTTCCACCGCGAAGTTGCGCGGACGTGCAAGCTGCAGAAGCTGCGGGTGCCGGCGCGCAACACGGTGGCGTTGCGGATCGCCAGCCTTGATCCACTCAAGACCACTCGCCTTCGGGAAGGCCAGGATGCGTCCCGCACCCTGCAAGGTGCCGGTGGTGTTCCGCCGCCAGTTTCCGCACCGCTGGAGCAGGTGCAGATCGACCACACAGTCATCGACCTGATCGTGGTGGACGAGCGCGACCGGCAACCGATTGGCCGTCCGTACCTGACCCTCGCCATCGACGTGTTCACCCGCTGCGTGCTCGGCATTGTCGTCACGCTGGAAGCACCGTCTGCCGTTTCGGTTGGTCTGTGCCTCGCGCATGTCGCCTGCGACAAGCGCCCTTGGTTGGAAAGGTTGGACGTGGAAATGGTCTGGCCGATGAGCGGCAAGCCCGCGCTGCTCTACCTGGACAACGCGGCCGAATTCAAGAGCGAGGCGCTGCGCCGTGGCTGCGAGCAGCATGGCATCCGGTTGGACTATCGGCCTCTCGGGCAGCCGCACTATGGCGGCATCGTGGAACGGATCATCGGCACGGCGATGCAGATGATCCACGAGGATCTACCGGGAACAACCTTCTCCAACCCGGACCAGCGCGGCGACTACGATTCCGAAAATAAGGCCGCCCTGACGCTGCGCGAGTTGGAGCGCTGGCTCACATTGGCGGTCGGCACCTACCACGGCTCGGTGCACAACGGTCTGCTTCAGCCACCGGCGGCGCGCTGGGCCGAGGCCGTGGCGCGCGTCTGCGTGCCGACCGTCGTCACCCGCGCCACTGCCTTTCTGGTCGATTTCCTGCCCGTCCTCCGCCGCACCCTGACCCGCACTGGCTTCGTCATCGACCACATCCACTACTACGCCGATGCGCTCAAGCCATGGATAGCTCGGCGCGACCGCCTGCCTGCGTTCCTGATCCGGCGCGACCCACGCGACATTAGCCGCATTTGGGTGCTGGAGCCGGAGGGGCAGCACTATCTGGAAATTCCATACCGTACCTTGTCGCACCCGGCTGTCACCCTCTGGGAGCAACGGCAGGCACTGGAGAAATTGCGGCAACAAGGGCGCGAACAGGTGGATGAGTCGGCGCTGTTCCGCATGATCGGGCAGATGCGCGAAATCGTGACCACTGCGCAGAAAGCCACGCGCAAGGCGCGGCGCGACGCGGATCGACGCCAGCATCTCAAGTCAACGGAACAACCTGTCAAAGCCACGCCACCAGCGGACACGGACATGGCAGACGCGCAGGCGGACAACCAGCCACCTGCCAAACCGTTCGACCAGATTGAGGAGTGGTAGCCGTGGACGAATATCCCATCATCGACCTGTCCCACCTGCTGCCGGCGGCCCAGGGCCTGGCCCGTCTCCCGGCGGACGAGCGCATCCATCGCCTGCGCGCCGACCGCTGGATCGGCTATCCGCGAGCAGTCGAGGCGTTGAACCGGCTGGAAGCCCTGTATACGTGGCCAAACAAACAACGCATGCCCAACCTGCTGTTGGTCGGTCCAACCAACAACGGCAAGTCGATGATCGTCGAGAAGTTCCGCCGCGCCCACCCGGCCAGCTCCGACGCCGACCAGGAGCACATCCCGGTATTGGTCGTGCAGATGCCGTCCGAGCCGTCGGTGATCCGCTTCTACGTCGCGCTGCTCGCGGCGATGGGTGCACCATTGCGACCGCGCCCACGGCTGCCGGAAATAGAGCAACTGGCGCTGGCACTGCTGCGCAAGGTCGGCGTGCGCATGCTGGTGATCGACGAACTGCACAACGTCCTGGCCGGCAACAGCGTCAGCCGCCGGGAATTCCTCAACCTGCTGCGTTTCCTCGGCAACGAGCTGCGCATCCCGCTGGTTGGGGTCGGCACGCGCGACGCCTACCTGGCGATCCGCTCGGATGACCAGTTGGAAAATCGGTTCGAGCCGATGATGCTGCCGGTGTGGGAGGCCAGCGACGATTGCTGCTCACTGCTGGCCAGCTTCGCCGCTTCGCTTCCATTGCGGCGACCCTCGTCGATTGCCACGCTGGACATGGCTCGCTACCTGCTCACACGCAGCGAGGGCACTATTGGCGAACTGGCGCACTTGCTGATGGCGGCGGCCATCGTCGCCGTGGAGAGCGGCGAGGAAGCGATCAACCACCGCACGCTCAGCATGGCCGATTACACCGGCCCAAGTGAGCGGCGGCGGCAATTCGAGCGGGAACTGATGTGAAGCCAGCGCCGCGCTGGCCACTGCATCCGGTACCCAGGGAAGGCGAAGCCCTGTCTTCGTGGCTCAACCGCGTGGCCCTTTGCTATCACATGGAAGTGTCCGAGCTGCTGGAGCACGATCTTGGTCACGGCCAGGTTGATGACCTGGACACCGCGCCACCACTGGCGCTGCTGGCGATGCTCTCCCAGCGGAGCGGTATCGAGCTGGATCGGCTGCGCTGCATGAGTTTCGCTGGCTGGGTGCCTTGGCTACTGGACGGCCTTGATGATCAGATTCCAGCCGCATTGGAAACCTATGCGTTCCAGCTCTCGGTACTGCTGCCGAGATTCCGCCGTAAGACGCGATCCATCACGAGCTGGCGTGCCTGGCTGCCCAGTCAGCCGATAAACCGCGCCTGTCCGCTCTGCCTGAACGATCCGGAGAACCAAGCCGTACTGCTCGCGTGGAAGCTGCCCCTGATGCTGAGTTGCCCGCTGCATGGCTGCTGGCTGGAATCCTATTGGGGCGTGCCAGGGCGGTTTATCGGCTGGGAGAACGCCGACGCCGAACCGCGCACCGCCAGCGACGCGATTGCGGCGATGGACCAGCGTACCTGGCAGGCACTGACAACCGGTCACGTGGAGCTGCCGCGCCGAAGCATCCACGCCGGATTGTGGTTTCGGCTGCTGCGCACGCTGCTCGATGAGCTGAACACCCCGCTTTCCGCGTGCGGAACCTGCGCGGGGTATCTTCGCCAAGCCTGGGAAGGCTGCGGGCATCCGCTGCGTGCTGGGCAAAGTCTGTGGCGACCGTATGAAACCCTGAATCCGGAAGTACGGTTACAGATGCTGGAGGCGGCGGCAACAGCAATCAGCTTGATTGAGGTGAGGGACATCAGCCCGCCAGGCGAGCAGGCAAAGCTATTCTGGCCCGAGCCCCAAACCGGGTTCACCAGTGGCCTGCCGACGAAAGCGCCGAAGCCCGAACGCATCAATCACTGGCAGCGTGCAGTCCAGGCCATCGACGAGGCCATCATTGAAGCGCGGTACAACCCCGAGACGGCACGCTCGTTGTTCGCGCTGGCTTCCTATGGCCGGCGCGACCCCGCTTCTCTGGAACAGTTGCGGACCACGTTCGCGAAGGAAGGCATCCCCCCGGAATTTCTGTCACATTACGAGCCTAACGGACCCTTTGCATGCCTTAGTCAGAATGACGGGTTAAGTGACAATTTTTGACGGCCAAAACTTTCCGGCGCACACTGTCACATAATCGAACGTATACGTGACGGGTGAAAAGGTGCTGATCGGCTACATGCGGGTATCGAAGGCGGACGGATCCCAGTCCACCAATTTGCAACGCGATGCGCTCATCGCCGCTGGTGTGAGCCTTGCGCACCTTTACGAGGATCTGGCCTCGGGCAGGCGCGATGATCGCCCAGGGTTGGCTGCTTGCCTGAAGGCGCTTCGTGAAGGGGACACGCTGATCGTGTGGAAGCTCGATCGGCTTGGCCGTGATCTGCGCCACCTGATCAACACCGTGCACGACCTAACTGCGCGTAGCGTGGGCCTGAAGGTCCTGACCGGTCACGGTGCGGCGGTCGACACGACGACTGCCGCCGGCAAGCTTGTGTTCGGTATTTTTGCCGCGCTGGCCGAGTTCGAGCGTGAGTTGATTTCCGAGCGAACAGTCGCTGGACTTATCTCGGCGCGCGCTCGCGGCAGGAAAGGGGGGCGCCCCTTCAAGATGACCGCCGCCAAGCTACGCCTGGCGATGGCCAGCATGGGGCAACCGGAAACCAAGGTGGGCGATCTCTGCGAAGAACTCGGGATTACCCGGCAGACGCTCTACCGGCACGTGTCGCCCAAGGGCGAACTGCGGCCAGACGGCGTAAAGCTGCTCTCCCTCGGTTCAGCCGCATAAATGGAGGCGACCTGGAACGGGGCGCTGTTCAGTGCGGCAACGATCCGATTACCGGTGTCGACCCAGAGCAGCCGTAGAGCTTTTGGGAAAGCTGTCGTTCAACGGATAAGTTCAGCGGCCGCCGGAGGCGGTCCGCTGGAACGCAGGGTTGGGCGTCAGACTGTCACTTCGACTGAACATCAATGCCATGGTGCTGCCTTGGAGCCTTGCAATCACCTCGATGGACTCCATCGAGAAAGGAGCCAATGACTTGCGTAGTCAGCGCCTCGGTTCGACGCGACATGCCGTTCCCGGCAAAGTTCATATGCGTCGCCCCGTCAATGACACCCAGCCACTTACAACCGGCAGGCATGTTCATGTATGGTTCGGTACGCGTCTCCCAAGAGGCACCACCAAGTTCGCCATCACGAGTTCCCGTGAGTGAAAGCACAGGCCGCTTGATGTCTGTCCAGGCATTCTGAGGGAATATTGATCCAGTCCCTTGCGGTGACAAGGCAATGTAAGCATCAAATGAATCTGTGCCTTTCATGCCAAGTGTGTTCCGAGCGCCCGCCTCCATCATGGTGGTTGCTGCACCCATGGAGTGGCCAATCAATACTGATTCGGTTGCGTGGCACTTGGTCGCTGCCCATTGTTTGGCGGCGGCAATGTCCATAGATCTTCCGCGATAGGCGTCTGGATCCGTTATCAACTCTGACAGCCCCTCGCGTAGGCCATTACCGCGCACGTGTTCGCGCAAAGCGCGGCGGCCACTTTCCTGGTGACCGACAACAACGGCTAAGTATCCGAGGGAGGACATGGCTTCGCCGAGATACTGGTATCCCTTTTCGGAGCCGCCGGCACCTGGCGAGATGACGGCAACACCGCGACACGCAGCACCCTTTGGCAAGTACGCGTTAACGGGCACCATCTTCTGATCTTGCCGTGAAAGCAATACCGACTCTTGAGCAACTACTCCACCTGCAACCAAAAGGACAAGCGCGCCGACTGAAAAAAAGCGAGAGATATTACTCATTCGAGGGATCCTTTGCGGTCGCGTTCTGACGCCCAACTTTGTTTTAGGCGGCAGTCCTCCACGACCCCGGAACCTCACCCGAAACTGCCCACACGGACGTAGTGTTCTACCACCGTACCCTCGGCATCAACTGGTGCCAGCGCCGTCCGATACGTGGCATCTGTCCGGAGGCTGACGTATACTAAGTCCAAATACAAATACTAGGAAAGCCCATGACCGGATTCATTGCAGTGTTGCTTTACGTGGTGTGGATGCAGTTGCTCACGCTGGCTTACGCATTCCCTCGCGTGCCAATGGCGCTGTTCGGAGGTCGTAAGTTCTCAGACTGGGAACGCGCTGAGGTTAACCGCGACCCGGCCTTCATGGTTCGTGCCAAGGGCGCGCACCTGAACTGCGTGGAAAACTTTCCGCTTTTCGCTGGCGTCGTGGTGGTTGCCGCGCTCATGGGCAAGAGCCCCGTGGTAGATAGTCTCGCGATGTTTATCCTGCTTGCGCGCCTGGGGCAGAGCCTGTCACATCTCATCAGCACTGCCCCGGCGTTTGTGCTGCTACGTGCCACCTTTTTCCTTGCCCAGGTCGGCATGATTTTCTGGATTTGCTTTCAGCTCATCGCCTGATTTTTCCCCCAGAAGGGGGCGCCTGGTACAGGACATCCCGTGATAATGGGACAGAATCCGGCCGCCTAACTTTGTTTTAGGGCGACTGCCCTGCTGCGTAACATCGTTGCTGCTCCATAACATCAAACATCGACCCACGGCGTAACGCGCTTGCTGCTTGGATGCCCGAGGCATAGACTGTACAAAAAAACAGTCATAACAAGCCATGAAAACCGCCACTGCGCCGTTACCACCGCTGCGTTCGGTCAAGGTTCTGGACCAGTTGCGTGAGCGCATACGCTACTTGCATTACAGCTTACGAACCGAACAGGCTTATGTCCACTGGGTTCGTGCCTTCATCCGTTTCCACGGTGTGCGTCACCCGGCAACCTTGGGCAGCAGCGAAGTCGAGGCATTTCTGTCCTGGCTGGCGAACGAGCGCAAGGTTTCGGTCTCCACGCATCGTCAGGCATTGGCGGCCTTGCTGTTCTTCTACGGCAAGGTGCTGTGCACGGATCTGCCCTGGCTTCAGGAGATCGGAAGACCTCGGCCGTCGCGGCGCTTGCCGGTGGTGCTGACCCCGGATGAAGTGGTTCGCATCCTCGGTTTTCTGGAAGGCGAGCATCGTTTGTTCGCCCAGCTTCTGTATGGAACGGGCATGCGGATCAGTGAGGGTTTGCAACTGCGGGTCAAGGATCTGGATTTCGATCACGGCACGATCATCGTGCGGGAGGGCAAGGGCTCCAAGGATCGGGCCTTGATGTTACCCGAGAGCTTGGCACCCAGCCTGCGCGAGCAGCTGTCGCGTGCACGGGCATGGTGGCTGAAGGACCAGGCCGAGGGCCGCAGCGGCGTTGCGCTTCCCGACGCCCTTGAGCGGAAGTATCCGCGCGCCGGGCATTCCTGGCCGTGGTTCTGGGTTTTTGCGCAGCACACGCATTCGACCGATCCACGGAGCGGTGTCGTGCGTCGCCATCACATGTATGACCAGACCTTTCAGCGCGCCTTCAAACGTGCCGTAGAACAAGCAGGCATCACGAAGCCCGCCACACCGCACACCCTCCGCCACTCGTTCGCGACGGCCTTGCTCCGCAGCGGTTACGACATTCGAACCGTGCAGGATCTGCTCGGCCATTCCGACGTCTCTACGACGATGATTTACACGCATGTGCTGAAAGTTGGCGGTGCCGGAGTGCGCTCACCGCTTGATGCGCTGCCGCCCCTCACTAGTGAGAGGTAGGGCAGCGCAAGTCAATCCTGGCGGATTCACTACCCCTGCGCGAAGGCCATCGGTGCCGCATCGAACGGCCGGTTGCGGAAAGTCCTCCCTGCGTCCGCTGATGGCCGGCAGCAGCCCGTCGTTGCCTGATGGATCCAACCCCTCCGCTGCTATAGTGCAGTCGGCTTCTGACGTTCAGTGCAGCCGTCTTCTGAAAACGACATAAGCGCTAACTCAAAATCGGCTCTTTCATGTTGCAAAAGCCATAGCTAAATCAGCGTCCCACAAACCCATGTCACAACGCGTAGGCTGCTTGCAGCAGCACTTCAGTGCTGCTGTATCATTTAGTCGTTGTAAATGGAGTGGGGGGATAATGGCTTGAGGAGTAGATGCATTAGGCGAGCAGCTGTTATTAAAGTGAGGTTTTTCGCTTTTTAAATGCATCCATGCTCACCACATTGTCGGGTGGTTTTCTGGGCGGATGCAGAGGTAGTGCTCCAGAGTTTAAGTGGCCCTCGCTAAGCAGAACGAGAATACGCTCATAAGGTATAAAGTAGTCTGACTGTCGACGGCTAGCCGATGTTTTGCGAGGGGACTCGTTGATATATGCACCTAGCTCCATCGCTTCACTCTCAAATAATGGGCGACCTCGGTGATCGTGAATTTCTTGGCGTGCCCATTGCTCCGTGTCAGACACATGCCCAGCAACACTCAGGTCTGTATTCAAAACCCAGCTAAAATTGGTAATCGGTAGCGAATACTCAATCGACCCAGCTATAGGTAGAGTGTGTTGTCGCTCATCAGATATTGAGTGCCAAAGCCGCATTTCCTCAGCCCAGCGTAGCTGCATGGCAAGCTCAAGTTCTTCGCGATAGGGCGGGTCTACAAATGGCAAAATCATGGCGTAGCGGCTATGTGCTTCAACCATAATTACATGACCACTGTCGCTTTGATGCCGAGTCGAATAGTACTGACATTGCCAGCTTAATGAGGATGGAGATGAGTGCAGCGTTTGCGTGCCGGGTCGGCTGGCATCTGGCTCCTCGAGCCGTTCTAGCTTAAGTCCAGACGTTCGTCTCAAAATTCGCTCAAGCGCTTTGCTGCAATTTAATGTGAATTTCATGCTGCTTTCCGTTTCGGCATTACTACGGCAGATTTTGCCCCAAGTACGACTCAGTCGCACCAACAAGATCTTTCAAAAAGCGAATGGCTTTTTCAAGCTCGTCACGTTTGATTAAGTGCGCAGTGGGTATCCCATTATTCAATGGCTTAGAGCGATGAACAGCATCTCCACGCTTTGATATCCACTGGTTAAGCGTTGTTTTGGCTTTGTCAGGGTCGTAGTTTTGCCAGCTCCAGCCTTTGGTAACGTCCAACTCAAAGTAGTCCAAGAAAAGCTTTCTAGTTTTATCCCAGGATGGCGTGTTGAACTGCTTAAGATCTAGTTCAAGCCTTTTCAGAATAAAGTTGCCGACATGGCTGCCGGTAAGGACCGATAGGCGTTTATTGACACCCTCAGTGGCTCGATTTTCTACATAGGTCTCCCAAGCTGTGAGTGCCATCACCAGGCCGGCTCGTTTTAAAACCTCAGCTTGTTGAGTAGGGGAGTTGGCATTGATCGCATCGAAGTGCGCTAGAAGTTCTTCAGCGTCTTTGATCCCGTAATCAAACTCTGTTTTTGCTTGAGACATTGCGCGCTCGATTCTTATTGTTTGGTCGAAGTTATCGCTCTGCAGAAGTAAGTTCAAGCAGTCTTGCTAGGGTAGCAATAGTTCTCTCTCGGCTCAGTATATTAGCCATCACCACGTCTATGCTTATCCGATAGCATTACTAGGCCTTCAGCGTCTATTTCGCTTAGGATCAGTGCTTTCTGCATCAGCTTTTATTGGAGTAACGCGTGGACAAGGATAATCACTCTCAGACGGCCGCTTTCTTATGGTCAATTGCCGACCTGTTACGTGGAGACTTCAAGCAGTCTCAGTACGGCCGCATCATCCTGCCGTTTACCTTGTTGCGCCGCATGGAGTGCGTGCTGGAGTCCACCAAGGCCGAAGTCATCAAGCAAGCCGCAGCCCAACAAGGCCGCCCAGACCAAGTTCGTGAAATGGTGCTACTACGCGCTGCTGGCCAGTCATTCTTCAACGCATCGCCACTCACACTCGGCACGCTATCAGACACACAAACTGCCGCTGACTTGATGAGCTATGTGCAGTCATTCAGCAAAGACGGACGAGAGATCTTCGAACACTTCGAGTTTGAAAACTTCGTTCAGCAGCTCTCCACCAATAATTTGCTCTATCAAGTCGTCCAGCGATTCGCCGCCACAGACCTGAGCCCAGAGCACATCAGCAACTTTGGCATGGGCATCATCTTTGAAGAGCTCATCCGCAAGTTTGCCGAAAGCTCAAACGAAACCGCAGGGGAACACTTCACTCCACGCGACATCGTGCACCTCACCACTTCGTTAGTCATTACTGGCCAAGACACCAAACTGGCACCCAACAGCATCGTCACCATTTATGACCCAACCGCAGGGACGGGCGGCTTCTTGTCGGAAGGCGATGAGTACATTCAGTCCATCAGCGAAAAAGTCAGTGTCTCGCTACACGGCCAAGAGCTGAACCCTGAGTCCTATGCCATCTGTAAGGCCGACATGCTCATCAAAGGCCAAGACGTGGCGAGCATTAAGCTGGGCAACACCTTGTCCAACGATCAGCTAGCCGACAAACATTTCGACTTCATGCTCAGCAACCCGCCATTTGGTGTGGAGTGGAAAAAGGTACAAGCGCAAATCACCAAAGAGCATAAAGAGAAAGGTTTCAATGGCCGCTTCGGCCCAGGCTTACCTCGTGTGTCTGACGGCTCCTTGCTGTTCCTGATGCATTTGGTTAGCAAGATGCGTGACTCCCGCGAAGGCGGTTCGCGTATTGGCATTATTTTGAATGGCTCGCCGTTGTTCACTGGTGGCGCAGGTTCTGGAGAGTCTGAGATTCGCCGCTACCTGCTGCAAAATGATCTGGTTGAAGCCATCGTCGCCTTGCCAACTGACATGTTCTACAACACCGGCATTGCCACCTATGTGTGGGTGCTCAGTAACCTTAAGGAGGCTGCGCGGAAAGGTAAGGTGCAGCTGATTGATGGTAGCCAGCACTTTGCCAAAATGCGTAAATCCTTAGGCAGCAAACGCCAGTACATCACTGAAGGTCAAATCAACGAACTTGTGCGCTTGTATGGTGCGTTTGAAGAGACGCCGCAGTGCAAGATTTTCCCGATTGATGCCTTTGGCTATCGCCGCATCACCGTCGAGCGGCCACTGCGCCTTAACTTCCAAGTTAGTGCTGAGCGTATCGAGCGCGTACTAGCTGAAAAGGCCATTGAAAAGCTGGGCGCTAGTGTTCAGAAGTTATTGGCGACTGTCTTGCAGTCTATGGATGCAACAACGCTGTATCGCAATCGCGAGCAGTTCAGTAAGCAGCTGAAAAAGACCTTAGTGGCGCATGACATCAGCCTGAGCGCAGCTGAGCAGAAAGCGGTGCTTAACGCCTTGAGTGAGCGTGACCCTGAGGCTGATATTTGCACCACCAAAGGCGTGCCAGAAGCCGATACAGGCCTGCGTGATAACGAGAATGTGCCGCTAGGTGAGTCTGTGTATGAGTATTTTAAGCGCGAAGTTATTCCGCATGTGCCAGATGCTTGGATCGATGAAAGCAAGCGCGATGCGCAGGATAACGAGATCGGCATTGTTGGTTTTGAGATTCCGTTTAACCGTCATTTTTATGTGTTCCAGCCACCACGTCCGCTAGATGAGATTGACCGTGATTTGAAGGCTTGCACTGATCGCATCAAGCAGATGATCGAAGGGCTGTCGGCATGAGTTTTTCGGCATACCCGGAGTGCGAGGACTCCGGAATAGAGTGGATAGGCAAGGTGCCTGAGCATTGGGAAGTTAAAGCGTTGCGATATATAACGACATGCTTGGATGGCAAGCGAATCCCCTTAAACGGAGAGCAGAGAGCTGATAAGCAAGGTGATGTTCCCTATTGGGGAGCAAATGCAATTATGGACTATGTTGATGAGGCGATATTCGATGAAGAGCTGCTTTTAGTTGGGGAGGATGGTGCGCCATTCTTAGACCCGCTGAAACCTGTTGCATTTCGCTCATCGGGCCCAGTGTGGCCAAATAATCATATACATGTGCTGCGCCCAAATAGGCCGGAATGGGTTGGTTTTTTGGTCTACTCAATGAACGCAGCGGACTATGCGAATTTTATTGAAGGCTCGACCAGACAAAAGCTTAATCAGTCTCGATTGATGGGTATGCCAGTGTGCTGGCCAAGCTATTCAGAACAAGTCCAAATCACGTGCTTCCTAGATCACGAAACCACCCGCATTGACGCGCTTATCGAAGAGCAGCAGCGCCTGATCGAACTGCTCAAGGAAAAGCGCCAGGCTGTCATTTCCCACGCAGTCACCAAAGGCCTCGACCCCACCGTTCCCATGAAAGACTCCCGCGTAGAATGGCTAGGCGAAGTGCCAGCGCATTGGGCTATATCTCAGCTCAAATTCAACACTTCTGAAATGCAGACAGGCCCTTTTGGTAGCCAACTTCATGCAGAGGACTATGTGGATGGGGGAGTCCCTTTGATTAATCCTGCCCATATGATTGATGGAGTTATAAGCCCTGACTCTCAGGTTTCTGTTGATGAAGAGACTTGGCAGAGATTGAAGCGGCACGCACTAGTTGCTGGCGACATTATCTTTGCTCGAAGAGGAGAGCTAGGGCGTTGTGCCATTGTTACTAAAGAGCAAGAAGGTTGGCTTTGTGGCACAGGTAGCTTGAGGGCGCAGCTGAATGCTAAGTTAAATTCAGAGTACGCGTACTTGCTGATCACATCCAAGGCTGTAGTTGCAGAGTTATCTCTAGAGTCAAAAGGCTCGACAATGGAGAATCTCAATACAGAGACACTTGGGCGGATTAAGCTGCCGTTACCTCCTGTTAGTGAGCAAAAAGCCATTTTGGAATATGTTCATCAAATATCTGGCCAGTTTAGAGCCTTGGTGAAGACAGCAGAGTCAGGTATCAGTTTGATAACTGAGCGTCGCTCTGCACTAATTTCCGCCGCCGTAACAGGGAAAATAGACGTACGAAGCTGGCAGCCACCAACCAAAGCTACACCACAAAAATTAGAAAAAGAGGCCATGTAATGGCAGATAGCAAGGAAGCGCAATTCCAACAAGACATCATCGAAGCGCTAGCCACTCAAGGCTGGCTAGTCGGCACGGCTAGCGGCTACGACCGCCGCAGTGCGCTGTATACCGAAGATGTGCTGGGCTATTTCAAAGACGCCTGGCCTGAGCGTTGGGATAAGTTCGCCAAAGCCAACCCCAATGCGCCTGAAGATGTGTTGGTGCAGAAGCTAGTACGCGAACTCGATCAAAGCAGTACCTTGGATGTGTTGCGTCATGGTTTCAAACTGCCCGCCGTGAAAATAGAGCTGTGCAGCTTTAAGCCCGATCACGGCATGAACCCCGACACGCTGAAGCGCTATCACTGCAATCGTCTACGCGTGGTACCAGAAGTGTCTTACTCGCCGCACTTCCGCGAAGGCAAAGGTAGTGCAGATGGTGCGAATAGCTACAACCCACGATTGGACTTAGTGCTCTTCGTTAACGGCATTCCGACCGCGACACTGGAGCTAAAAAGCGAGTTCAAACAGTCAATAGAAAACGCCAAGCGCCAGTATCGCCAAGACCGCCCTGTAAAAGATCCGCTGACTCGCAAGCCTGAGCCGCTACTGACATTTAAGCGCGGTGCGCTGGTGCACTTCGCTGTGAGCCAGCATGAAGTCGCGATGACCACCAAGCTGGCTGGCAAAGACACGTTCTTCTTGCCCTTCAACTTGGGCAGTGAAGAGGGTGGTGCCGGCAATCCTATGCCTGCTGATGACAGCCAATATGCCACCAGCTATTTGTGGCAGCGTCTATTTCAGCCGGATGCTTGGCTGAAAGTATTAGGCCGCTTTCTGCATTTAGACAAAAAGACCTCGGAAGATTTTAACGGTCAGATGACCACCAAAGAGACCATGATCTTTCCGCGCTATCACCAGTGGGAAGTGGTGAATACGCTGGTGAATACCACACGTGTTGAAGGGCCAGGTAAGCGCTACTTGATTCAACACAGTGCTGGCTCGGGCAAGTCCAACTCGATTGCTTGGGTAGCGCATCAGCTCGCCTCGCTCTATGACGAGGCAGGTCAGCGCCTGTTTAACTCAGTGATCGTTGTCACCGATCGCACGGCGCTCGATAGCCAGCTGCAAAACACTATTTATCAGTTTGAACATGCCCAAGGCGTGGTGCGACCCATAAGCCGTGATGTTGGCAACCAAAGTAAATCTGAACAGCTAGCCGAAGCACTGGCTGAGCAAACACGCATCATCATCGTCACCATCCAAACCTTTCCGGCCTTGTTCGATGCGCTAGATAAATACCCCAAGCTGGCCAGTGGTCGATATGCCGTGATTGCTGATGAGGCGCACTCGTCGCAAACCGGCTCTTCAGCCAGCAAGTTGAAAGCAATTTTGGGTGCCGACACGACGGCTGAGCAGGCCGATTCTGATGAGCCCGTCGAGCTCAGTGCAGAGGAGCTGTTAGATGCCGCCGTGATGTCACGCCAACCCAATGAGCGCATTAGTTACTACGCATTTACGGCGACCCCAAAAGCGAAAACCTTGGAGTTGTTTGGCCGCCCGGCAGATCCATCCATGCCGCCCAGTGCCACCAACTTGCCCGAAGCCTTTCACCTCTACTCCATGCGCCAAGCCATAGAAGAGGGCTTTATTCTGGATGTGCTGCGTAACTACACGACCTACAGCACGGCGTGGAAGATTGCTCACCCGAACGGTGAAGATGATGAGGTAGACACCAAAAAGGCTCGCGTGAAATTGGCGCGCTGGGTACGCCTGCACCCGTACAACATAAATCAGAAAGTCGAAGTGATCGTTGAACACTTCCGCGCCAATATTCGCCATCTGCTCAATGGCCAAGCCAAGGCCATGGTTGTCACCAGCAGCCGTCAGGAAGCCGTGCGTTACCAGCTCGCAATGAAAGACTACGTTACCAATATGGGCTACACCGATGTGCATCCCTTGGTGGCATTCTCAGGCAGTGTCATGCCCGATGACGTGATCCCAGAAGAAGTGACTGAATCCAGCAGTTTGCTAAACGCTGGCGTAAATGGCCGTGACTTAGCTGAAGCGTTTGATACGCAAGACTTCAACGTGATGATTGCCGCTAACAAGTACCAGACCGGCTTTGATCAGCCCAAGCTCTGCGCCATGTATGTTGATAAGAAGCTACACGGTGTGGATTGCGTGCAAACACTGTCACGCTTAAACCGCACCTTTCCGGCAAAAGAGACGTTCATTCTCGATTTCTTCAATGATGCTGAAGAAATCCTTGAAGCGTTTCTGCCGTACTACACCAAGGCCGAGCTCAGCGATGTTACTGATCCGCAGATCATCTATGACCTGCAGAAGAAGCTTGATGCTGAGGGCATTTACCACTGGCAGGAAGTTGAAGCATTTTCCTTAGCTTTCTTCGACCCGAAAGCCACTGCCAGCAAGCTGAGCTACTACTGCACACCAGCGCGTGAGCGCTTCGCAAAGCGTTATACATTTGGTGTTGAGTCACGACTGCATGCATTGGATTTCAAGCGCACAGCGGAGGCTAATGGCGACATTGCTGGCCTTAAAAAAGCTGAGCACTCGTTGAAAGAGGCTGGTGAGCAAATCGACCAGCTCGACCTATTCCGCAAAAACTTACAAAGCTTTGTCCGGTTGTATGAGTTTCTATCGCAGATCGTGCCCTATGAAGATCGCGAGCTAGAGCAGCTCTGCGTGTTTGCTAAGCATTTGCATCCGCTGCTTCGTGCCGATCGAATCATCGACCCTGATGTGGATGTGGGCGAGCTACAGCTGACCCATTACCGCCTAAGCAAACGCGCTGAGCATCAGCTGCGTCTGAATGACGGCGAGGGTGAGTATGGTCTGAAGCCTGGTAGCGATGTGGGCAGTGGTAAGCCGCACGATGCCGAAAAGAAGCGCTTGTCAGAAATCATTGAGGCGCTAAACGACATCTTTGGTGCTGAGGTGAGTGATGAGGATCAATTGCAGTTCCTCACCGGCATCGCACAGCGCATCAGCCGCCAAGACGATGTGATGGCCCAGGTGAACAACCACTCGGTAGAGCAGGTGATGCACGGGCTGTTTCCGAAGCGCGTGCTGGATACCGTGCTGGATGCTATGACTGACCATGAGAAGTTGTCGTTGGAAGTGCTGGATAACGAGATGAAGAGCCGGGCTTTTGCTTTGGCTATTTTGAAGATGCTGAAGATTGGGGTGGGGGATGAGCTTAGAGGTTAGTGGGCACTCTACAAAAGTGTGCATGCGCGCTTCTATGGAGATAGACAAGCGAGTGAGCAAGGTAATATGTCAAATAATTCAGGTGCTTGGCTAATACGACAAAGTATTACTTGCCTAGAAATATACGCATGCGCACTAATAAACTGTTAGGGCTCAATAAAATCGTTGAATCCTTTGAGAATAGCCATGAAACGAGACTGGGATTTGCTTCGGAAGCTGCTCACCGATATCGAAGAAGAAAGAAATCCATTCGCTGATCTGCCAGATGAGCCATCTTGGAAAGAACAAGACGAAGATACATATAACAACCAGCTAGATGAGTACTGGACCATTGAAAAAAAGCTCTTCGGGCATCTAGAACTTCTTGTTAACTCTGGGTACATCGACGGTTTGAAGCTTAGTAGGTTACTGGATGGTGGATTTCACTATGTCAATATCAATCCTCGGCTAACGATGGAAGGCCACGACCTTCTCGACACGATGAGGTCATCAGTCATCTGGGAAAATATTAAAGAAACGGCTAAGTCAAAAGGCATCGAACTTACCTTTGATGCAATTAAGGCCCTGGGAGCATTTGTTCTAAAGGCCGCAATTGGGTAGCAGAAGCGTCACCTAATTCAGCGGCCTAACAAGCCGCTCAAGTGGGACGCCCACTCAGGCTACGCCTGAGCTCAAACGTTAGCAGTCACAGGAGAGTGTCATGCCGTACGAACTTAAGGATAGACTTGTAGTGGGCGTTGCATCTAGTGCGATGTTTGATTTAACAGAGTCTGACAAGATATTTAGAACAGAGGGAGAGGACAACTATCGAAAATATCAAGAAGATAATAAATCAGTACCACTGGATCCCGGCATAGCCTTTTCTTTCATAAAGCGGCTTTTATCTTTGAACGACCTTAGCACTGATAAGGAAGGTCCGTTAGTTGAGGTGGTTTTATTATCACGCAACGACCCGGACACTGGACTTAGGGTGATGAGCTCAATTCAACATCATGGACTTAGTATTACGCGTGCAATATTCCAGCAAGGTCTTTCTCCCTATGCATATATAAATGCACTTAGTATTTCTTTGTTTCTTTCCGGAAATAAAAGCGATGTTCTAGAGGCAATTGCAAAAGGCTTGCCTGCAGGTTATGTAATGGATTCTAAAAAAATTGACGATCCAAATGACAATACGCTAAGAATTGCTTTTGACTTTGATGGTGTTATAGCTGACGACGCGTCAGAAACTGTGATGCAGAAAGGAAATCTCAGTCAGTTTCACGCCCATGAAACAGCCAACTCAG
This sequence comes from Perlucidibaca sp., assembly GCA_041612115.1. Lineage (GTDB taxonomy): Bacteria > Pseudomonadota > Gammaproteobacteria > Pseudomonadales > Moraxellaceae > Perlucidibaca. The sequence continues at coordinate 25,066 of JBFJJU010000015.1, forward strand.
TGGAGCCACATGGCGGCGGCCCACTTAAGAATTTTTTAGTGCGAATCTCAAAGATTCAGCGTGCTGAGGAAGAGCGTAGAAAAATAGATCCAAGCTACAAGAACAGGCTGCGAGTCTCCATTGTAACTGCGCGCAACGCGCCTTCCCATGAGCGCGCGATCAACACGCTAAAAAGCTGGGGCGTTATGGCTAATGATGCATTCTTTCTCGGCGGAGTAGAGAAAAAGCTAGTCTTGGACGTTTTGCAGCCACACATATTCTTTGATGACCAGTCAGGTCATTTGGTCACCGCCAGTGAAGTTGCTCCATCTGTACATATTCCTTTCGGTATCACGAACAAGCCACGGACGTGACTGCAAACAATTCATTCAAGCCGACGCTGCTTCGCAGCGCGGCTTAATTCCAGCGTTAGGGCAGAGGGAGGCTCATGTTTGACCGAGAAGCGATAATTGCTACTACTCATCTGGATAGTGAGGGAGACAAACTCACTATGGGCGCGTTGCATGGCCTTGTTGATAGCATTAACGCCACCTACATTCCTATTTGGGATGAACACGATCCACGGAATCCACCAATAGGCCGAATCGCTTCTGCAAAAGTTCGTGAAAGAGATGATGGGGAACATGAAGTCGTTGCCTCTCTCGAATTCTTTGATGGTTCTGAGGCTGAACAATATTCTGGGTGTCGAGAGTTGGTGCGGGAAATGCGGCTTGAGAATGGTCAGGTTAAAATAGTTCCAGACCGATCTTTCAGAACCCCTGAAGACTTAGAAGACATCGAAGAAATTGCCAAGCTTTTAGGTACACGATCAACAGAAGCAGTTAAAAAAGCAATTGACCCTATTTCAATATTGCAACTTACAGCCGCATTTATGGCTGGGGGAATTGCCTCTGGATTCTTGGGGAAGCTGGGTTCAGATGCGGCAGACCTTGTTAAAGACAAGGTTAAGGGATTGATGAGGCGCAAGAATAACCGATATTCTGATCGAGTTTTCCGACTTGTGATACAAGTGCAAAAAGATGGGGAGTGTTTAGAGGCTGATGTCTTTATAACCAATCCTACAGATAACGATATCGACAGTTTATTTGACCATGGATTGTCAGAAATTGTAGTGGTCAAGTAATACTGGCCACCGGTTTGTAGTTAATCCAGTAGTTTTCCTCTGCTCGATTTGGACTCATTCCATCGTTATGTTGGTGAGGCCTTAGCTGACTGTAATACCCGATTAAATACTTCACTATGTGTTGCTGCGCCTGTGCAAATGATCCATAGCCATATGTTGGCACCCACTCTGTCTTCAAACTTCTAAAAAAGCGCTCCATCGGTGAGTTGTCCCAACAGTTGCCACGACGGCTCATGCTTTGTTTTATTTGGCATTTCCACAGCATATGGCGATATTTACGACTCGTATAATGACTACCTTGATCACTATGGAACATCACGTTTTGGGGACGGCCACGACTCTCATAAGCCATCCTCAGTGCATTCACTGTCAGCTCACTATCCGGTGATAAAGACATCGCCCAGCCAATTGGCTTACGCGCATATAAATCAACCACAACCGCTAAGTAAGCCCAACGCGCACCAGTCCAAATATAAGTCACATCACCACACCAAACGCGATTTGGCGCAACAACATCAAACTCACGATCTAAATAGTTTTGTATCTCAACATGTTCATCTCCCGTTTTCTTATAGCTATGCCCAGGCACCTGGCAACTCACAAGGCCAAGCTTCTCCATCAGTCGCCCTGCGCGGTATCGGCTTAATGGAACGCCTTGATCTGTTGCCATTTGGGCAATGCTACGCGCACCCGCGGAGCCTTCACTTTCACTAAACAGATCGTTAACTTTGGCAATCTCAACAGCCTTTTTTTCAGGTACAGGTGCTACTGAACGGTGTTTCCAGTACTTATAACTACTGCGGTGTACTTTAAAGACTTGGCATAGCTTTTTGACTGAATAGCTCGTCTTGAGTTTCTCGATTATCGAGAAGTGTTCAGGGAGTCCGACATCAAGAGAGCGGTAGCCTTTTTTAATATCTCCTTTTCCATTTCAATGTCGCGAATACGCTTTTCAAGCTCACGAATTTTGAGTTGGTCGGGTGTCATTGGCGTTGCCTTTGACGTAATGCCGTTGCGTTCTTGCCGTAGCTGACGAGCCCATTTATCCATTGTTGAATAACCCACGTTCATCGCTTCCGCAGCTTCACGAACGGTGTAATTTTGATCAACAACTAACTGCGCTGCATCATGCCTAAATTCAGGACTGAAATTACGCTTTACTCTCATGTTCATACTGTCACCTAATTGTCTTGGTGCAAGATAGCACCTCTAATTAGGTGGCCAAAATTAGTTTGCCACTACAAATAGACCAGCAGGTGTCACGATTGATAAGCATGAGTACGCAACTTAGCAAGCTTACCTTTGAGTACAAGGACGGTAGTCTCGAACTAAAGTTTGGTGTTAGAAAGGACTGTGTTCCGGTAACTCTGCATTCAAAGGATAATGAGTGATAGGCCCTAACAATCGCAGGCACAGCGAGGTCTTTTTCGTTGCGGCTCCGCCTTCACTATAAAGCCGCGCGTGCTGCGGGCGTTAGGCGCTATGTGCCAATAAGCTAGGATATCCTGATGCAAGACATACTTACCTCAATCAAGGCATACCTATACGACCGGGCTGCGAGTCCGTTGATTGGGGCATTTGTTCTTGCATGGTCAGTCTGGAACTACCGCTTTTTTGTTGTACTTTTCGCCGGTGGGTTTCCTACACCCGCAGATAAGTTCAAATCGATCGATCTGCTATTCGGCTCACACACGTTAGCGATAGGAGATATGAGCGTTGTCGTTAGCGGCAGGGTTGTAGACGGTCTAGTTATTCCTGCCGTAATTGGGTTGCTATACCTATACGTATATCCGTTTCTAGCTAAACCGGTATACCAGCACAGCCTTAAAAAACAACAAGAACTCCAAGCTATAAGGCAGGAGCAAGAAGATCAGCGACTTCTGAGTGTTGAGGAATCTAGAGAACTTTTCAGGCGCCTTGCGCAGCTTCAATCAAAGCACCAAGACGAAGTTGACATTCTTAATAAGCAAATCTCGGCTCTAAACGAACACGCCGACGGGATTGGAGAAGACTCACCGGAGAACCAGGCAACGAATTCGAATAAATCTACAGTTGAACGTGGAGCTTTGAGTGAAGATGAAATATCGCAATACGATCAATTCATCCGAGAAGGCATAGTTCGTCTGTCGAGCCCGAGTTCTTTCTTTCTGAATGAGCTTTTTGGTCAAGACAAGTGGTCGGAAATTACTGTGGAGATGAGGCAGGCACTTGAGAAGCGGTTTCGTCATCAAGTTGAGCGTGGAGATTTCGTAGGTATAAAAGCAAATGGCAAGAGCACTGGGAAGATTCAGGGCTACTTTAAGAGCCGCTAAATTGAAGGGCGCGCCTAACAAGTCGCTGCAGGTGACGTTTGCCCCGCCACGCACTTTTGCTGCCGCAAAAGCACATGTCGCCGCAAACGCACCTGAGCTCAGGCGTTAGGCATCAAGAGGAAAGCATGTACCCAAAAGAAGGTGAGGTAGGAAAACTTAAGCTTTTGATGTATCGAGGCGTCAAAGATAAATCGGAGCATCTTCACGAGAACTTTGCTAGCGACCCTGGCGACTACGGGTGCGGGGAGTATTGGACTGACAATAAAGATTTCGCTGCGAACTACGGTGAGGTCATCTCAAAAGTCATCGAGCTAGACAACGTATATCGAATTCCTAGAGATCAAGTGTTGCCGCTAATAGAAGAATATAAAACGTGCAAAATGCACTTAGGTCGAGAAATTCGGTTAGAGGGTTCGCTTAGGCTAACTAAGTTCTTCAAAGACACGGGGTACTCTGCAGTGCTAACGGTAGGCTATGAAAGCCCGGATGTTCTTGGTCTATGTGTATTCAATGCCTAACAAGGCCAAGCACCGCGACGGTTTTTTCGTTCCGCCTGTGGCCTCACTACAAAGCCGCGCGTGTTGGCGGCGTTAGGCATTTTCGAAACTCGACGGACAATATATGTCACAAATTCTTGATTTTTTTGAAAATGACTCTTTGGTGCTGCTACCAGCAATAGTTACGATAGTGGTTGCCGCGTTCGTTACATTCGGTAAGCGCGCAGTCGAGCGAATATATAGGCTAAAATCCTTAGAATTGCGTTCTGAAGGGGTAATACCCCCCAGCTTTGATGAAAATTTGAGGCAATTAATTGCACGAGAAGACATCACTTTACGGGTTCTTGAGGAAGTGCTCTCAACCGACCGGTATCGCATTTATTTTCTATCTGAAAATACTGATTCACGGCGAGCTGGTGCATTACGCCAAATTCAATCGTCCTTACGGCTAGCCCTGCGTGACGCAATAAAATCTGAGGACTTCGCAGCGTTGCGAGATCGTATTCTTTGTCTTATAGATGAAGCACAAGCCGAAATACATTCACTTCAGCAGCGAAAACCATTCGACGGTTTGCAAGAGCCCGAAAAATCACTTTTGGTCGATTTGTTAGGTGAGATCCCGCACGATAAAGCGACTCCTAGACAAAAAGCTCTTCAACTCGCTGATATCATTAAGTTGAAACACCAAGACATGTTGACACTGCAGGCTGAAAACGCAAAGTCCGCTGCATGGACGCGATGGGGTACATATGGCACCATTTTCTTTGGCATTCTGTCTATCGTGTTGTCAATTTATACAGCCGTAAAGTAAAAGCTCCGCTTGAGGTTCCCTCAGCCTTCGGCTCCGGCCAATAAGCTCGTGAACAGTCCTTGTTTGTCTGAGCGTATATTTAAATCTTTGGGCTGTAGCGGCCACAGCCTAACAATTCATTCAAGCCGACGCCGCTTCGCGGCGTGGCTTAATTCCAGCGTTATACCTAAAAGGAGTATCAATTGACCTGCACTGAAATTGTGACATTACTGATGGATCTAGTACTTTCTAGTGCAGCAATTACTGGTGCGGTTGTGGCTGTTAAGGGCTTAGGTACATGGCAACGCCAATTGAAGGGGCAGTCTGAATACGAGCTTTCACGGCGAATATTGGTGTCAGTATTCAAATACAGAGATGCAATTAACGGTGTCCGGAATCCGGTTATGTGGGCCTATGAAATGCCTTCTCCTCCAGAGGAGGAAGCAGTAAAAATGTCACGCGAACAAATACGTTTCTACGGCACTTCGAAAGCGTACCAAGCGAGATGGGACAAGGTTCAAACTGAAAAAGCGTCGCTATATGCCGACTTACTTGAAGCTGAAGCAATTGGACTTCATCCGTTCTAGTAGACAAGTCATGATGTCTAAACTGAAATGGAGAAAGAAAATTAAGCGTGTTCAATTTACTGCTGAGTTCAAGGCCGAGGCCATCAAACAGGTCACCGAGCGTGGCTACAGTGTTGCCGAAGTATCACGCCGATTAGGCGTATCCGATAAGAGCCTTTACAACTGGCTCAGTGCCAGCAAAAAAAGCAATCCACCCGAAGTCACTGCTGATATCTCTGCGTTAAAGCTGGAGATTGCACGGCTAAAAGTAGATCTAAAGCGCACTGCAGAGGAGCGCGACATACTAAAAAAGGCCGCCGTGTACTTTGCAAGCCAGCCCGGGTGAAGTACGCGTTTATTGACCAGCATCGTGATGAGTATCGGCTATCTAGTATGTGCCGAGCGCTTAAAGTCCATCGTAGTGGTTACTACGCCTGGAAGGCGAAGCCGCACTCGTTGCGACACCAAGAAGATCAAGCCTTGTTGGTGGAGATTAAACAGTCCTATGAGGACAGCATGGGCATTTATGGCAGTCCACGCATCCATAGCGATTTGAGAGAGCTCGGCTTGGCGTGCAGCACTAAACGTGTGGCACGACTGATGCGAGAGGCCAAACTAGCCTCTGTGCGTGGATATAAGCGGCCGCGCTTCAAGGCTGGCAAGCCAACATTGGCGAGCCCAAATCGACTCGAGCAGGTGTTTACGGTTGTGAGTCCAGACACAGCATGGGTAACGGATATCACACAAATCCGAACCTATGAAGGCTGGCTCTATGTAGCTGTTGTCATCGATCTTTACTCGCGTGCTGTTGTGGGCTGGTCGATGCGAGCGAATATGCGCACCGAGTTAGTACTAGACGCAATGCTAATGGCCAAGTGGCGCCGGCAACCTGCGTCAGCGGTACTCATTCACTCGGATCAAGGTAGCCAATTTGGTAGCGATGAGTTTAGTCGTTGGTGCAAAGAAAATGGCTTTATCACCAGCATGAGTCGGCGAGGAAATTGCTATGACAACGCCGTGGCTGAGTCATTCTTTAGTAGCCTGAAGAAAGAGCAGGTAAAGCGTCGAATTTATGCCACACGAGAAGAAGCAAAAGCAGATGTGTTTGAATACATAGAGGTGTTTTACAATCGCAAACGTCGGCACAGCCACTTAAACCAGTTGAGCCCGATAGCCTTTGAAACACTTCAAAATGTAAATGTGTAAATGTCTAGTGAATCGGATGAAGTCCAATAAGGCGTTTGCTGATAGTTGCAGCGAGCTCTATAAGGTGGTTGGAACTGACTCACTGAAGGCGAAGCCTTTGAAGGATTTGCTAAAAAGTAAGTTCGGTAAAATTGATGCTGATTTCACCCACGCCAGTGGAAGGCCGTTCAGTGCATTGCAGTTGCTCGAGTGCGTCGAATCCGAACTAGGACTTACTACTCGTCTGTCTGATGCGATAAGGGACATTGCGAAGCATCGTGTCGATGCCGACCATAAAGTGCTTATAACCAACTCTGACAAGACAAATTATGGTGAGGATTTTGATGCGCTGTGTACTCAGTTAACATTGGCTGCCAATGCTTTGGCTAAGGCGGTGGAAGCGAGAGTAGTTTTAAGGCCCAAGCAGATTTAATGCTTGGTATTGCGCTTTATCAGAGTAGAGAATGGCCATAGGGATCGTGGCCACTCCAGTATCTCAAAAGTGATACTTTTGAGTGTTGGAGCTTAGTGGCTTTTGATTGCGCTGATTCCATTGATCGGAGCGATCGTGCTGCTAGACGGCAAGTATGAGTCAAATCAGTATGGGCTAAATCCGAAGGACACCTTTGCATAACTAGTGATCAGTTTTATATAAAAATGAGCCGGTAACTTGCACCGGCTTTTTTTATGAGCGCTGATTTATAGCTTGGTTAGGGGGAGGTGGCCTTTACTGCATCATCAAATGCCTCATCATTGCTTGGTAATCGCTCAGGCAGTCGCCGAATAAACTGCTCCAGCTTCTGCTTTTGAGCACGCCCAGCTGAAGCTTGATCAGCGAAACGAATTAGCTCTTCCTCTTGCAGTGGACAACGAATGTTGGCCGGCAAAGCAAGGCGGCTCATCAAATGAGTCATGACCAAACCCTCAATTTTGGCGACAGCATTCAATGAATTGATATGCGGTGCCAACAGATGAATAGTCTGATGCTCGTGCTTAAACAGCCCTGGATTCATCGGTCGCGGATTTGCCTCGCCCACGGTATCGATCTTGCCTAAATCATGGAGTAGGGCGCCGACCTGAGTGACAGCAATCGATAGTTCAGAGTGGCCAGACATTCGCGCCCATTGACCTGCGAGCTTTGCCACTTCAACTGAGTGAACTAAGAGGCCGCCCGGATAGGCGCTGTGATAATTGCCACTGGCGCGGGAGCGAATGAATCTAGCGCCAAGTTCTGGATCAAGCAAAATACCTGTCAGAAACATACGCAGTGGCTCATTGCTCAGCGTGTCGATGAAATCCATCAGCCAGCCCATCGCCGCTCTAGCTCTGACCGGAACCAATGGCAGTGGCAACATGGCAGCGCCATTGTAAATGTGACTTGGCGACACGACATACACGTCGTTGAGCCTCATAAAGTAGCGCGAGTTGAGCAGCTGAATTTTGCCATGAAGCTCAACTAGATGCTGTTCGCCGACATCAATAGTCTCAACATGACTATATAAAGCTGAGTCTTGCCAGACATAAGCCCAAGCATCACCAAATCCATCAACTAGCTTCAGTCGAAAGAATGGATGGCCATTGCTGCCAACCCGTGACTCAAGGCCTACCAAGCGGCCCTGAATTGAGATGTGCTGATTCGTGTGCTGCTTCAGCATCGAAGTATTAATCATCATGATCAAAACCCTCCTTGCAGATGCGAAGGGATGCGCGACAGCCGGAGCTGAAAGCGATCAAACATGACATTGAGCATGGCGGCAGCCAAAGGCTCGTCGATAAGCTGTAGCTGCTCCTCCACAAAGCGCACGGCAGACTCCTCGTTCGTCATGGTGGGCTTGTAGCCTAGGTGCAATGCTAGATTGCAAAGCGGACTCACCACATGATTGCCTAGCAAGGCATTGGCGATGCGCCGAATTTCACGTTGACTCAGCTCGAGTTGATGCTGATGACGGGCAGCATCGAGGTTCACTACATTGTGCAAATAGATCACATTCATGATGTGCTCCTTAAAGGACAGAAATTGAAGTTGTGTTGATCGGAGTCAGGCTCATACCGTGGCCTCGCTGTTTTCTTCCAAGTAGCCGTTTGTCTCGAGCATGGCTTCGAATGCGCTGCCATCTCTGCGAGTGAGGTTTGGCACCCATCTCGAATATGTGGTGAACAGCATCTGTGTCGAGCTGTGGCCCATCTGACGAGCAATCCACTCAGGGTTCTCACCAGAAGACAGCCACAGCGTGGCTGCCGTATGACGGGTCTGGTAGGGCCGCCTAATCGTTAGGCCTAGGCTCTCAAGCATCGGATTCCAAATACGACACTGAAAGTTCTTGGTGTCGATGGGGCCGCCAGTGCTATTGCAGAAGACATACTTGCTGACTCGACCAAAGCGCTGCTTTTGGCTTTGCA
>JBFJJU010000016.1:0-33170 GCA_041612115.1 Perlucidibaca sp.
CCTTAATTTGCAGCAACTGAGAGAAGTAGCATGACCGAAGAAAAACGCGGCGGTGACAGCAAGTTGCTATTTTGCTCTTTCTGCGGGAAGAGCCAGCACGAAGTGCGCAAACTCATCGCTGGGCCGTCGGTATATGTCTGCGATGAATGCGTAGACCTGTGCAATGACATTATTCGCGAAGAAGTCCAAGATAAAAAAGATGAGCAGGTTAGTGATAGTCTGCCGACTCCGCGCGAGTTAAAAACCACGCTTGATGACTACGTGATTGGCCAAGATCAAGCCAAGCGTGTTTTGGCAGTAGCGGTTTATAACCACTATAAGCGTCTGCGGGCTGGCATGAAAAAAGTGCAAAAAGGCCGCCAAAGCACGGAAGTTGAACTGACTAAAAGCAATATTTTGCTAATTGGCCCCACTGGTTCAGGTAAAACGTTGCTCGCGCAAACCTTGGCGCGTGTGCTCAACGTGCCCTTTACTATGGCCGATGCTACGACGTTGACCGAGGCTGGTTATGTTGGTGAGGACGTCGAAAACATCATTCAAAAGCTACTGCAAAGCTGCGACTACGATGTAGAAAAGGCGCAGACCGGTATCGTTTATATCGATGAGATCGACAAGATTTCGCGTAAAAGCGATAACCCATCGATTACTCGCGATGTCAGTGGTGAGGGTGTGCAACAAGCCTTGCTGAAGCTAATCGAAGGCACAGTCGCTAGCGTGCCGCCGCAGGGTGGTCGTAAGCATCCACAGCAAGAGTTTTTGCAAGTTGATACATCCAACATCCTATTCATTGTTGGTGGCGCATTCGCTGGCCTTGATAAAGTTATTCAACAGCGCTCAGAGCCGGGTGGCATTGGTTTCAATGCGCTAGTGAAGGGCCAATCGAAAACCCCAAGCACGGGCGAGCTATTTAAGTCGGTATCGCCAGAGGATTTGGTGAAATTTGGCTTAATCCCTGAGTTTGTTGGTCGCCTACCTGTCATTGCCACTTTAGGTGAGCTTGATGAGTCAGCGCTGGTGCAAATTTTGACTGAGCCGAAAAATGCGCTCACCAAGCAATATGCCAAATTACTAGAGATGGAGGGCGTGCAATTAGAGTTCCGCCCAGAAGCATTACAGGCCATTGCCGCTAAAGCATTGGCACGTAAAACGGGTGCTCGTGGCTTGCGCTCGATTCTTGAAGGCATTTTGCTCGATACCATGTATGAGCTACCTTCATTGGAAGGCGTGAGCAAAGTGCTTATCGATGAAAAAGTAGTGCAGGGTGAAACGGAACCACTATTGGTCTATGACAATGTCGAGACTGCCCGTGTGATGCCGGAGTAATTCTGAGCAAATATGGTTAAAAAAGGGGCATTCGCCCCTTTTTTTTGCCATTTTTTCGTAATTCTGCAATGTCCACCTTGTAATTCACATCACTACACCCCCATAAAGTAAGCATTAGATTGGTGTCTGCTTGACTTCATTGGGAGCATTTCATGGCCGCAAAAAAACTGAATTTACCGTTGTTGCCGCTGCGCGACGTGGTGATTTATCCGCATATGGTAATTCCTTTGTTTGTAGGTCGTGAGCGCTCGATCGCCGCGCTTGATCAGGCGATGGCCACAGACAAACATATATTCTTGGTGTCTCAGCGTGATGCTGGTGAAGATGATCCTGATCAGGATGGTCTGTATTCGATTGGCACAGTAGCGAATATTTTACAGCTGCTGAAGCTGCCTGATGGCACGATCAAGGTTCTTGTTGAAGGCCAACGCCGCGGTCAGCTGCTGTCATTGTCTGAAAGTGATGAAGCCTATATCGCGCAGGTTGCTGAAGTGCCGGCAGAAGAGCTCACGAAACAAGAGTCGGAAATTTTAGTGCGTACTTTGCTCAACCAGTTTGATCAGTACGTCAAGCTATCAAAAAAAGTGGCCAATGAAGTGCTGACCTCAGTGGCTGGCATAGAAGACCCTAGTCGTTTGGCTGACACTATCGCGGCGCATTTGACCCTACGCTTAGAAGAAAAGCAGGCCATCTTAGATATCTTGCCGGTGCAGCAACGCGTTGAGCACCTGATGGCGCAGATGGAGTCGGAAATCGACATCCTCAAGGTCGAGAAACGCATTCGTGGCCGCGTTAAAAAGCAGATGGAGAAAAGTCAGCGCGAGTACTATTTGAACGAGCAAATTAAAGCCATTCAAAAAGAGCTCGGTGACCTAGGTGAGAGCGAAGATGAGCTAAGCGAAGTCGAACAGCGCATCATAAAGGCTGGCTTACCTGCTGAGGCTCGCAAGAAGGTCGATGGCGAGCTGCGCAAATTACGCCAGATGTCGCCGATGTCGGCAGAAGCCACAGTCGTGCGCAGCTATATCGATTGGATGCTCGGCGTGCCGTGGAAGAAGCGTAACCGAGTGCGCATTGACCTCAAGGAGGCTCGCGATATTTTAGATGCCGACCACTTCGGCCTTGAAGAAGTGAAAGATCGGATTCTTGAGTATCTTGCCGTGCAGTCGCGCGTTAAGCAGCTCAATGGCGCTGTGCTGTGTTTGGTAGGCCCGCCTGGCGTTGGCAAAACCTCGCTAGGTCAATCGATTGCGAAGGCAACGAATCGTCAGTTCGTACGTATGGCCTTGGGTGGTGTGCGCGATGAGGCCGAAATTCGTGGTCATCGCCGTACCTATATCGGCTCCATGCCGGGCAAGCTCATCCAGAAAATATCCAAAGTGGGTGTTCGTAACCCACTGTTTTTACTTGATGAAATTGATAAGATGGCTTCGGATATGCGTGGCGATCCTTCGTCGGCGTTGCTAGAAGTACTAGACCCTGAGCAAAACAAAGCCTTTAACGACCATTACCTCGAAGTCGACTATGACTTATCGGAAGTGATGTTTTTGTGTACGGCAAACTCGATGGATATTCCAGCGCCTTTACTCGATCGTATGGAGATTATTCGCCTGCCGGGCTACACCGAAGATGAAAAGGTCGCTATTGCGCGCCAATATTTAGTGCCCAAACAGCTCACGGCTGCAGGCCTGAAAGACACAGAATTGGCCATCACTGAATCAGCATGCCGCGATATCGTGCGCTACTACACACGTGAGGCGGGCGTTCGTGCGCTTGATCGTGAGATAGCCAAGCTCTGCCGCAAGGTAGTGAAGTCGCTAGTCATGGGCAGCCATAGTGGCAAGCTCACGCTTGAGGCCGAGCAGCTCGAAGACTATCTCGGCGTGCATAAGTTTAACTATGGTAAAGCTGAGGCTGAAAATCAGGTCGGTCAAGTTACTGGTCTGGCTTGGACTCAAGTGGGTGGTGAGCTCTTAACGATTGAGGCGATTGCTGTGCCTGGTAAAGGTGGTCAACTGATGACGGGGTCATTAGGCGATGTCATGCAGGAGTCAATTCGTGCTGCGAGCACCGTGGTGCGCTCACGCTCACGTGTGCTTGGCATCAGCGCTGAATTGTTTGAAAAGCGCGATATTCACATCCACATGCCTGAAGGAGCGACGCCAAAAGATGGCCCAAGCGCTGGCATTGGTATGTGTACAGCACTGGCCTCAGTGCTAACCGGAATTCCTGTGCGGGCAGATGTGGCAATGACCGGAGAAATCACCTTGCGTGGACAAGTCTTGCCCATAGGCGGTCTCAAAGAGAAGCTGTTAGCTGCGCATCGAGGTGGTGTACGCACGGTCATTATTCCTGAAGAAAATGCGCGTGATTTAAAAGAAATCCCCGACAATGTGAAGGCCGCTTTGGAGATTAAGACGGTAAAATGGATCGATGAAGTATTGGCTATTGCGCTGACTCAGCCGCCAATTCCTCTTACCGAGGAAGCCTATGCTGCTGGCTTGGCTCAGATCGAAAAACGTGAATTACCTGCGGCTAGTCGTCATTGATGGACGCTAAACGCACTTTTTTCGGATTCTTATCGGCATTTCGGCGACTTTCACTTGACCCTGCCGACAAGGGCGTTTAAAAATCGGTGCACTTGAGTAAGTCGTATTGTTTGCTCGCGTAAGCTAAAAACCACAACAAAGAATTTTCGTTATCGTTAAAGGGGACATCCTGTGAATAAGTCTGAATTAATCGACCGCATTGCCGAAGCTGCTAACCTGACCAAAGCAGATGCTGGCCGTGCCCTTGATGCCACCGTGGGTGCTGTGACTGAAGCGCTGAAATCTGGCGATGCTGTGACCTTGGTTGGCTTTGGTACTTTCGCTGTGAAAGAGCGTGCTGCACGTACTGGCCGTAACCCACAAACTGGCAAAGAAATCCAAATTGCTGCATCAAAAACACCATCGTTCAAAGCCGGCAAAAGCTTGAAAGATGCGGTGAACAGCTGAGTTTTATAAGTTGTACTGTGTTACCCGAAAGCGCGCCCTAGTCGGCGCGCTTTTTTCTTGAAGCCCTCAGTGGCGTAGTAGAGGCATGACACTTCAATGGATGCGTTTCGTAATATGGTACGCGGCTGGCTCGGTAGAGTTTTACTAGGTCTGCTGTCTATTCCTTTTGTTTTCTTTGGTGTTGAAACCTATTTTGGTGGCGGCACTGAGCCTAGTGTGGCTGAAGTTGCAGGCGAGCCTATCACTCAGCGTGTGCTTGATCGCGCGGTTGATAATCAACGTCAGCAGCTTTTGTCGCGTCTGGGTCCTGATGCGGTGCTGACTTCACAGCAGCAAGCTGAACTGCGTAAAAAGGTTCTTGAAAGCCTGGTGCAGCGTGAGCTATTGCTGAAATCGGCTGCCGATGCAGGCTATCGTGTGTCAGATGAGTCTGTACAAGAGCTTATTCGTGCAACACCAACATTTCAGGAAAATGGCCAGTTTTCGGGTGAGCGCTATATTCGTGTGTTGTCGCAAATTGGTGAAACACCAGCGACATTCCCTGCGCGCGCACGCCAAGAGATTTTGGTTTCACAGCAAGTTTCATCGTGGCTACAGAGCAGTTTCGTGACTAGCGCTGAGCTTGATGCTATGACGCGCCTAGACAGCCAATCACGTAATGTGCGTTACGCTGAAATTCCAGCCAGCCGCTATAGCGCTGATGTTAGCGTTACTGATGCCGACATAAGCCAAGCCTATGAAAAGGCTTCGACGCGCTTTCAGCAGCCTGAGCGTGTCGCTATTAACTACATCACGCTAGAGCGCGCTAAGTACTTGGCTGATGCCAAAGTTACACCAGAGGCAGTTAAAGCTCGCTATGAGCAGCGTGTAGCGGCTATGGGTGGTGCTGAGCAGCGTCAAGCCTCGCATATTCTCATCACTGTTGATGACAAGATGAGTGATGCTGATGCTAAGAAGCAGATTGAAAGCATTGCTGCTGAGTTAAAAGCCGGTGCAGACTTCGCGACTATTGCGAAGGCTCAATCGAAAGATCCTGGCTCTGCAACCCAGGGTGGCGATTTAGGTTTTGCTGGCAAAGGCATGTTTGTTCCCGAGTTTGAGGAGGCCTTGTTTGCATTAAAGGCAACAGGCGATGTGTCGCCAGTGGTGAAAACGCCATTTGGCTATCACCTCATCAAGCTCACTGCTGTACGAGCAGAAACGCCACCAAGCTTTGCCTCCCTAGAGCAGGCATTAACTGATGAAGTTCGCCAAGCCGAAGCAGATGATGCCTACATCAAAGCGGTAGAAAGCCTAGACGCTAAAGTTTACGAAGCAGCCGATTTGACTGAGCCTGCAAAATTTGCTGGCTTAAGCATTGCGCAATCGCCGTTGTTTAACCGCCAAGGCGGTGAGGGCGTATTGGCTGAGCGCAAAGTGGTTGAGGCCGCATTTAATGATGAGCAAACCAAAGAGCGTCGCAACTCAGTGGCCATCTCGCTGAATGATGGTCGCACTGTCTGGTTGCATGTGTCGCAATATGTTCCGGCGCGCAAACAGCCTTTGAGTGAAGTCAAAGCAGTGCTCACAGAAGAGCTTCGCACAGAGAAAGCATTGGCGAAGGCTATGACTCAAGCTCAAGCGCTAGTTAAGCGTAGTGCAACTGAGCCTGAAGCAGCATGGCTTGCGGATGCTGGTGTGAACTTGCAGTCTGTCGGTGGCTTAACGCGTATTGATCGACAACTGAAACCTGAATTGTTGAGTGTTATTTTCCGTGCGCCGATACCGAATAAAGGTGCTTTGCAATGGGCGGCCTATAAGCTTAACGATAGTGTTGCGCTAGTGCAGGTAACTTCGGTGACTGCGAAGCCAGCATTGGCAGGCCCTGAGCGTCAAGTTACACAAGGCTTATTGGCGCAAAACCAAGGCCAACAAGAGCTACAAGATACACTGGCGTTATTACGTGAAGAAACTAAGGTGACTATCAAGCCTATTGCTTCTGCTCAATAATGCGCAGGTGGTACTGATCTAAAAAAGCCCGCTGATGCGGGCTTTTTTAGATCTTAGTTTTAGCTATTTAGAGCGAGTCCATTGCCGGCATGGCAACGGTATTAAAGCCGCCATCGACATAGAGGATTTCGCCAGAAATGCCGGAGGCTAAGTCGGAGCATAAGAACGCTGCAGCATTGCCGACCTCATCGATGGTGACGTTACGACGCAGTGGCGTTGCCGCTTCGTTATAGGCCAGCATTTTGCGAAAGTCTTTAATTCCGCTAGCCGCTAATGTGCGGATAGGGCCTGCTGAGATGCCATTAACACGGATGCCTTCGGGACCCATGCTAGCGCTCAAATAGCGCACATTGGCTTCGAGTGAAGCCTTGGCTAAGCCCATGACGTTATAGTTCGGCACCACGCGCTCAGAGCCTTGATAGGTCAGGGTCAGTAAGCTGCCGCCACGGCCTGAAAGCATGGGTTTAGCAGCTTGAGCCAGTGCGCCAAAGCTGTAGGAGCTGATGTCATGAGCGATGCGGAAGCCTTCGCGCGTAGTGACATCGACATAGTTGCCTTCGAGCTCATGGCCAGGCGCATAGCCCACCGAGTGCACAAGAACATCTAGGCCATCCCAGCTTTTGCCAAGTTCAGTAAAGACTGCACGAATTTCGGCATCGGAGACGACATCGCAGGGGAAGGTGAGGCTGGAGCCGAATTGTTCAGCAAAGCCTTCCACGCGGCCACGCAGTTTTTCATTTTGATAGGTGAACGCCAATTCGGCACCTTCGCGATGCATTGCGCTGGCGATGCCGTAGGCGATGGATAATTTGCTGGCGAGGCCAACGATGAGTACGCGCTTACCGCTCATCATGCCCATGGTTTCTCCTTGAAGTGACGACTAAAAATGTGCCCCGAGTATAGGGCTAAAACTTCGTGTCGTGCATGCCACCTTTGAGACGGGACTGAGCAGCTATTTAGCTCGCTAAGCCAGCAACTAAAGCCTTTGTGTAGGCTTGCGTAGGCGTTTGAAATATTCGCTCACAATCGCCTTGCTCAATAATTCGACCATCCCGCAGGACAATTAAGCGATGGCAGAGTGCGCGCACGACTGCTAAGTCATGACTAATAAATAGCATGGCGATGCCATGATCGGCCTGAATGCGTCGCAGCAGCTCGACCACTTCGCCTTGGGTATGGCGATCCAGTGCAGAAGTCGGCTCATCGAGAATTAATATTGCCGGCTTTAAAATGAGTGCGCGTGCTAACGCAATACGTTGGCGCTGGCCGCCAGAAAACTCATGTGGGTAGCGATGGCGAGTGTCGGGATCGAGGTTCACCTCACGCAAGGCGGCAATGACCTCGTCTTCTACTGCTTGCTTAGATAGCTTTTGATGCGCCAACAGGCCTTCGGCGACAATATCAGCCACAGTAAGCCGAGGGCTTAAGCTGCCGTAAGGGTCCTGGAATACCATTTGCAACTGCGCTCGTGCTGCGCGCAGTTCACGGCCTTTCAGCGCTAACCAATCGCGGCCAAGCACTACCACACGGCCTTGGGCAGGCGTTAGGCGCAGCAGGGCGGCAGCGAGGCTGGATTTGCCCGAACCTGACTCACCAACAATGCCTAGTGACTCACCTTGTCGCAGCGACAGGCCAATAGTATCCACGGCCTGATGCCATGCGGTGACTCCGCCCCACCAAGCTTGTTGGCGTGGATAGCGTACCGAGAGTTGGGTCACGCTCAAGATGGTTTTCGCGATCTCAGGCAGCGCTGACTTGGGCGCAGGTGTAAATGGTTGCAGTAGCTTTTTGGTATAGGCCTGTGTTGGTGCAGAAAATAACTCGGCGCTAATGGCCGATTCCACGACACGACCAGCTTGCATAACCATGACGCGGTCGGCGTAGCGCCGCACCTGCGGTAAGTTATGGCTGATAAATAAAATACCTAAGCCGCGACTTTTCTGCAGCGACTTCAGCAGGTCTAAAATCTGTGTTTGCAACAAGGCATCAAGTGCGGTGGTGGGCTCATCGGCAATAAGTAGTTTCGGTGAGTTCGCCAGTGCCATGGCGATAACAACTCGCTGGCGTTGGCCGCCCGATAGCTCATGTGGCCACGCGCTGAGGCGGCGCTCAGGCTCGCCTATGCCGACTTCTCGAAGCAGGCTCAGCGCCTTTTGCCGCGCTAAATTGACTGGTAAGGGCTGATGTAAAGTAATCGCTTCAATAAGCTGCTGGCCAATGCGATGCAGTGGATTCAATGCACTTAACGGCTCCTGATACACCATGCCAACGCGGCTACCTCGAAGGCTGCGCAACTCATCAGTTGTGGCGTGCGCGAGGTTGATGTCAGTGACGCTGAGCTCGCCTTTGCTGATTAAGCTAGGTGAGAGCAAACCTAAACACGCTAGCGCTGTTAGTGATTTGCCTGAGCCTGACTCACCGACCAAGGCTAACCATTCGCCAGCTTGTATGCTGAGGCTCAAGTCATCGACCAAAACCTGATGGTCGTGGCGAATGCTTAAATTATTGATGCTTAATAGGCTCATTTTCCCGCCTCGACATGGCGTGGGTCGAAGGCATCACGTAAGCCCTCACCAATAAACACTAGCAAGCTCAGCAGTACACTGAGGCTAAAAAAGGCAGTCAGTCCGAGCCAAGGTGCCTGCAAGTTATTTTTGCCTTGCGCGATCATCTCGCCCAATGATGCCGAGCCTGGTGGCAGGCCAAAGCCAAGGAAATCTAGTGAAGTCAGCAGGCCGATGGCGCCGGTGAAAATAAACGGTAGTAGCGTGAGTGTGGTCACAGCAGCGTTAGGTAACACATGTCGCCAAACCAAAACGCGCGAACTTACGCCCATGGCTCGAGCTGCACGCACATAGTCGAGTTGGCGTGTGCGAAGAAATTCAGCGCGGACAAGGCCGCTTAAGTCAGTCCAGCTGAACAGGGTCAAGAGCGCCAGCAACCACCAGAAGTTTGGTGTCACTAAGCTCGATAAAATGATCAGCATGAACAGTACCGGCAAGCCCGACCAGATCTCGGTAAAGCGCTGTCCCAATAAATCTACCCAGCCGCCGAAATAGCCTTGCAATGCACCTGCTGCAACACCTAACACTACGGTGGCGAGAGTGAGCAGGCTGGCGAAGGCAAGCGAGGTGCGTACACCATAAATCAGTCGTGCCATAACATCACGGCCTTGATCATCGGTGCCTAGCCAGTTGTCAGACGTTGGTGGCGAGGGTGTGGGCTCAGCACGCTCGAAATGGATGGTGTCGGCATTGAATCGAATCATCGGCCACAGCATCCAACCATCGCGGCTAATGAGGCTTTCCACCGTTGGGTCGCGATACACCGTTGATGTGGCAAAGTCTCCCCCGTAATAGGTTTCGGGCTTGTCTTGCAGCATGGGCATGATGAGCTCGCCGCGGTAGCTCACCAGTAGTGGTTTGTCGTTGGCGATGAGTTCCGCGCCGAGACTGAACACAAAGACGCCGAGTAATAACCACAAAGACCACCAGGCGCGGCGGTTGCTTTTAAATTGTTTGAAGCGACGTTGAGTTAGCGGCGACCAGTTCATGCGCCCGCCTTGGAGAAGTCTATGCGCGGGTCTACCCAGCGATAGCAGAGATCGCCCAAGAGTCGCAGCAACATGCCCATCAGCGTGAATAAAAACAGCGTGCCGAAAATCACTGGATAGTCGCGGTTGATTACTGATTCATAGCTCAGCAGACCCAAGCCATCGAGGTTGAAAATGATTTCGATGAGGAAGGCGCCGGTGAACAAAATGCCAAACAATGTAGCGGGTAGGCCAGCGATAATGATGAGCATGGCATTGCGGAAAACATGACCCCAGAGCACGCGGCGCTCACTGGCGCCTTTTGCGCGCGCGGTCAGCACATAGGGCTTTTGTAACTCTTCGAGGAAGCTATTGCGCGTAAATAGGGTAAGTGTCGCCAAGCCACCGAGTGTTAGGCAAATGGTAGGCAGGACTAAGTGGTGGGCATAGTCGACGGCGCGTGCGAACCAGCCTAGCTCGGCGGCATTTTCAGAAGATAAGCCCTGCATGGGAAACCACTGCCAATAACTACCACCAGCAAAAACAATGATCAGCAGCAGTGCTAGTAAGAAGCCGGGGATGGCATAGGCAACAATGATGGCGCCGCTGCTCCAGACATCAAAGCAACTGCCTGGGCGATGTGCTTTGCGAATGCCCAGTGGCACAGCGACGAGGTAAATCAGCAGCGTGCTCCATAGGCCTAGCGAAAGTGATACGGGTAACTTTTCTAGCACCAAGTCGATGACCGGAATGTCGCGATAGAAGCTGGAGCCTAAATCAAAGCGCGCGAACTGCGTCATCATGTCCCAGAAGCGCTCATTTGCCGGTTTGTCGAAACCATATTGCTTTTCGATTTCAGCCACTAACTCAGCACTTAGACCCTGACTGCCGCGATAGCCAGGGCCAGAAGCTGCGCTGGCAGCGGATAAATCGCCGGCGCTGCCACTGAGTGTGGTTTGCCCACCAATACCCTGTATTTGCGCCAATGAACGCTCGACAGGCCCGCCAGGAGCGGCTTGAATGACGAGGAAGTTAATCAGTAAAATACCAAACAGTGTCGGCAGCATGAGTGCCAAACGGCGAATAATGTAGCTAGCCATTAGCGTTCCTGCGCCTGAGTTGAATTTGAAGATTTCCACCACCAGCTATCGAGGCCTAAGCTATAACGCGGTGGATTATCGGGTAGGCCAAAAAAGTCCCAGCGCGCGACACGGAAGTAGGGGATATGAAACTGCGGAATCAATAACCATTGCGCGCGTAATACACGATCAAGCGCATGCACCTCGGTGACTAAGTCTTCGCGGCTTTTGGCGCGCGTGATGCTAGCGATTAAGGCATCGACCACTGGCGATTTTAAGCCAACTAAGTTGCCGCTGCCGGGCGCATCAGCGCTGGCTGAGCCCCAGTAACTCCAAAGCTCATTGCCCGGTGACAGCGAGGCAGGTACGCCAGTGACGGTGAGGTCGAAGTCAAATTGGCGTAAGCGTTCAATGTATTGCGCAACATCCAAAATACGAATGCTCAAGTCCACGCCTAAGCGTGCGAGATTGCGCCGAAGTGGCTGCACGATGCGCTCAAATTCAGGTTGTACGAGCAGCATTTCGAGGCGCATAGGCTGACCAGCTGCGTTACGCAGCGCGCCATCTTTATAGACCCATCCTGCTTGTTTTAATATGGCTTGAGCGCGTAGTAAATTGGCGCGGTCATAGCCGTCACCAGCACTTTTGGGTGGCATTACAGCTGGGCCAAAAACGCTAGCCGGTAATTGTTTTCGCCAGGGTTTTAAGAGCTTTAGTTCAGCGCGACTTGGCAGGCCCTGTGCGGCTAGCTCAGAGTTTGAATAGAAGCTAGTAGTGCGGCTATAGGCGCCATAAAACAAGGCGCGGTTGGCCCATTCAAAATCGAAGGCTAGGCTTAATGCTTCACGCACCTTGAGGTCATTTAAGGGTGCTCGGCGTGTATTAAAAGCAAAGCCTTGCATTGGCGCAGGGTTTTGGTGAGCTTGGCTTTGCAAAATAACGCGACCATCTTGCACAGCAGGAAAGTTGTACTCAGTGGCCCAGGTTTTTGCTTTATTCTCTTCACGAACATCGTATTGATTAGCTTTAAAGCCTTCGAATGCCACGCTGCCATCACGGTAATAGTGATAGCTGATGTGATCGAAGTTATAGAGCCCGCGATTTACGTTGAGCTCACGTGCCCAATAGTCTGGATTGCGTGCATACGTAATGCGCCGGCCGGGATCGATGTCGCTAATCACGTAGGGGCCGCTACCAATAGGGATGTCTAAGCTGCTGCGGTTGAATTCGCGCTTAGCCCAATAGTGCTTAGGTAAAATGCTGATTTCGCCAACGGTCATTGGCATTTCACGATTGGTTTTGCTTTTGAATCGAAAGCGCACGCTTGTAGGCGAAAGCGCTTTTACGGAAACGATGTCGGCAAAGTAAGCTTTGTAGGCCGGTGCGCCATCTTTTAATAAAGTCTCGAAAGTAAACACGACATCTTCGGCACGCACAGGGTGGCCATCGCTAAATCTCGCCTCTGGCCGTAACTCGTAAGTCACCCAAGAGGCATCTTCGCTATCACGAATAATGCGTTTGGCAAGCAGGCCATAGCGAGTGCCAAACTCGTCATCTGAGCTGGTCGTTAGTGAGTCGTAAATGCGATTAAGGCCATCGGCAGGGATGCCCTTGTTGATGTAGCCATTAAGGCTATCGAAGGTGCCGAGCGCATTAAGTCGCAAGCGGCCACCTTTACTGGCACCTGGGTTGACGTAGGTGAAGTGATGAAAACCTTCCGCTAAAGCGGGGTTGCCACGTAAGGTGATGGCATGGCTGCTAATCACCGCTGCTGGAGCGGTGATGCTGAGCATTAGGCAGGCGAAAGCAAGACTGTATCGAGTAAAAAAACTGTCGCACTGCCGCATAAGTTATAGCCCGCGATTTCCTGCTTGAATGACCTGTGTGGCTGCATTGTTTCGTGGTAACGAAACTGGCTCACGCGAGGCTGTTGTATTGGAGTTAAAGACATGCGCTTGATAAGCCGCCGCCGCTGGTGTGGGAATACTGAGCTCACGACCAATCTCTAAAATAGTGCTGAGCTCTTCGTTATTGGCCACGGCTAGTTGAGTCGCCGATAGCTGATTTCGGCGCGCGATACTGAACCAAGAGTCACCACGACGAACCTGATAAGTGCGGCTATTGGCATCAATATAGTTTGCTCGAATAATCTCGGTGCTCGCATTAGCCACGACAGCCTCAGGTCGACCTTGAGCATTTACCACGCGCACATCCGAAGCTACAGATTGCTGGACTAACAAATGCTCACTGGCAATATCTAGGTAGTTCGGTACATGCAAAAGATAAGGGCCATCGGGGGCGAGTTTATCGCGGCGTAGAGCGGCATTGAGTATGCGCAGTTCATCGAGTGGGACACCAGAAAGTGTCGAGACGGTATCAAGATCTAAGCTGCCTTTGGCGGCCACTGTGCGGAAGTAAGGGCGATTGGGGATGGTGGGAATGCTCACACCTGCAGAAATGGGATCTTTAAACATCGACACCACGGCGAGAAAGCGCGGCACATAGTCCATGGCTTCGGCAGATAGATTTAGTGACCAATAGTCGTCGCCAAGACCGCGTGCATTATTTGCCTGCAGTGCGCGTGAAACCGTACCTGGTCCAGCGTTGTAGGAAGCGAGAACAAGCTCCCAGTCACCGAACATGCCGTAGAGTTTAGCTAAATAATCATAGGCGGCGCGCGTGGACTCAAGCGGGTCACGACGTGCATCAACCCAATTGGTTTGGCGTAAACCATAAAGACTGCCAGTACCTGGGATAAACTGCCAAAGGCCAGCGGCATTAGATTTTGAGGTTGCCGCAGGGTCGTATGCACTTTCGATAATGGGCAGCAGCGCTAATTCAGTGGGGAGGCCGCGGCGTTCAGCTTCAGTGACGGCAATAAATAAGAAGCGTGAGGCTTTCGCCATTAATTCATCAATATATTTTTGCTGGCCGCTATAGCGTGCGAACTGTGCATCGATGCGTGAGTTGTAGCGTGTGGGCATGCTAAAGCCACGGCGCATGCGCTGAACTAAGTCATGGTTGGTGGCAACGCTAGCTTTAGCTGATGTGCTACGCGTTAAAATAATGGTTGGCGCACTTAGTGCGGGATCATTGTCTACTTTAAGGCTGCTAGCAGGCTTGCTGATGGCAGTCGCCGCATTAGGCGCTTTAGCGAGTGCTGGAGCTGATGTCTGCACTGGCACAATTTCAGTGACTGGGGCCGCCGCTAAAATGCTCGAATGAGCAGCAATAGTTGGTGCGGGCGTAGATACATTCGCTAGCCGACCAGTGCTTGGCTGTACGTCATTTTTCATAATTTGTTTTGCTGGCTGTGGCGGCACTACGATGTGCTGCTTTTGCACAATCGGGAAAGCACGTTTAGCAACGGGTGCACTGACACAGGCCGATAAAAACAACGCCGCTACTAGCGCCAAAAGAACGCGCGGCTGTTGTGAGTGTCGGAGATGGTCGATAGAAATATGCATGGGCATTCTCGTTATTTTCCAACCAGTGTACTAAAAAACGTCTTTCCAGGCGCGTAATGTTGTCAATGTCTGTTCGCCAGGTTGTAAGCGCTTGCCGGCGTAGTTGCTTGCCGCCGCGACCACGGTGCTTTCATGGCCGCGTAAGAACGGATTAATAGCCAGCTCAAGCGCCAAATTGGTAGGTAAGCTCGGTTGGTTATTTGCGCGCCATGTGGCCACTTTAAGCGCGTAGTGTTTGAGCTCAGTATTTTCCGGTTCAACGGTCTCGGCAAAGCGTATATTGGCGGCGGTGTATTCATGCGTAGGAAAAATCACGGTAGCGGCTGGCAAGGTACTGAGCGTACTCATAACGCGAGCCAAGTCAGTTGGTGTACCCTCAAATAGCCTTCCGCAGCCCACGCTAAATAGGCTGTCGCCACAGAACAACAGTCCGTGATCTTTTAAATAGTAGGCAATATGCCCCAGCGTATGCGCTGCTACATCCAGAACCTGTATTGATCCCATGCCATCGAGCGTTAATATTTCATTGGCATGAAGATAATTGCTAATGCCTTTGCTTACCTCAGCAGGGCCATAAACAGGCATAGCAAACGCTTCTACTAAGGCCGTAATGCCAGCGGTGTGATCGAGATGATGATGAGTGATAAGCACGCCAGCTAAGGGCTTGCCGCGGCTAGTCTGATGCGCGAGAACTACATGCGCGTCGCCAGGGTCGACAACCCAATCGCCCTGAGATGTCTCGATATGCCAAATATAATTATCAAGAAAGCAGGGTAGCGGTGTGACGATAGGCGTTTGAGGTGATGACATGGCGGTAGCTTAAGTTCAATAATCGTGGCCATGAAACTACACCAAAGCCTTTCCGCGCGCACCTCGCGCCAGCCTGTGTCTGAACGCGAACGTCAGGCATGGCGATTGGCGACGGCTAAATGTCATGGTGTATCGGCCTTAGTAGTCGATTTACCTGTGCATTTAGCGACCATGCCAAGCACGCGGCCGCTAAATAAGCATCTGGTTTGCACTGCAAGTAGCGCGATTAAACGCAGCGCTGTAGCGGCTATTATTGACCCCTATGCGTGGCCATTTTCGCCACAAACCTTCGATGCAGTTTTGCTCTCGTGGACGCCAGTAACTGCGCGCTGCCAACCTCGAGTTTTGACTGAAATCGATACTTGTCTAGCCGACGATGGCCGTGTCTTGCTGTATGTTGACCAAGCTCATTTAGCGCAATGGTGTCGATCTGGCATGACACAAGCACAGGCCTTAGGTTGGCAGTTGCAACAACAACACTGGGGCGATGCACGCCGCTTTAGCTTAATGCCAGCGCTAATCGCTCAGCAGTGGGCTGCGCCCTGGCAGCGCTATTTTCCAGTGGCACAATGGTGTGTGCAGTTGTGGCAAAAAAACACCTGCCGACTCACGCCAATAAGCGACAATAGCGCGATTAATCGCCGCGCATGGTCAAATGCTTGGCCTGCGCAGCAGCGTCAGAGAAACAATAGGAATTTGCATGAATGAGGTGGTGATTTATACCGACGGCGCCTGTCGCGGTAATCCAGGCCCTGGTGGCTGGGGTGCGCTATTACGCAGTGGTCGACACGAGAAGACCTTATCGGGCTTTGAGGCTGCAACGACAAATAACCGCATGGAGCTTATGGCTGCTTTAATGGCCTTACGCGCACTCAAGCAGCCATCACGCGTGGTGCTCTGGACAGACTCTGAGTATTTACGCAAAGGCATGACTGAATGGCTTTCGGCGTGGCGCGCGCGCGGCTGGAAAACAGCCGCCAAGCAGCCGGTAAAAAATGCCGATATTTGGCAGGCCTTGGTGGTGGCAGCGGAGCCGCATGAGGTCGATTGGCGCTGGGTAAAAGGCCATGCTGGCGATCCTGGTAACGAAGCAGTGGATAAGCTTGCCACCGAAGCTATAGATATAGGATTGGCACAATGACTCGGCAAATCATTTTAGACACGGAGACTACGGGCTTAGACCCAGCGCGCGGGCATCGGCTTATCGAAGTCGGTTGCTTGGAAGTAGTTAACCGCCGATTGACTTCAAAAAGCTTTCATTATTACGTTCAGCCTGACCGCGAGATTGATCCTGATGCTCAGCGCGTGCATGGCATTAGTGCTGAGTTTCTGGCTGATAAGCCACGTTTTAATGAAATTGCGATGGCTTTTTTGGATTTTGTTGAAGGTGCTGAATTAGTTATTCATAACGCGCCTTTCGACATAAGCTTCTTAAATAATGAGCTGGCTCTGCTCGATTTGCCGCCGGTCACAGACATTTGCACCGTGCTCGACACATTGCCAATGGCACGAGCAAAGCATCCTGGCCAGAAGAATAATCTAAATGCGCTAGCACGGCGTTACGGTGTCGATAATCGCGAGCGCACCTTGCACGGCGCTTTGCTCGACGCCGAAATTTTAGCCGATGTGTATTTGGCAATGACCGGTGGCCAAGTCGGCTTGCAGCTAGGGCAAGATGATGATGCCGCTGGCCAAGATAGTGAAAAAGGTGAGCGTATCAAACGCTTGGCAGCCGACCGCAACCCGCTACCGGTTATTGCGGCTAGTGCCGATGAGCTAGCCGCGCATGCCGAACAATTGGCGGTGCTAGATGCGAATGCAGAGGGCGGGCAGTGCCTGTTTCGCCGCTATGACTGAAGCTTTTAGTGCTGCAGTACAATGGCATGGTGCCATCCCGCGGAAGGCGTTTGCCATCATCATGCAAGGGACTCGTGTGCTTTTGCGTGAAAACTCACTCGTAGCAGAGCTCGGAGATTCCTTAGCTGATCGACTGCCGAGATATAGCGACATGCTCTGGCATATCGATGCCGAAGCTGAGTGGCATTTCATGGGCCAGTTTTCTGGCACATGGGGCGAAGTGCCTGTCATGGCATGGTCATTATCCATTGCACCAGAAGGCTTTATTTGGACCGACGTGCGCAGTCTTTTGGCATTGCTAACCCCTGCTGGATACGACCTACTCGGGCGTAGCATGCAAGTACTTGAGTGGGCCGATAAACACCGATTTTGCGGCCACTGTGGTGGCCCAATGCAGGTTCATGCGCGAGGTGAGCGCGCGCGTGTCTGTGCGCCGTGTGGCAGCTCAATATATCCCCGCATTAATCCCTGCGTGATTGTGATTATTTCGCGTGGCGATGAAATACTGCTGGCGCAATCAACACGCTTTACCAATGGCATGTACAGCGCCTTGGCAGGCTTTATGGAAGTTGGCGAGAGTGCGGAGCAAACTTTGATTCGCGAGGTTCGCGAAGAGGTTGGTGTGGAAATCAGCAATATTCGCTATCACGCCAGTCAATCATGGCCATTTTCTAGCAGCCTGATGATTGGCTTCTTTGCTGAATACGCAGGTGGCGAAATTGTCTGCCAAGAAGACGAAATTGTTGATGCACAGTTTTTTCACTATCAGAAGCTGCCGTTTCTGCCGCCAAAAGGCAGTATCGCGCGAGCACTGATAGATCAATTTATTATGGAGCGACAGACACATCATGTTTGAATGGATTGCCGATTACGGCTTGTTTTTGGCTAAGGGCATCACCGTTGCGTTTTTAGTATCCTTAGTGCTGATGATGCTAGGCCGCGCTCGCCGTGGCGACTTGCCTGGCTTGCAATCTGGGCATTTAGAGGTTGAAACGTTGAACGAGCGCTTCGACGCTGAGGCCGACGCTTTGCGTAGCTTAGTCTGGGATGACAACGCCTGGAAAGCTGAACGTAAGGCGCGCAAAGCCAAGACTAAATTAGAAAAAAAATCTGCTAAGACGGCAGAGCCGAAAGCACATGTTTATGTGCTGAAATTTACCGGCGATATGGCGGCATCTGCAGTAGCGCAAATGCGTCATGAAATTTCGGCATTGCTAGCAGTTGCGGTTGCTGAGCGTGATGAAGTCGTGGTGCTCCTAGAAAGCCCAGGCGGCATGGTGCACAGCTATGGTTTGGCCTCTTCGCAATTAGCGCGCATCCGTGCCGCGAATCTTCGCCTGACCATTTGTGTCGATAAAGTCGCTGCCAGCGGTGGCTATATGATGGCGTGTTTGGCGAATCAGCTTATCGCAGCGCCATTTGCTGTTATTGGTTCAATCGGTGTGGTTGCGCAAATTCCAAACGTGCATCGTCTGTTGAAGAAAAACGACATTGATGTTGAGCTGATGACGGCAGGGCAATACAAGCGCACATTGACCATGATTGGTGAGAATACCGATGAAGGTCGGGCAAAATTCCAACACGATTTAGACGACACCCACGAGCTATTTAAGGCTCATGTGGCGCAATGGCGCACGCAGGTTGATATGGCAGTAGTGGCTACAGGTGAGCATTGGTATGGCCAGCAAGCTTTGGCTCTGGGTTTGGTCGATAGCTTGAAAACTAGCGATGATTATTTGCGTGAGCGCGCTGCAGAGGCTCAGCTGTTTGCGCTGCATTGGCGCGAGAAAAGGAGTTTGGGGCAGCGCTTAGGCATTGCCGCGACGAGCTCGGTGGATAATCTGTTGCTGCGTTGGTGGCAACGTAGTGTGCAATCACCTCGCGTCTAGGCCGTGCAGTTTATTGATGTATCGCTTCAATAAACTGCTGCAAACCTATCCAAATGGCTGCGATGGTTAGCAGAGTAATGAGAATGCCGCTGAGTACAAAAATCTCGGCGGATTCAGCATTTTCATCGAGCTCGGTTTTTTTTAGGCCGGCAACATTAAAGCCGCTGCGCAGTGCGCGACTCAGCGCCATACGCAAACGGGTGCGCTTTTTCTGCTTGATGCTGTTGGGCGGCGGCGGATCACCATAGCCGTTGGACACTAGAACCTCCGTCTGTTTGATGCCCAGAGGGCATGGCCAGATCATTATTAGCTGATCGGCCACGGAGGTTACGTGTGCCGATCGATTAATTATCGCTCACATCATAGCCTAAATTTGGCATCAGCCAACGCTCGGCGGTTGCCATATCCCAGCCTTTGCGTTGGGCATAGTTTTCGACTTGATCACGGCCTATTTTACCGACATTAAAATAGCTGGCTTGCGGGTGAGCAAAATACCAACCCGATACGGCTGCGGTGGGATACATAGCAAAATGCTCTGTAAGCACTGTGCCGGTATTTTCAGTGGCATTGAGCCAGCGGAATAGCTCGGATTTTTCACTATGCTCGGGGCAGGCGGGGTAGCCTGGTGCAGGCCGAATGCCGGCGTATTTCTCGGCAATCAGGTCATTTTTATCAAGTTGCTCATCGGTGGCATAGCCCCAAAACTCTTGGCGCACGCGCTGATGCAGACGTTCAGCAAAAGCTTCAGCAAAACGGTCAGCCAGGGATTTAATGAGAATGCTGTTATAGGTGTCACCAGCATCTTCGAAGGTTTTTGCGAACTCATCGGCGCCATGAACTGAGGCAGTAAAGCCGCCAACGTAGTCTTGAACACCACTGTCTATTGGTGCCACGAAATCGGCTAATGATAAGTTGGGCTTGCCGCTGACCTGCTCATTTTGCATGCGCAAGTTATGAATTTCGCCCAAGCATTGTGTTTTATCGGCATCGGCCCAAACGCGGACATCATCGGCGTCAACGCGGTTTGCTGGCCATAGACCAATGACGCCGCGCACACGTAGATGCTTGCCCTCAATCAAGGTTTTCAGCATGGCTTGAGCATCTTTAAACAGGTCTCGTGCGGCCTCGCCAACGACATCATCTTGTAAAATTGCTGGGTATTTTCCGTGTAGGCTCCATGCCATAAAGAATGGCTGCCAGTCGAAGTATTCGACAATTTCACTTAAGTCATAATGATCAAAAACTTGCACGCCTAACTGCTTAGGCTTGACAGGCATTGCATGTGACCAATCGCTTTTTAAGCCCGCTGCCACGGCTTCTTCGTAACTTAAGCGTTTGCCGCGTGGTTCTCGATTATTAATGCGTTCTCGCGTTTCCGCATATTCGGCACGACGCTCAGCAATAAACTCAGCTTTGGCAGACTTGTTCAGCAGTGTGGTTACCACACCAACTGCACGCGAGGCATCGGCGACGTAAATCACGCCATCATTTTTATAATGCGGGTCAATTTTTACAGCAGTATGTGCTTTCGACGTGGTTGCACCACCAATCAATAGCGGTACGCTAAAGTCGAGTCGCTGCATTTCGCGCGCCACATGCACCATCTCATCGAGTGATGGGGTGATTAGACCTGAGAGGCCGATAATGTCGACTTTTTCATCGATGGCGGCTTGCAGAATTTTGTCTGCAGGCACCATTACGCCAAGATCAACTATGTCGTAGCCATTACAGCCAAGTACAACACCTACAATGTTTTTACCGATGTCATGCACATCGCCTTTGACCGTGGCGAGTAAAACCTTGCCTTTAGCTTCAATGACGCCATTTTTTTCAGCTTCAATGAAGGGAATTAAGTGGCTGACGGCCTGCTTCATGACGCGAGCTGACTTCACTACCTGAGGCAAAAACATTTTGCCCGAGCCAAATAGGTCGCCAACCACGTTCATGCCATCCATGAGAGGACCTTCGATGACATGGATTGGGCGTTCAGCCTGTTGCCGAGCTTCTTCGGCATCCTCAACAATAAATGTGGTAATGCCCTTGACCAGCGCATGTTCTAAACGCTTGCTAACGGGTAGTTCGCGCCATGAAAGATCTTCAACGACTTGCTTGCCGCCTTCGCCGCGATAGCGCTCAGCCAGTGCCAGCAAGCGCTCAGTGCCATCTTCGCGTTTGTTTAAAATCACATCTTCAACGCAGGCTTTGAGCTCGGCGGGAATGTCTTCGTAAATCGCCAACTGACCAGCATTGACGATGCCCATAGTCAGGCCGTTACGAATCGCGTAGTACAAAAACACGGAGTGGATGGCTTCGCGCACCAGCTCATTGCCGCGGAACGAGAACGAGACGTTGGAGATGCCGCCAGATATTTTTGCGTAAGGCAGGTTCTTGGTGATGTAGTCGCAGGCTTCGATGAAATCGACGGCGTAGTTATTGTGCTCTTCGATGCCGGTGGCAACGGCGAAGACGTTAGGGTCAAAAATAATGTCTTCGGGCGGGAAGCCAACTTCATTGACCAGAATATCGTAGGAGCGTTTGCAGATTTCGGCTTTGCGCGCGGCAGTGTCGGCTTGGCCTTGTTCATCAAATGCCATAACGACCACGGCGGCGCCATAGCGCATGCACAGGCGCGCACGCTCTTTAAATTCGGGAATGCCTTCTTTCATGGAAATCGAGTTAACGATGGACTTGCCCTGAATGCATTTCAAGCCAGCTTCGATGATCTCCCATTTCGACGAGTCGACCATGATAGGCACGCGGCAAATATCGGGTTCGGTTGCCGCCATATTTAAAAACTTCACCATGGCGGCCTGCGAATCCAGCATGCCTTCATCCATATTGATATCGATGATTTGCGCACCGTTATCGACTTGTTGGCGAGCTATTTCCAGTGCTTCAGCATAGTTTTCTTCGCGAATCAGCCGAGCGAATTTTTTCGAGCCAGTGATGTTGGTACGTTCGCCAACGTTTATAAACAAGCTGTCATCGTCAATGGTGAAAGGTTCTAGGCCAGATAAGCGACAAGCGCGTGGCAGCTCAGGAACTACGCGCGGCGCGTTGCCTTCAACCGCTTTGGCGATGGCGGCGATGTGTGTTGGCATGGTGCCGCAGCAGCCGCCCACGATATTGAGGAAGCCACTGGTCGCGAACTCTTTAATAATAGCTGCGGTCTCATCTGGCGTTTCATCGTACTCACCAAAGGCATTGGGGAGGCCGGCATTAGGGTGAGCACTAACATACGTGTCGGCTTTTTTTGCTAGCTCTTCAACATAAGGGCGCAGCTCTTTACCACCAAGGGCGCAGTTGAAGCCAATAGAGATCGGCTTGGCGTGGCGTACCGAATTCCAAAATGCTTCAGCTGTTTGGCCGGTTAAGGTTCGGCCGGAAGCATCAGTAATCGTGCCGGAAATCATGATAGGTAGCGTGATGCCGGACTGTATAAAGGCTTCTTGCACCGCAAAAATAGCGGCTTTAGCGTTTAAGGTGTCGAACACGGTTTCGATCAAAATGAGGTCAGAGCCGCCATCGATCAGGGCCAGTGTGGATTGC
The DNA here is from genome assembly GCA_041612115.1 of Perlucidibaca sp. GTDB lineage: Bacteria > Pseudomonadota > Gammaproteobacteria > Pseudomonadales > Moraxellaceae > Perlucidibaca. Next base: position 22,492 of record JBFJJU010000016.1, read on the forward strand.
AGATAGTTTTCCACCAAGAGATCAAAGCTGACATTTCGAAACGCTGGATTATTGACGTCGGGCGAAATCGAGCAGGTGCGTGAGGTTGGCCCAATCACACCAGCAACGTAGCGCGGCTTATGTGGTTCGCGTGCAGTAAATTCATCGGCGATGCGACGAGCCAATGCAGCGGCCTCAAAATTTAGTTCAGTAACTAATGATTCCATGCCGTAGTCGGCCATGGAGACTTGCGTGCCGTTGAAGGTGTTGGTTTCGATAATATCGGCGCCGGCCGCGAAATAAGCCTCGTGGATCTCACGAATAATCTGCGGCTGACTAAGCACCAGTAAATCGTTATTGCCTTTGACGTCGCGTGGCCAGTCGGCAAAGCGTTCACCGCGATAATCGGCCTCACTAAGTTTGCGCTGCTGAATCATGGTGCCCATGCCACCGTCGAGAACCAAAATACGTTGGGCGAGCTGCTGCTCAAAACTCATCAGACGGTCAGCGCGAGACATGGGCATAGATCTATCTAAAAAAATGGATATATAGTTTAGCAGAATGGTCGGACGAAGGCATGAGCTGTGCGCAAGATGCTATACTTGCTGTCATATTTATGAGCATGCCCGTCTTGGTGTGCTGTAGGCGATAAAGGAGCTTCCATGAGTCAGTCTGAAGTAAACCAAACTGTTTCTTTCGACGCACAAGCCATCACAAATCTTGAGATTACTGAGACGGCGCAGGGCTATTTACGCGAACTGTTGGCCAAGCAAAATAGTGATGGCATTGGTGTGCGTATTTTTGTCGAAAATCCAGGCACTCCGCGCGCTGAGTGCTGCATGGCTTATTGCACCAAGGGCGAAGAGAAAGAAGAAGACGTACGCGTCGACTTTGATGGTTTTCCAGCCTATGTCGATGGTCGCTCTGTGACGTATCTCGTCGATGCCGTGATTGACTTCAATAAAGATCGCATGGGTGGTCAGCTCACGTTTAAGGCGCCGCGCTCGAAAGTGCCTAATATTTCAGCTGATAGCCCAATGGAAGAGCGCATCAACCATGTGCTGTTTAGCGAAGTAAACCCAGGTCTTGCAGCGCACAATGGCAACGTGACGTTGACTGGCTGTTTTGAGGAGCCTGAAGGTTGGGTTGCTGTGCTGAAGTTTGGCGGTGGCTGCCAAGGCTGTTCGGCCGTCGATATGACCTTGAAGCAGGGTGTAGAAACTACGCTGAAGGGCTTGATCCCAGAGCTGCATCGCGTCACTGACGAAACCGATCATACGGTGAAAGATAACGCTTACTTTAGATAAGCAGTGATGAAAAAGCCCGGCGATGACCGAGCTTTTTTGTGTCTGCAACAAGGGAGCTTTAAAGCCCTCTGTGGAGCAGGCCTTATTTTTTACGTTTTGGTAGCACGTCTTTTAGTTTCTCGTGCATAGAGCGCACAGCGGCCTCTGTCGTTTCCCAGTCGATGCAGCCATCGGTCACTGATTGGCCATAAACTAGCTGGCTCAAGTCTTTTGGAATATCTTGGCGGCCAAACTTCAGGTGAGACTCAATCATCATGCCAATGATGGAGGTATTACCTTCAACGATTTGGTTAGCAACGTTGTCCATCACTAAAGGTTGCAATGCGGGGTCTTTATTGGAGTTGGCATGCGAAGCATCGATCATAATATTCATCGGTGCTTTGGCTTTTTCCAAGGCGCGTTCGGCTAAGGCGACAGACACGGAATCGTAGTTCGGTTTGCCATCGCCGCCGCGCAGCACGACATGACCGTATTGATTGCCAGTGGTGTTAATCACTGCGACTTTGCCATCGCTATTAATACCTAGGAAGCTGTGAGCATTACGTACGGATAATAGGGCATTGGTGGCTACTGTTAGGCCGCCATCGGTGCCGTTTTTAAAGCCGACAGGGCTGGATAAGCCCGATGACATTTCGCGGTGAGTTTGCGACTCAGTGGTACGCGCGCCAATAGCCGACCAGGCAATGAGGTCGTGCAAGTACTGCGGCGACATCGGGTCTAGCGCTTCGGTGGCGCAGGGTAGGCCCATTTCATTGAGCTCGATGAGCAGTTTGCGACCAACGTGCAGACCTTCTTCAATGCGGAAGCTGTCATCCATGCGTGGATCGTTGATTAAGCCTTTCCAGCCCACTGTGGTGCGTGGCTTTTCAAAGTACACGCGCATGACCAGATAAATACTTTCGCTGACTTCCTGAGCCAGAACCTTTAAGCGTTGGGCATATTCATGCGCTGCTTTTAAGTCGTGGATGGAGCAGGGGCCAATCACTAAAAATAAGCGGTGATCTTTGCCATCTAAAATATTACGAATGGTTTGCCGGCCTTCAGCCACGGTGCGGTGTGCACCAAGGCTCATTGGCAGCGATTTTCTGAGTTCAGCAGGGGTTACCAAAACATCGATAGAGCGAATGTTTAGGTCATCAATTTGGGTGTTATCAAGGCTCATGCATAGTCTCCACGTAGCCCGCGATCATACCCCAAACTTTAGTAGAAAATGAACCGTAGGCTGAGGAGTAATAACGTTACGCCTAAAATTGGGCGAATAATGTCTTCGCGCAAACGCGAGCTTAGGGTGGTGCCGATGACGATCATGGGCAATGAGCCAATGAGTAAGAAGCCAAGCATATGCCAGTCGACATGGCCCATGCTCATGTGACCGAGACCGGCGATGAGCGTAAGCATGACTGCGTGGGTAACATCGGTGCCGATGATGCGGATCATGGCTAGGGCAGGGAAAAGTGTCACCAATACCATGACGCCGAAGACGCCGGCACCAACGGATGACAGAGTGACTAGGACGCCAAGGAGTACGCCCATGATAATGGTCAGTGCCTGCGTATGGCGATCAACCCAGGCGCGCACGCCCCAGTTTGATTGCTCGCGCTTCGCCATGCGGCGTTGGATAGCTGGCCGCAATAAGATACTTAAGGCGCTAACAAGCAGCATAAAGCCTAGTGAGTGGGTCAGAATGTGTTTGTAGGCACTGGCATCGGGGAACCAGTTGGCTAAGGCATAGACGGTTAGTGCCGCAGCGGGAATGCTGCCCGCTGCGAGCGTGAGTGTAATGCGCCAATCAATATTGCGATGGCGGTGATGCACAATCGCCCCACCGGTTTTGCTAATAGATGCGTAAAGCAAGTCGGTACCAATCGCGGTATGCAAAGGCACGCCCATCATGGTTAGCAGAGGCGTCATCAATGAGCCGCCACCGACGCCAGTAAGACCAACGACAAAGCCGACTAATGCCCCCGCAGCAATAAAGCTAAATTCAGAAACCAACATAGTGCAGTACTCAAAATAATGGCGGCACGATAGGCATTCTTAGGGCTGCTGCAAAGGAATGTTTTGCGCTAGAGTTATGACATCGAGTTATAAGAAAGAGGCATGAGATGAAGTTGCAGCAATTACGCTATATATGGGAAGTCTCTCAGCACGACCTAAATGTGTCGCAAACGGCTAATGCGCTGTTTACCTCGCAGCCTGGTATCAGTAAGCAAATTCGCCTCTTAGAAGATGAGCTAGGCGTAGAGATATTTGCTCGTAACGGCAAGCACCTATCACGCGTGACGCCGGCAGGGCAGGCGATTTTAAAGTTATCAGCCGATGTCCTGCGCCAAGTCGACTCTATTCGCCAAGTTGCGCTAGAGTTTTCTGATGAGACTCGCGGCACACTGTCTGTCGCGACGACTCATACGCAGGCGCGTTATCGTCTACCTCCCGTGATTGCAGCGTTTCGCCGAAAATACCCTGAAGTTACACTGCATATGCACCAAGGCACGCCGCAGCAAATTGCCGAAATGGCGGCAGATGGCACTGTCGACTTTGCCATTGCGACAGAAGCTTTAGAGCATTTTGCCGACTTGATGATGTTGCCTGCATATCAGTGGAACCGTACGGTGGTGGTGCCCAAAGACCATCCGCTCACGCGTGTGCAGCCGCTCACATTAGAGGCGATTGCTGAGCATGACATTGTCACTTATGTTTTCGGCTTTACCGGGCGTTCTAAGCTCGATGAGGCTTTTAGGCAGCAGGGTTTGGCAGCCAATGTGGTGTTTACGGCCACTGATGCCGATGTCATTAAAACCTATGTGCGACTAGGTTTGGGTGTCGGCATCATTGCGCAGATGGCATTTGAGCCAGAGATTGATGGCGGCAAGTTGGTAGCGTTGCCGGCTGAGCATTTGTTTGAGCCTAGCGTGACGCATATTGGCTTTCGTCGTGGCACATTCTTGCGCGGCTTTATGTTCGACTTTATCGAGGCATTTGCCCCACACCTTAATCGTGGTGTGGTCGAGGCAGTGCTTAATCGTGGCGATGCACGTGCTGAGGTAGACCATCTGTTCAAAGGGCAGGCACTGCCGGTTTTTTAAAGATCAATGCGATACTTAAGTGCCCTCAGCTGCGTTAGTGAGGGCGTTTTTTTTGACGCTTAGGTTGGCGGAGTCAAGTTGCTCAAATGCAGGCCGCATTCTTTTTTCGTCGCTTCTTCCCACCACCAGCGACCTTCACGCTCATGTTGATTAGGCAGCACAGCACGCGTGCATGGCTCGCAACCAATGCTAACAAATCCCTTTTCATGCAATGGGTTATAGGGCACTTCTAAAGCGCGAATATAGTCCCAGATCTCGCTCGATGACCAATTTGCTAGTGGGTTGAACTTGGCCAATGGGCCTTCAAGGCCTTCAAAGCTGGTGTCGTATTGCACTACGGGTACATCGTTACGAGTGCCGGGGCTTTGGTCTTTGCGTTGGCCGGTCATCCACGCGGTGGTGGTAGCGAGCTGACGGCGAAGCGGGGCAACTTTGCGAATGCCGCAGCACTCTTTATGGTCATCTTGGTAAAAGCTGAAAAAGCCTTTTTTGCTGACTAACTCACGTACAGCTTCAGCTTCTGGGTAGCAAACTTCTAGCGTGATGCCATAGTGCGCGCGCACCGTATCGAGAAAACGATAGGTCTCAGCATGCAGGCGACCGGTGTCTAAAGTGAAGACTCGAAACGGTAGCTTTGATTTAACAGCCATATCAATCAAGACGACATCTTCGGCGCCGCTAAACGATAAACACAGATTAGGGCAGTTCGTGAGCGCAAACTTGACGATGCTTTGTGGGCCTTTGCCGGCAAGCTCGGTTTGCCAAGCGTCGATATCGGCAGCGGAAATAGCCATCACTCACTCCAAAAATTTTCATGAGCAAAGCATAGCAGAAAGCGCTTTTTTATTTGCACCGATAAGCGCCTGACAGTACCCTTCGCGTCTCACAGGCTTGGCGTTAAGAGGGGATGGTCATGGAGTTAGTGTGTCTTGATTTAGAAGGTGTGTTGGTTCCAGAGATTTGGATCAATGTCGCCAAGCGTACGGGCATTAAAGAATTAGAGGCCACCACGCGCGATATTCCCGATTACGACGTGCTGATGAAGCAGCGTTTGGCTATCTGCAAAGAGCACAAATTGGGTTTGCCTGATATCCAAGCGGTTATCGCAGATATGGGGCCTATTCCTGGTGCATATGAGTTTTTAGCCTGGGTGCGCGAGCATTTTCAGCTCATTATCCTGTCCGATACTTTCTATGAGTTTGCTCATCCGCTCATGCGTCAGCTGGATTGGCCTACGCTGTTTTGCCACAAGCTGGAAATCGCTGCCGATGGCACCATCACTGATTATAAGTTGCGTCAGCCAGATCAAAAGCGTGCTGCAATTAAAGCATTCCATTCGCTGAATTATCGCTGCATCGCCGCTGGCGATTCATACAATGACACCAATATGTTGGGCGAGGCCGAGCAAGGTATTTTGTTTGATGCACCTGCAAATGTGATTCGTGAGTTTCCACAATTTCCAGTCACCACGACCTATGAAGAACTGAAGGCTGAGATCCGTAAGGCGTCATTGCGCCAGATTCCATAAGCGTGAAGATGAACTAGCGACTGTTTCGTGAAATAAAAATGCCCTCGATTGAGGGCATTTTTTTGCTAACGCAAAAAGCTAAGGCTTCGATAGGGCATCCATTACACCGCCCATTTTACTCCAGCATTCGTCATATTCAGCCTGCCAAGTGGAGTCCAGCGTGATGCCGCCACCGGCCCAAGTGCGCACCATGCCATCCTTTGAAACCAAGGTACGGATGGTGATGCTGCTATCGACGCGGCCACGTGCATCCCAGTAAAACAGCATGCCGCAATAGACGCCGCGAGCGCTGGGCTCAATGTCGTCAATAATCTCCATAACTCGTTTTTTCGGCGCACCAGTAATGGAGCCGCCGGGGAAGGCATCGCGTAAAACCTCAGCTACAGTCGCATTGCTGTTGAGAGTTGCGGTAATTGTTGTCACCAAGTGATGCACTTGCCCGAAGCTTTTTAATGCACACAACTCAGGCACACTGACACTGCCGATACGCGCGTGCTTGCTCAAGTCATTGCGCAATAAGTCGGTGATCATGATGTTCTCGGCCATGTCTTTGGCGCTGGCGGTGAGTGCGCTGGCCTCGACTTGATCTTGCTCGCTGTCATTGCCGCGGGCACGTGTGCCTTTAATTGGGCGCGTGGTCAGCGTGCGCCCATTGATACCGATAAACTGCTCTGGCGAGAGACTCAAAAGCTCGCCCCAAGGCAGTGCCCAGTACGCTCCATAGGGAGCTTGCGACAGTCGGCGCAGCTCTTCATAGCGCGCCCACAACCGGCCACTATGTTGCGCTTGATACGCCTGTGTGTAATTGACCTGATAGCAATCGCCAGCACGAATAAGCTCATGAATGCGAGCGATGTCGTCGGTGTAGCGCTGCTGTGTGGTGAGTGCTTGAAATGGAGTTTTTAGATGAAATGCCTCGGGCCTTGCGGCTGGCTTAGTCATGCAGCGCTGTTGCCAGCTTTGCCAAGCAGTTGCGCTCATGGCGTCGCTAGCCCAGACCCATGCCTCACGTGTTTCACAATCTAGCGCGACACCTTGGTCATAATAGGCCAATGCAGCTAATGGCCAGTCGTCGCCTCGGCGCTTGGGTAGGCCATGCTCGCTAGGTGCGGCGTAGCCAACATAGCCCATGACGCCAGAAATAAAGGGGAGCTCTGGCAAGATGGAGTCGGCGTTGTTGGTGATAGCCGTATTAGTTTCAGAGCCTACGTGTAGCTCAGCTTTGAGTGCTTCGCCCCAGGCTTGCAACGCCGTCATCACAGCAAAGCTATCGCCATCTACACCGGGCCAGCCGTCAAATTGCCATCCGGCACTAGTGAGCACCGCAGTTGCTCGCGGATTTGCCACCAAAATATGCCAGCGGCTAGCGCCTTGGCTGTCGAGCAGTAATGGCCAACGCTCAGTCAGTAGTGCGTTGGCATAGGGTAGAGGTGTGTCTTGCCAAGGCAAAGACGCCAAATGCATCAGGCAGCCTCAACTGCCAACCAAAAGCCAGCGCTGATGTCGTCGGCAAGCCAGCCTAAGACAGACTCTGGTAGTGCGGCTAATTGCACTTGGCGCAGGCGACGGCTAGTCAGTAGTGCGGGCACATGTTCGATAATATCGTCAGGAATATCGACGCATTCGCCATTGCGCCACAGCTGCTGGACCTCTGGCAGCCACACCCAGCGTGAAGCAGGATCGCGAATAAGCTCGATACCGTCTGCTAATGCAGCTTGCAGATCCGCCAAGCTGCAGCTTTCACCTTGAGCTTCGTAGTCGGCATATTTTGCCTCACTTAAGCTTGGGGCCATGGCCAACGCCATTTGCTCCGGCTGATCAAGCCACGCCAGCATGGCGGCTCGCATGGCGCTAGTGTCTAGCGCGGTTAAGCTGGCGCTGTGCTGGCATACGCCACGATCAGGATCGCCTAGTAAGGGCTCATTTTCATCGAGGCTTAAGAGTCGATCGGCGAGAGCATCGAACAGACGCGGCACAGCCGGCGCGCGAAAGCCCACGGAGTAGGTCAGGCAGTCGCTGCTGGCAACGCCATGATGCGCTAAGCCGGGCGGTACATAGAGCAAATCGCCGGTCTCAACAGTGGCTTCAAAGCTTTGCTCGAAGTTGGCTAATAACCGTAGCGGTTGGTCTGGCAGTAATGCTTCATCAGCAGCGACTTGCTGACCTAGTTGCCAATGTCTTGTGCCCGGTCCCTGTAGCAAAAATACATCGTATTGGTCGCTGTGGGGGCCAACGGAGCCGCCAGTGACTGCGCCTGAGACCATGACATCATCAATGCGCCATTCCGGCACAAAAGCGAAGTGATCGAGCAGGTCAGATAGTGTCGGCAGCACATGGTCAACCGCTTGCACTAATACCGTCCAGTTTTGCTTGCCGTGTTTTCGCCATGTGACTGGCGGAAATGGGCCGTTTTTTAGCTTCCAATTGCCATTAGCATCGGGGCCGCTAATGACACGGCTCTCTAAACTGTCTTCTTCGGCCAGCTGCAACAGCTCTTGAAAGCTAATAAGGTCTGCCAAGGCCGGAAAGGCGCTGCGCACCAGCAGCGGCTTTTTTTGCCAGTAGTCGCGCAAAAATTCACTTGCGCGCAAGCCGCCTAGCCATGGTAGCGGCTCATCACGGCGACATAGGTCACTGGCATTCGGCGTAAAAGACATGAGTCGATTCCTTAAACGGCGCGAGCTTGCGCGGCAGCATTGCCAATATAACTGGCTGGCGTCAGTGTTTTTAGCTCAGCTTTGACCGCTTCTGGCAGATCAAGCGTAGCAATAAATGTTGCTAACGATTCGGCGGTAATAGTCTTGCCGCGGGTCAGCTCTTTGAGTTTTTCATAAGGCTTTTCGATACCGTAGCGGCGCATCACGGTCTGAATCGCCTCTCCCAAGACTTCCCATGAAGCATCTAAGTCTGCTGCAATGCAGGCCTCATTAACCTCAAGCTTGCCGATGCCTTTTAGCGCGGAGTCATAGGCAATTGCACTATGCGCAAGACCAACACCTAAGTTACGTAATACGGTGGAGTCGGTCAGATCACGCTGCCAGCGTGAGATCGGCAGCTTCTCAGCGAGATGACCGAGTAGGGCATTAGCGATTCCTAAGTTGCCTTCGGAGTTCTCGAAGTCGATAGGATTGACCTTATGCGGCATGGTTGACGAGCCAACTTCGCCTTCTTTCAAGCGCTGTTTAAAATAACCCAGCGAGATATAGCCCCAGACATCGCGATTAAAATCGATGAGCACGGTGTTGTAACGGCGCACAGCATCGAAAGCCTCAGCAATATAGTCGTGTGGCTCGATTTGCGTGGTGTATGGGTTCCAATCCAAGCCTAGCGAGGTGACAAAGGCTTCAGCATGAGCCTGCCAATCAACTTGCGGATAAGCGGCTAAATGGGCGTTGTAGTTACCCACTGCGCCATTGATTTTGCCAAGCAATGGCACGCGCGCGAACTCAGCAATTTGGCGCTCTAAGCGATACACCACGTTAGCCATTTCCTTGCCCAGTGTTGTTGGCGAGGCGGTTTGGCCATGCGTGCGTGACAGCATAGATACACCAGCTTGAGCATGAGCTAAGGCTCGAATGGCATCAGCTACCGCTTGCATTTGCGCGATCACAACGGAGCGACCATTTTTCATCATGAGCGCGTGCGAGAGGTTGTTGATGTCTTCACTGGTGCAGGCAAAGTGGATGAACTCTGTTACGGCCTGCAGCTCAGGGAGTGCGCTGACACGGTCTTTGAGGAAGTACTCAACAGCTTTGACGTCATGGTTGGTGGTGCGCTCAGTGGTTTTAATCCACTCGGCATCATTGAGTGAAAACTCAGCGACTAGCTTGTCTAGAAAGGCATTGGCTTCAGCACTAAAGGCGGGAACTTCTGGTACGCCATCGTGGGCAGCCAAGCATTGCAACCAACGCACTTCGACTTCAACGCGGGCGTGAATGAGGCCGAATTCACTGAAGTAGGGGCGCAGTGCATCGACTTTGCTGGCGTAACGGCCATCGACCGGGGAAAGGGCGGTAAGGGGCGAGAACGCCATAGCAAAACTCCAGTGTACAAAGGGTAAAATTAGGCGGCGGATTCTACACCGTTTTTGCGATTTCGCGGATTTCGGTGAGGATCTGGCTTCGAGTAAAAATCAGGTGCCAACGGCGACCGCCGAGGCGGCGCCAGAGCCAAGCGGCGCGCACGCCAGCAAGTAAAATAGCGCGGATGCGTTCAGCCATGCCGGCGGCTTGTAAGTGCTGCGCGTTGCCACGCAGCTGTACGCGAAATTGCAGGCTACCCAAGGTGTCTACATAGACTGAACCTAGGGCTTGCGCGAGTTCGCTGTCGCTCATTTCAGGATTGAATTGCTGCTGCCGAGCGACGGTTTCAAGGCGCTGGCGCAAGTTGTTTTGCACATCAGGCGAGCGCACTAAATGCTTCTCTACCTGCACAATGCCCAGCCCTAGGCGAACGATTTCACCGGCTTGAGCTAATGAGCGACCTTGTTCCATCAGGCAGCCCTCCAGCCACATCAGACCTTGCTCTAAGCCACGCGCATCGGGGTAGATTTTACTGATGTCATCGGTGTCGAGTACGAGTGATGAGCGTCGCAAAAACGCCTCGGCTTCCGGATGGCTTTTGCCAGTTTTTGCTAATTCAGCAGCGAGTCCTGCGGCTTGAAAAATAGCGGCTAATGCCAAGGTTTTATCGCGGTGCAGTTGGCTCATGTGGTAAATGTCTCCTCAATCACGCCGCCGCCCAAGCAGACTTCATCCTGGTAAAAAACCACGGACTGTC
>JBFJJU010000017.1:0-33094 GCA_041612115.1 Perlucidibaca sp.
TCTTATCGCGCATGATGTGACTCCTTTACCAGCGGCTTAAACAGTAACGCCCTGAGCGCGCAGATCAGCAACGATCACGTCAACACCCAGTTTGTCGATGGTACGCATGCCTTTAGTGGTCACGCGCAGACGCACGAAACGTTTTTCGCTTTCCAGCCAAAAACGCTTGTAGTGCAAATTAGGTTCGAAGCGACGCTTCGTTTTGTTGTTCGCGTGCGATACGTTGTTACCAACGACCGGACGCTTGCCTGTAACTTGGCAAACTTTGGACATTTTCAGTCTCCGCAATTCATTCAGCTCGCCGCCTAAACGGCGACCGAAGCGAGGGCGCGATTTATACCAGAACATGTCGTCCGCTTCAACGTAAACGGCGAAATTTTGTGCCAGATCGCTTATATTTGGCGTTTTCCACGATACACGACGAGTAAAACAGAGAAGTTACGCATGAGTAGAGAGATTATTTCATTAAAGCTAACTGGTGCGAAGCGTGTGCAAAGTGCTATTGCTAGAAAAGCATTGCCGGCAGTTCTTCGTGCCACGATGCGTCCTTTATGGGCGAGCAAACTACCTGTGCCCACCATGCGCAGTCTTACTGAGCGCTTATTGCGTTATGGCCTGATTCCTCGCGCAGCCAAAATTAGTAGCACGCGATTGGCAGGTCGTGACTGCGAGCTGATCACTCCAGCCTCAGGCGCTAGCGAGCAAGTGCTGTTTTATGTCCACGGTGGTGGCTATGTGGCCTGCTCTCCACGTACGCATCGGCCTTTGACTAGTCGTTTGTGCTTGGCACTGAAAGCCACTACCTATGTGCCGACTTATCGTTTGGCGCCAGAGGCACCTTATCCTGCAGGGCTTGATGATGTGCATCAAAGCTATCTTGCACTGCTGAAAAAAGGTGTTTCGCCTGAGCATATAACGCTAATGGGCGACTCTGCTGGAGGCGGTATGGCGTTGGCGTTAGCTTTACGCCTGCGTGATCGTGGCGAGCATCTGCCAGCGCGTATGACCTTGATTTCACCCTGGGTAGATCTCACCCTGCAGGGTGAGTCGCTGCAAACTAACAATGATCTAGACCCCATGCTTAGCCAAGCATGGATATATGCTAAAACGCCGCTCTACTTAGGCACGACAGCTGCGGATGATCCTGGCGCTTCACCATTATTTGCTGACCTAACAGGTCTACCTCCAACATTGGTGCAAGTAGGAACAGATGAGATTTTATTAAGCGACTCTGAGCGTTTAAAGCAGCGTGCAGACGCCAGTAACTGGGCATTGAAGCTGGCGATTTGGGATGGCATGTGGCATGACTTTCAAATGCTTGCCGATATGTTGCCAGAGGCCAATGTGGCGATTGATGCGATTGCAGAGTTTGTTGAAAGCACAAAGTAACAGATAAAAAGCGCTAGCTCGCTGACCGTGCGAGCTGGCGCTGAGCCTGCCAATGCGCTCGGTAATCACCGGGCGTCATCCCTGTCCAATGCTTGAACGCCTTAATAAACACCGCTGCCTCACGAAAACCAATATCGCGTGCCACCGCATTGATGCTGGTGTGTGGCTCGCGCAGCAGCGCCATTGCATGCTCGCGGCGCAACTCATCCTTGATTTCCTGGTAGCGCGTGCCCTCGACCAAAAGCTGTCGGCGCAATGTTCGACCAGTCATAAATAGTTCATTGGCTACGGTGTCTAAGCTCGGCAAGTCATCCATGCCACCTTGTAGCAACCGACTGCGCACGCGATGGCTGAGACTGCCTTGAAATACCGGCTTAATAAAAAAGCCCAGCGGTAGTTCGCGAATCAATGTTTTGAGCTCATCTCTGCTACGAGTAATTGGCAGCGCCAAGACGCGCGCATCGAAATGCAGCGCGGTGCGATCTTGATTGAAATGATGTGGGCAGGGGTAGAGCTGGTGGTACTCGGCCTCATGCAGTGGTGGCGGATAACTAAAGTGCGTATCGGTGAGCAAAATACGGCGATTAATTAACCAGCAGGCGAAGCGATACCAGCACAGCAATATTGTTTCGGTGAGCACATGGCCGGGGTCGCGTTCCGGTTCGCGGAGGCGCAGTTCGAACTCGGCGAGGCCATCATGCACAGAAAGTTTATGCGAGATGCTATCGGTGAGTACGCGATAAAAATGCGCCCCCTGGCTTAATGCTTGGCCGAGCGTATCGGCACTGAGCACGCTATGCATCATCAATGGAAAAGTGCCAACACGACTAGGCTCGGCGGCAAAACCCATGAACTCATCATTGCCGCAGCGCCAGAGTGTGCGCATGAGATTGGCAAACTGAAGAGGTAGCAAGCGGCCACTGGTGTCATTTAGCCAATGCGTGGGTATGCCGGCCTCTCGCAGCAGCTCCTCGGGGTCGAGGCCGGCGTTGATGGCGGATTGCAGCATGGCGGGCACAACATGGCCCGAAACGGTTTGATGTAGTGGGTTCATTTGTGTCCCAATTTACAAACTAATAAAGCGATTAAAAGCCACTATAGCGGTTTTTTAGTCTATATGTGTCCGAATTTATCAATTTTCTTGCCGCTTTTAACATTGCTCCTCGGCGCTAAGCTAGCCACACTCGCAGTCATTCAATTTAGCCGGCAAATAAGGTGTGCTATGCATTATCCAACCCTAAATCATGATCTCGGTGACACCATCGATGCTCTACGCGACAGCGTGCGTCAGTTTGTCGATGCGGAAATCCGGCCGATTGCCGATGCCGTCGATCGTGACAACGAGTTCCCAATGCCGCTATGGCGCAAGCTTGGCGATATGGGCCTGCTCGGCATCACTGCGCCGGAAGAGTTTGGCGGTGCCGGCCTTGGTTATCTAGCCCACACTGTGGTGGTGGAGGAGATCAGTCGTGCTTCGGCCTCGATTGGCCTGTCCTATGGCGCGCACTCAAATCTTTGCGTGAATCAGTTAACCAAGAATGGCTCGTACGGGCAGCAGCAAAAATACCTGCCCAAGCTCATCAGTGGTGAGCATGTTGGCGCCTTGGCGATGTCTGAGCCTAATGCCGGTTCTGACGTTGTTAGTATGAAATTGCGCGCCGACTTGCACGGTGATCATTACGTGCTAAACGGCAACAAAATGTGGATCACCAACGGCCCAGATGCCGATGTTTTGGTGGTGTATGCAAAAACTGATGTCAATGCGGGCTCGCGCGGTATTACAGCGTTCATCATCGAAAAAAGCATGCCCGGTTTTAGCACTGCGCAGAAACTCGACAAGCTTGGCATGCGTGGTTCCAACACCTGCGAGTTAGTTTTCCAAGACTGCAAAGTGCCAGTAGAGAATGTTCTTGGCAGCGTTGGTCGTGGCGTCAGTGTCTTGATGTCTGGCCTAGATTTCGAGCGCGTGGTACTGGCCGGTGGCCCCGTTGGCCTAATGCAATCCTGCCTTGATGTCGTATTGCCTTATCTCCATGACCGCAAGCAATTCGGCCAATCCATTGGTGAGTTTCAGCTCATGCAGGGCAAGCTCGCCGATATGTATGTCGCACTCAGTACCAGCAAGGCCTATCTCTACAGCGTGGCAAAAGCCTGTGACCGCGGCGAGACCACGCGTAAAGACGCTGCTGGCGTGATTTTGTACACCGCTGAGCAGGCCACGTGGATGGCCGGCCAAGCTATTCAATGCTTAGGCGGCAATGGCTATATGAACGAAAACCCCTGCGGCCGCTTCTGGCGCGATGCCAAGCTGTATGAAATTGGCGCAGGAACTTCTGAGATTCGCCGCATGTTAATTGGCCGCGAACTATTTGCTGAAACCCTTTAATTGCAGTTGGAGATTGCCATGAAATCCATTCGTATCGGTTGTGCCTCGGCGTTTTGGGGTGACACATCTACAGCCGCTGAGCAGCTTGTAAGCCACGGCAAACTCGACTATTTGGTGTTCGATTATTTAGCCGAAGTCACCATGTCGATTTTGGCTGTGCAGCGCATGAAAGATCCAGCGCAGGGCTATGCCCGTGACTTCGTTGAAGTGATGACACCATTGCTGACGCAGGTTAAGGCGCAGGGCATCAAAGTCATTAGCAATGCTGGTGGCATGAATGTCGGCGCTTGCCGCGATGCCCTAGTGGCCGCCGCGACGAGTGCAGGCATCGAGCTGCGCATTGCTGTGGTTGAAGGCGATGATCTCACCGCGCGCCAAGGTGAATTCCGCGAAGCGGGCATTACTGAGATGGAAACTGGCTCAGCCTTTCCCGGCATGTTGGTGAGCATGAACGCTTACCTTGGCGCGCCGGCCATTGCCGAAGCGCTGCGCCAAGGCGCCGATGTTGTCATCACCGGTCGTGGTGTAGACAGCGCAGTTACGCTAGGCCCGATGATGTATGAGTTCGGCTGGACTGCTACCGACTACGATAAATTATCGCAAGGCTCGCTCGCTGGTCACATCATTGAGTGTGGCGCGCAATGCACAGGCGGTAATTTCACGGATTGGGAAACCGTCTCCGATGGTTACGAAAACATGGGCTTCCCCTTCGTCGATGTACGCGAAGATGGCTCATTCCTTGTCGGTAAGCCCGAGGGTACTGGCGGTGCCGTTACGCTCGGCACGGTCGGTGAACAAATGCTTTATGAGATTGGTGACCCGCGCGCGTATTTATTGCCCGATGTGCGTTGCGATTTCACCACGGCGCGCCTGACGCAAGTTGGCAAAGACTCGGTTTTGATCGAAGGCGCTACAGGCTTCGCACCACCAGATACTTATAAAGTGTCCGGCACCACGCCACGCGGCAATCGCATCACTTCTACCTTTTTAATGGGTGGTCGCGAAGCGCCAGTCAAAGCTCAACGTGTCGCGGACGCGCTGATCAAAAAGTGCGATGCGTTATTTGCCAGCAAAGGCTGGGGCCCCTTCAGCGAAACATCGGTGGAGTTGCTAGGTGCTGAGTCCATGTATGGCGCTAACGCGCGCGAAGGTGCAATGGCCACGCGCGAAGTCATCGTGAAAATCGCTGCCAAGCACAAAGAGAAAGCAGCCTTGGTGCTGTTCTCGAAGGAGTTGGCACAGGCCGCAACCGGCATGGCGCCAGGCCTTACTGGATATTTCGGTGGTCGCCCCAGCGTACAGCCAGTGGTGCAGCTGTGGTCATGCAAGGTGCCGAAACGCGATGTAGCTATTACCGTGGATTTTGAAGGCAAGCGCACGCCAATTGTGGTCGAAGAGGGCCTGCCTTTCGATGCCAGTCAGCTGGAGCCGCAAGCTGCTGGCGAGACATGGACTGCCACCACCGATGCTGTGAATGTGCCGCTGATTCGCTTGGCGGTTGCTCGCAGTGGCGACAAAGGTGATCACGGTAATATCGGCGTTATGGCGCGCAAGCCTGAGTATGTTAAGTACCTGCGCGCAGCACTCACCGAGGCTAATGTCGCCACGTATTTTGCCCACACCTTGGCGGCCAATAGCACCGTGTCGCGTTGGGATTTACCGGCCAGCAATAGCATGAACTTCCTGCTCAGGCATGCCTTGGGCGGCGGCGGCATCGCTTCTTTGCGTACTGACCCGCAGGGCAAGTGCTTTGCACAAATGCTGCTCGACTATGACATCGCCGTGCCTGCTGCATTGGCTGCGAGCCTACCCGCGATCAATGAGCCTGTGAGCAGCTGAGCGCTTTTTAAAAGTGACTGAAGAGAATATTTATGACCATTTTAGAATCGCGAATTAATCCGCAAGACGACACGTTTAAAGCCAACCGTGAAGGCATGTTTGATGCGATCAACGCACTGCGTGCTGTGGAGTGTTCGGTGCTGGCCACCGAAGAGAAGGCTCGTGCGAAATACCATAAGCGTGGACAAATGCTGCCGCGCGAACGTGTGCATTTACTGCTTGATCGTGGCTCGCCATTCATGGAGATATCGACGCTCTGTGGTTACAAAATGCATGACGACAAAGATGGCTCGCTGGCAGGCGGTAATACCATCGCTGGTATTGGCTATGTCGAAGGTGTGCGCTGCATGATCGTGGCATCAAATAGCGCCATCAAAGGCGGCACCATGACGCCATTTGGTGTGCAGAAAACCCTGCGGTTGCAAGAAATTGCCCTGCAGCAAAAGTTGCCAGTGGTCTCCCTCATCGAGTCTGGCGGTGCCAACCTGATGTATCAGGCCGAGCTGTTTATTCCAGGTGGTAAAACCTTCGCCAACCAAGCGCGCCTGTCGGCGGCAGGCATTCCACAAGTCACTGTGGTGCATGGCTCATCAACCGCAGGCGGCGCCTATATGCCAGGCCTGTCGGACTACGTGGTGATGGTGCGCAAGAAAGCTAAAGTGTTTTTGGCCGGCCCACCATTGCTGTTGGCAGCGACAGGTGAAGTAGCGATTGATGAGGATTTGGGTGGTGCCGAAATGCACACTCAGCAAGCCGGTACGGCAGAGTTTTTGGCTGAAAGTGATGCCGATGGCATTCGTATTGCGCGGGAAATAGTGCGTGGTCTGCATTGGAATGCCGACAAGCCCAATGTGCCGCGTTTAGCGGTAAAGGCGCCACGCTATGACATTGACGAGCTTTGCGGTGTGGTCTCGAGCGACTATCGCAAGCCTTTCGACTGCCGCGAAGTCATTGCACGTTTAGTTGATGACTCCGAGTTTCTTGAGTTTAAGTCTGAATACGACAAGCAAACAGTCTGTGGCCGTGCTGTGATTGACGGTCACGCGGTTGGCATTATTTCCAACAACGGCCCAATCACCACCGCTGGCGCAACCAAGGCAGGGCAATTTATTCAGCTCTGCTGCCACGCCAATGTGCCGATTATTTATCTGATGAATACGACCGGCTATATGGTCGGCACTGCCTCAGAGCAGGGAGGCATCGTTAAGCATGGATCGAAAATGATTCAGGCTGTGGCTAATGCCACTGTGCCGCAAATTACGCTAGTGATGGGTGGTAGTTTTGGTGCCGGCAACTATGGCATGTGCGGTCGCGGCTTTGGCCCGCACTTCATCTTTGCCTGGCCAAATTCACGCACAGCGGTAATGGGTGGTGAGCAGGCGGCAAAAGTGATGTCGATCATCACACGTGAAAAATGGGTCAAGCAGGGCAAGGAAATCGGTGAGCAGGAAGAGGGCATCTTGAAAATGTTGGAGATGCAAATCATCAACAAATTCGACGAAGACTCTCACCCCTTTGCTGCGTCAGCACGCATGTTCGATGACGGCATTATTGATCCACGCGATAGTCGCCGTGCTCTAGCGTTGACCTTGTCGGTGTGCCGCGAAGCTCAGCGTCGTGAGTTACGACCCAATAGCTTTGGCGTTGCTCGTTTCTAAAGCGCAGAGAAGGAGATATCTATGTTACCTAGCTGCCAATTTTTACATCTCAGTCATGACCAAAGTGCCGGTATTTTACGCGTCACGCTCAACCGGCCTGATGCACGAAATGCCCTCACAGTGGAGATGCTCGCTGAGCTTATCGCGCTGTTTGAGCACTTAAAAACTCGTGATGACTTACGTGTGGTACTGATGCGCGGCCACGGTGGCCACTTCTGTGCCGGTGCCGACTTAAAAGGCGTCTTTGGCGATGCACAAAAGCCTGTAGTTGCCGGTGAAAAAGACCCTGTGGTGACGATGAATCGCGCTTTTGGCGAGATGCTGCGTGTGGCTGAGCGTATTCCGCAAGTACTAGTTACCGTGCTTGAAGGTGGCGTGCTTGGCGGAGGCTTTGGCCTGGCGTGCGTGTCTGATATTGCACTTGCACATCAAGCGACAAAATTCGGCATGCCAGAAACCTCGCGTGGTTTGCCGCCAGCGCAAATTGCGCCATTTGTGGTGCAGCGTATAGGCCTTACTCAGGCACGTCGTCTGTGCTTAACCAGCGCACAGTTTAATGGCGATGCAGCGCTGCGCTACGGTCTTGTGCATGACGTCTTTGCCGATGAGGCCGAGCTCAATACCTTGCTCGCCGACACGCTTAACCAAGTTTTGCGCTGTGCTCCAGCGGCGAATGCGCGCACTAAAGAGATTTTGCTCAGCGTCGGTCATGTCGACCCCGATGAGGTCTTAGATAACGCCGCTATGCATTTTGCTGCCTGCGTGCGCAGTCCTGAAGCGCCAGAGGGCATTGGTGCGTTTTTGCAAAAGCGTCAAGCCAACTGGGCTCATACCTTTACCGCCGATGATATAGCGCAGGCGCAAGCCGCTGTGACTCAGGCCATTGTTCAGGAGACGGCACAATGAGCCGCTTTGATACTGTATTAATTGCCAACCGTGGCGAGATTGCCGCCCGCATCATTCGTGGCTGCCGCAGCCAAGGTTACATAACGGTCGCGGTCTACAGCGATGCTGATGCGCAAGCGCGCCATGTGCTAGAAGCCGATACCGCCGTGCGTATTGGCCCTGGCCCGGTGGGCGAATCGTATTTGTCTATTGAGAAATTGATTGAGGCAGCAAAAGCTTCTGGTGCTGGCGCGATTCATCCCGGCTATGGCTTTTTATCGGAGCGTCACGATTTCGCGCAGGCCGTGCAAGATGCTGGTTTGGTATTTATTGGGCCAGACCCCCATGCGATTAAAGCCATGGGCAATAAAAGCGCGTCTAAAGAGTTAATGATTGCCGCCAAGGTGCCCTGCGTGCCAGGTTATCAAGGCGATGGCCAAGAAGATGATTTTCTCGTCGCGGAGGCCATTAAAGTTGGTCTGCCAGTGATGGTCAAAGCTGCCTCCGGTGGCGGCGGTCGCGGCATGCGTTTGGTGCATGAAGAGGCCGAATTAAAAGCTGCGATTCAGTCGGCCCGTAGTGAGGCGACTAACGCATTTGGCGATGGTCAGCTGCTCATTGAAAAAGCTGTGTTAAATGCACGGCATGTAGAAATTCAGGTGTTTGGCGACCGTCACGGCAACGTGGTGCATTTGGGCGAACGCGATTGCTCAGTGCAGCGCCGCAACCAAAAGGTTATTGAGGAGGCGCCATCGCCAGCGGTCAGTGCTGAGTTGCGCGCACGAATGGGTGAGGCTGCCGTTGCTGCCGCTAAGGCCGTGAATTATGTCGGTGCGGGCACGGTGGAGTTTATGCTCGCGGCCAATGGCGAGTTCTATTTCTTAGAAATGAACACGCGCTTGCAGGTCGAGCATCCCGTTACCGAAATGATTCACGACGTTGATTTGGTGTCTTGGCAGCTGATGGTGGCCAATGGCGAGCCACTGCCGATGACGCAAGCTGAGATTGATGCCCGTCGCCACGGCCACGCCATCGAAGTGCGCTTATGTGCCGAAGATCCCGCTGCTGGCTTTCTACCGCAAACCGGTCGCGTATTAACGTGGCACACTCCTTCTGGTGATGGCTTGCGCGCTGACCATTGCCTGATTGAGGGCGGTGTTATTTCACCGTTCTATGACTCGCTGCAAGGCAAGCTTATGGCTTGGGGCGAAACCCGTTTGCAAGCCATCCAAAAACTCATTGCCATGCTGGGCGATACTGCGCTGCTGGGTTTGGCGAGCAACCGTGATTTTCTCATCGAGCTATTATCACAGCCTGAATTTCAAGGCCCAGGCGTGACTACCAGCTTTATCGCTGATCAATACCCCGCTGAGCGCATCAAAGCTTTAGGCGAGCCTAATCATGTGCATCAGGCTTTGGCCGCTGCATTGGTGGTTGAGAGCGATGCCTTGGCGCTGCAAAAAGCCCATGACCTCGATGCCAGTTTGCTGAGCTGGCATAGCGCCAACACCGCGCCGCTAGTGATGAAGCTCGCGCGTGGCGAAAAAACTGCTGTGCTTGAAGTCGAATGTTTGCCCAATCGCGAATACCGCACCGACATCATCACCACGCAAGAAGAGGAAGATGAAGCCGCGCGTTCAGTGCGCTTGCTCAGCATCGATGGCTCTCGCGTGAGCTATGTTTCCGAAGGTCGCCGCTTGCAGGCGCACTTTGCTCGCAATGGCAGCCAGCTTTGGCTAGCCACGCCGACCTGTACCGCCTGTTATGAAGATGTGACGTATCAGCCAGAGCAAGGTGCGGAGGCAGGCAGCGATGGCCGTATTCTTGCGCCTATCGACGGTAAGGTGATGACGGTCTCGGTTGTGCCTGGCCAAGTCGTGGCCAAAGGCGAATTGCTCTTGGTTTTGGAGGCCATGAAAATGGAGTTCCGCCTACAAGCGCCAGTTGCAGGCACGGTGGAGCTGGTCAACGCAGGCGTCGGCGCGCAGGTTGCATTGCGCCAGCTGATTGTGCAAATCACGCCTGATGAAGTGCCCACCGAGTAAAAAATCGAAGCACTTATAGCCGTGCTAATACGCTAAAAACGTAGTAGCACGGCTCAAGCTACGCTGTTGCAATTTGCTCAAATACTACTTATGTTCGATCTTGATAATAATAAGAGTAGCTTGCTATGCGTAGCACCCCAGCATTCCTTGTTTTGGCGCTTAGCGCAGCCCTAGCTGCCTGCGGTGGCTCATCAGATTCAGGCACTGCTGCAAAGCCAAGCCCTGAGGCATCCAAAGAAGACACTTCGTCGCTCGCGGCACTAAGTGCTATCCCACTAGTTGGCGGTGTCTTGGGCGATGTTACCGGTGGTGTGCCGGATGACCCTAAGTGTGGCAGCTACGCCTCGCCATCCGCCGAATTTGCCGCCTGTGAGGCAAAAAACTTCGCACGCATAAGCGAGGCTCCTCGTGAGGAATTAACCAACCCCATTTTTGTCCAGCGACTACTGACACTAGGCCTGGCCAACACGGGCGAATACTTAATGCGTGGCCTCAGCGATCCGAGCCGATTACTGCTTAGCCCTCCAATGAGTGTGTCGCTGAACACGCCGCTAACGCCCTTATGTGCAACCTATGCCTTGCCTTGCTCTGGCGACCCATTTCGTTATCCCGACATCGATCCGTTTTATAAAAATGAAGCTGTTGTAGAGAAGGTCGACTTCTATGATCGCGACTGCGCACGTTTGTCCGGCCGTGTTTGGCGGCCAATCAGTGACAACGGCAAGCTCTTACCGACGGTAGTAATTGAAAATGGCTCGGTGCAGGCGCCCGAACCGCTGTACTGGTGGATGGCGCAAGCATTGGTCCGTAGCGGTTACGCAGTGATGACCTTTGATCCGCGCGGCCAAGGCAGATCTGATCAGCAAACGCCGGAGTTTGGTCAGGGCACCAATATTAATCCCGCCGTATTTTGGGAGGGTTTGGTCGATGCTATCGATTTTTTCCGTTCCACACCGAGCAAGCCATATCCACATAATGCAACATGCCAAGCTAGCTACCCAACGGCTGTGACAGCGTTTAACCCACAGCACGCCGTACAAGATAAAGATCGCTTAGGCATTGTTGGGCATTCTTTGGGTGGTACTGGAGTAAGCGTCGTGCAGTCATACGGAGCGACGGGTGCTGACTCATGGCCCGGCCTTATTGACACTGAAAACCCTGTTGATACGGTCGTTGCATGGGATAGTTTGTCTACGCCTGGCGCTAATGGCGGAGGCTTTATTCCAAGCATGAGTGAACAGCCTGCCGTTGTGCCACGTGTGCCTAGCATGGGGCAAAACAGTGAGTATGGCTTGGCTCCTATGCCCAATCTGCAAGCTCCCGACCCTGAGGCCAAGCTCGGCCCATTCCGCGCTTGGCAGGCCGCAGGTGTGCCGGTATATGAGTTCACCATTCGTGGCTCAACGCACTTTGAGTGGTCATTGATTCCGCTTTTCCCTGCGACGTCGTGGTGCCCAGAGGTTGTTAATAATCAGTGCGTTGGTGGTTGGGGTCGGCCGATGGCTGAATTCTTTAGTTTGGCGTGGCTAGATCGCTGGCTAAAACGCAGTGGTGAGGTGGGTTTTTCTGACGCCGATGCGCGCTTGCAAAGCCAGAGCTTCAATGAGCGCCTAAGCTTTTATTCACGGTCGGCTCGTGATTATCCAGCGCAATCGGGCCAGCGCGTGCATTGCGAGAACTTACTAGAGGGTTGTGCGCCATGAAGACTTACCCCAAGCGTTTCGGCTTTATGAACAATCCTGCTGTTGCCGCTGAAATTGCTACACTAGATGCGAAAAAAGACTGCCAGCGCATTGCGCATCTACTCACGGCCTATGAGTTTTCATGGGACATGACGCGCTCACTAGAGGTCGCGCTTTTTTACACTTATGGTAGCGACACTGTCGCAGGCCTACTGGATAAAACGGGTGAGTTTGAGGCGCATGGGCAAAAGCGCTATGACGACACGCGCTTACTCATTGCGCATTTTATGGATACGGGCTGGGAGCGTGGCGAAGGTGCTCGTGCATTGGCGCGTATGAACAAAACTCATAGCAACTACCGTATTCCGCAAGACGACTTTCATTTTGTACTGTGGACTTTCATCGACTTTCCCATCAAGTGGATGACTAATTACGCACGCCGCGCTATGACCGCACATGAGCAGCTAGCATGGTTTAATTTCTGGATAGGTATTGGCGAGCGCATGGGGTTGACGAATTTACCCGCCACCAAAGCCGAGTTTGATGCTTCTGTTGAAGCCTACTGTCGGCAACACATGGTGCCTAATGATGCTTCTGCACGCGTGGCAGGCGCAACCGTACGCATCATGGAAAACTGGTTGCCAAAGCCTCTGCGTGGCTTGGTGAATCCATCGGTCTATGGCTTGATGGACGATGATCGCTTCATCGCAGCTGTTGGCCAGCAACGTCCAGCAAAAGCTTTTGCTGCGATGGTGCGCATCAATCTGAAGCTGCTCGGAAAAGTACGCAAGGTTTGGGCCATTGGTGCTTATCCGCAGACGGTACAAAGTACGATCAACCGTACCTATCCCGGCAATAAATACGAGATTGAGCAACTGCAGCCTGTGCACTTGCAGCGCCGTGAAGCGCGCGCTGTAGACAATGCGGTAGACTAAGTCGGTTTAGAGCCAATCGGAGCGCATCCATGCGCAGCGTATCGCTACATCCCATTGCCATTGTTTTATTAATCTTGCGTGTTGCGGCAGTGAGCGCGTGGTTGGTTGGCGAGCTGCATTGGGGTTCGTTAATGGCGGGCATCACAGCTGTATTGGGCTCACTATATTTTCCATTGCTTGCCACTATTTTAGGCTGCATAGGTGCCGTGCAAGTTTGGGGTTGGCCAATTTGGGTGGCAGTGCTCGTGTTTTTGCCTGGACTGGTGTTATCTATTGCGGCGCTGCTCGGTATTGGTGCGGCAGGCTTTATGGCTTGGCGCAAACCGGAAGTGCGGCAGGCGTTTCGTTGGGCGAAAGACCAGCGCGCTCAACAAGAGCGATATAGCGCTGACTCGGCAGCTCAATCGGACGATGAGCCTACTTATACCAATCGCCGTCCACAGCAGCCCGCGAGTGGCCGTACGCTCGAAGGCGAGGTGATTAGCTCGCGAGTTGATCCTCCGAGCTAAGCTTTTATTTAGCAATGAAAAAGGCCTGCAAATAAGCAGGCCTTTTTGTTTAAGCACATTGTCACCACCGCGACATAAAGCGCCGCAGCGGTGTGCAGAAGCTTATGCTTTTAAGCGTTCAGCCAAGCGATCTTTCGCTTCTACCAACTCTTTTGGCAAGTTGTGCGCAAGCTTCTCAAACAGCTCTTCGTGCAGCTTAATTTCTACATCCCAGTCAGCTTTATCTAGGCTGATGACTTGCTCAAAGAGTGGCTGAGCAAAATCTAGACCATTCCAGCGAATGTCTTGATAGCGTGGGCTGATACCCATGGCATGTTCTGTGCCTTCAGCTTCTTCTTCGATGCGATCGATCATCCACTTAAGGATGCGCGTATTTTCGCCAAAGCCAGGCCAAATGAACTGACCGTCAGCATCTTTACGGAACCAGTTGGTCTTGTAGATGCGCGGCAGCTTGGCTCCGGAAGCTTCTAGTTTGGCACCAAGGTTGAGCCAATGCTGGAAGTAGTCGCTCATGTTGTAGCCAGCGAATGGCAGCATGGCGAATGGGTCGCGGCGAACCACGCCTTGTGCGCCAAATGCGGCAGCCGTTGTTTCTGATCCCATGGTGGCGGCCATGTAGACGCCTTCAACCCAGTTGCGGGCTTCGGTGACTAGCGGCATGGTGTTAGCGCGGCGGCCGCCGAAGATGAAGGCATCAATAACAACGCCGTCGGGATTGTCCCATTCGCTATCGAGCGCGGGGTTGTTCGTGGCAGCGACGGTAAAGCGTGAATTTGGATGTGCTGCTTTGCGGCCACAATCTGGCGTCCAGTCATTACCCTGCCAGTCAACCAAATGCGCAGGCGCTTCGCCCAAGCCTTCCCACCAAACATCGCCGTCGTCAGTGAGCGCGACGTTGGTGAAAATGACGTCTTTGTTTAACGACAGCATGCAGTTTGGGTTGGTTTTCATATTGGTGCCAGGTGCGACACCAAAGTAGCCTGCCTCTGGGTTGATGGCGCGGAGCTGGCCTTTAGCATCTGGCTTGATCCAAGCGATGTCGTCACCGATGGTGGTGACGCTCCAGCCGGGCATGCCTTCAGGCGCAATCAGCATGGCGAAGTTGGTTTTGCCACAGGCCGATGGGAAGGCGGCAGCAACGTGGTATTTCTTGCCCTGTGGGTTGGTCACGCCAAGGATGAGCATATGCTCGGCCAGCCAACCTTCGTCGCGACCCATAGTGGAGGCGATGCGCAGCGCGAAACATTTTTTGCCGAGCAGAGCGTTGCCGCCATAACCTGAGCCGTAAGACCAGATTTCGCGAGTCTCGGGGTAGTGCACAATGTATTTTTCAGTGGGGTTGCAAGGCCATGCGACGTCCGCTTGGCCTGGCTGCAATGGTGCACCAACGGTGTGCATGCAAGGCACAAAATCGCCATCGGCACCGAGTACATCAAACACAGGGCGGCCCATGCGGGTCATTTTCTGCATGTTCACGGCAACATAGGCGCTGTCGGAAAGCTCAATGCCAATGTGAGCAATCGGTGAGCCTAATGGGCCCATGGAGAATGGCACCACGTACATGGTGCGGCCAGCCATACAGCCATCAAAAAGTGGGTTCAAAATAGCGCGCATTTCAGTGGGCGCTTTCCAGTTATTGGTTGGGCCGGCGTCTTCTTTTTTCTCGGAGCAGATGAAGGTGCGGTCTTCAACACGGGCCACGTCTGATGGGTCAGTCCATGCCAAATAGGAGTTAGGGCGCTTTTCAGCGTTAAGCTTTTTGAAGCTACCAGCAGCAACGAGTGACTCACACAGGGCGTCGTACTCAGCATCGGAGCCATCGCACCAATGGATTGCGGCGGGCTTGCAGAGAGCCGCCATTTCAGTGACCCACGCCACCAGGCGTGCGTGTTTGACGTAGGCGGGGGCATTTATGGCAGCGTGTGTCATGACAACTCTCAAAAACAGTGGAATGGCAGCCGCATTTAAGCTAGTAGATCACAGCAAATTCAATGAATTAGCGAAGAGATAGCGGCAGTTCGAGCAGATTATATGCGAAATTGCACAAGCATGGGGCGTAAAAAGACAGGCAGCAGCTGCAGGCTAGGCAAAATGGCTATGCGAAAAAAATGAATTTTCGTAGTTCGTGGCCAGCGATGGTCATCTGCGGGTAAAATGCGCCACGATATTTCACGTGCTATTTCATAAGCAGCTAAATACAAGGGGTTAGAGATGGGTCAGCGCACGCCGTTGTATCAAGCACATGTCGCGCTCGGTGCTCGCATAGTAGATTTTGGCGGCTGGGATATGCCCGTGCAATACAGCTCTGTGATCGATGAGCATCATGCCGTGCGCCGCGATCAAGGCATGTTCGATGTTTCGCATATGACAGTTCTTGACCTGACAGGCCCCGATGCAGTGCCGTATTTGCAGAAGCTTTTGGCCAATGATGTTGCCAAGATCAAACTGCCTGGCAAGGCTATTTATTCGCTCATGCTCAATGACGCTGGCCGCGTGCTCGACGACCTCATTGTCTATGCCCCCACGCCTGAGCAGCCTGAACTTTGGCGCGTTATCGTCAACTGCGGCACTCACGACAAAGACATCGCGTGGATGCAGCGTCAAGCAGCAAGCTTTCGCATCAGCTTAAAAGAGCGTACCGATCTCGCCATGATCGCGGTGCAGGGTCCAAATGCCCGCGCTACAGTTGAGCACCTGCTCGGCGAAGGCCGCGCTCAGCGCATTGCCGACCTTGCCCTGTTTCAGGGCGTAGACTTGGGCGATGACTGGTTTGTTGCGCGTACTGGCTACACCGGTGAAGACGGCTTGGAGGTGTTATTGCCCAATGAGCAGTCGGAGGCTTTTTGGCAGCAGCTACTAGATGCTGGCGTGAAGCCCTGCGGCCTCGGCGCACGCGATACGTTGCGCCTTGAGGCGGGCATGCCACTTTATGGCAATGACTTAAGCGAAAATGAGTCGCCATTAAGTTCAAACGTGGCTTGGAGCATCGATTGGGCGCATGACTTCATTGGCAAAGCCGCGTTAGTTGCTGAGCGTGAAGCTGGCGTAACACATCAACTCGTTGGCCTCGTGCTCGAAGGCAAAGGCGTGTTGCGCTCGCATATGCGTGTGGTCATTGGCGGCGTGGCAGATGGTGAAACCACCTCGGGCACTTTCTCGCCGACACTGCAGCAAGCCATCGCTTTTGCACGCATCCCGGTGACTGACGCCACGCAAGCGCATGTCGATGTGCGCGGAAAGTTACTGCCAGTGCGTATTGTGAAACCTGTGTTCGTGCGCCGCGGCGCTGCGATCATTTAAGCTTTTTAAAACCTAGTGAGTCGGCTACGGCCGCATGAGAGACCCCATGAGCCAATTACCTACTGAATTGAAATACGCCGCTAGCCACGAATGGGCTCGCTTAGATGGTGATGTTGTCACTGTCGGCATCACTGACCATGCCCAAGATGCACTTGGCGACTTAGTTTTCGTTGAGCTGCCAACGCTAGGCGATGTCGTCAGCGCAGGCCAAGAAGCCGGGGTTGTTGAGTCGGTTAAAGCCGCTTCTGATATTTACGCACCAGTATCGGGTGAAATCATTGCCATCAATGACGCATTGGTTGATGCGCCAGAAATCGTCAACACCGAACCCTATGCTGGCGGGTGGCTGTATCAAATCAAAATTAGCGATGCCGCCGAGCTAGATGAGCTGCTTAGCGCTGAAGAATACGCCGCTAAGCAAGACCACTGATCCTACGTTAAACCATTGGGCCCTGCTTGCTCAGGGCTTTTTGCTATTCAATATGCAGCGCCGATGCCGGCCTGCTGGAGTGAATGATGCCGTTTATCCCGCATACCGCTGGTGATGTGCGCCGCATGCTCGACACCTTAGGTGCTGAGTCGCTGGACACCTTGTTTGATGAGATTCCTCAGGCGCTGCGCTCAGGCCCGCTAACTGGCATCGCCGATGGCCTGTCGGAAATGGACGTGACGCGCCTGATGCGTGAGCGTAGCGAGCAAGATGCTGGCGCGCTCTGCTTTTTGGGCGCAGGCGCCTATGAGCATCACATTCCAGCGGCAGTGTGGGATTTGGCATCGCGTGGCGAATTTTTGACTGCCTACACGCCGTACCAAGCGGAAGCATCGCAAGGCACACTGCAGGTTATTTATGAGTTCCAGTCGATGATGGCGCACATCACCGCCATGGATGCCAGCAACGCCTCGGTCTATGACGGCGCATCCGGTCTTGCCGAAGCCGTGCTGATGGCCATTCGTGCCAATAAGCGCTCAAAGTCTCGCCGCATTTTGATGCCACGCACGGTATCGCCGATGTATCGCGCCGCTGCTCGCGCCATCGTGGAAGGTCAGGATATTGAGCTGGTCGAGTTTGACTATGACCATACGCAAGGCCGTGTCGATGCCGCCTCACTGAGTGCATTTGAAGGTGAAGACTTTGCCGCGTTAGTGATTCCGCAGCCGAACTTCTTCGGCGTGCTGGAAGATGTACATGTGCTCACCGACTGGGCGCAGGCGCAGGGCATGCTGGTGATAGCCGTGGTTAACCCAATGGCGCTGGCTTTATTCACGCCACCGGGTGAGTGGGGCGCGACAGGCGTCGATATTGTCGTTGGCGAAGCTCAGCCCTTTGGCATTCCGCTATCGTCAGGCGGCCCCTACTGCGGCTTTATGTGCTGCAAAATGGTGCATATTCGCCAAATGCCCGGCCGCATCATTGGTCGCACCGTTGATCTCGATGGCAAGCCTGGCTATGCCCTCACACTGCAGGCGCGCGAGCAACACATCCGCCGCGCCAAGGCGACATCGAATATCTGCACTAACCAAGGTTTGGCGATGACTGCCGCGACCATTTACTTAAGCTTGTTAGGCGCTGAAGGTTTGGAGCGTGTGGCCTTGGCGTCGCATCAAAACATCCAATCGTTGACTGCCGATCTACCCGCTGGTGCAACTCGTGCCTTTGCTGCGCCAGTGTTTCATGAGCAGGTCATCCGCTTGAATCAACCAGCTAAGCAAGTTTTAGCGAAGATGGCCGAGCAGGGCGTGTTGGCCGGCGTCGATTTGACTGCAGATTATCCGGAACTGGGTTCGGCTATCGTGGTGTGTACCACGGAGACGAAAAATGCCGCCGACTTGGCGCGTTATCGTGCAGCGCTAAGCGCCGCCTTGGCTTCGGAGTAATCGCCATGACTTTGATTTTTGAACGTGGTGAAACTGGCCGCCGTGCTACCTCGCAAGCGCCGCAGCAACACGCTGATTTAACGGCTATTCCTGAGTCGTTGCGCCGCCGCGTGCGCGCGATTTTGCCTGAAGTGTCTGAGCTGCAAGTGGTGCGTCATTACACCAATTTATCGCGCAAGAACTTTTCCATCGACACGATGTTCTACCCTTTGGGTTCGTGCACGATGAAGTACAACCCGCGCGGTGCTCATCGCGCCGCCATGCTGCCGGGCTTTTTGCAGCGCCATCCACTCGCGCCTGAGTCACACTCGCAGGGTTATTTGGCTTGCCTGCATGACTTGCAAGAAGCGCTGATGGAAGTCACTGGCATGAAGGGCGTGTCGTTAACACCTATGGCTGGTGCGCAGGGCGAATTTGCCGGTGTCGCGATGATTCGTGCTTATCACGAAGCCCGCAATGATGTTGAGCGCGTTGAAATGCTCATCCCCGCAGCGGCTCACGGCACTAATCCTGCAACGGCCGTGATGTGCGGCTATAAAGTCCGCGAAATCCCCGTGCTAGCCAATGGTGACGTCGACCTTGACGCATTGAAAGCTGCTGTTGGCCCGCAAACCGCAGGCTTGATGATGACCAATCCATCGACCTGTGGCGTGTTTGAGCAGCAGATCAAAGAGATTGCCGAAGCGGTCCACACGGCTGGCGGCCTACTGTATTACGACGGTGCCAACCTTAACGCGATTTTGGGCAAAGTTCGCCCCGGCGACATGGGTTTCGACGTGCTGCACATGAACTTGCACAAAACCTTCGCCACGCCACACGGTGGCGGTGGTCCAGGAGCTGGTCCGGTCGGTGTTAGTGCGCGTTTATTGCCCTATATGCCAACGCCGATCGCTGGCAAAAATGACGATGGCAGCTATCGCTGGCTTACTGAGAAGGATATTCCTGGCACTATTGGTCGTTTATCGACTTATATGGGCAACGCCGGCGTGCTCTTGCGCGCGGCCTACTATGCCTATGCGCTTGGCCGTGAAGGTCTGCATCGCGTTGGTGAGTACTCCACGCTCAATGCCAACTACCTGATGAAGCGTTTAGCCGATGCCGGCTTCCAGCTAGCTTATCCTGAGCGCCGTGCTTCGCACGAGTTCATTATCAGTTTTGCGAAAGAGGCCAAAGAGCTCGGCGTGAGCGCGATGGATATTGCCAAGCGTTTGCTTGACTATGGCTATCACGCGCCAACGACTTACTTCCCGCTGCTGATTCCAGAATGCTTCCTCATTGAGCCGACAGAAACGGAGTCGCCCGATGAGTTGGATGGCTTTGCTGACGCCTTGATCAAAATCATGGAAGAGGCCCGAACAACACCAGAGATGGTGCGTAATGCTCCGCATACCATGCCTGTACGCCGTCTTGATGATGTGCGCGCCGCGCGTGAGCTGGACTTGGTCTGGCGCCCGCAAGCTTAACTACTGAGATAACCATGACTGATTTGCCCCGTTTACGCCTAAAGATCAATGAAGAGCGCCGTTTGCGCGAAGGCCATGTGTGGATTTTTTCCAACGAGGTCGACATTGCCGAAACGCCGTTGAAAGCAATAAACTCGGGCGATCAAGTCGTGGTCGAAGACAGCAAAGGTAAGGCTCTAGGTTTGGCGATTGTGAATCCCAATGCCTTGATTTGCGCGCGTCTGTATAACCGCGATGTCGCTCATCCCTTATCAACATCACTCTTTGTGCATCGCCTGCAAATCGCCTTAAGCCTGCGAGAGCAATGGTTCGACGAGCCGTATTACCGTCTAGTTTATGGCGATAGCGATGGTTTGCCGGGCGTGGTCATCGACCGTTTTGCCGATATTTTCGTTGTGCAGCTATCTAATGCCGGCATGGAGCGAATGAAATCAGAGCTGGTTGATGCCATCGTGAAAGTCTTCAAGCCCAGCGGCGTCTTGTTCAAAAACGACGGCAAAATGCGCGTCGTTGAAGGCCTAGACTCCTATGTCGACGTTGCTTACGGCGAAGTGCCTGACCGTGTGCCTTTGCGCGAAAATGGCGTGGCCTTTGAGGCTTTGGTGCGCGATGGCCAAAAAACCGGTTGGTTCTATGACCACCGCGATGCCCGTGCGCGCTTAAAAGGCTTGGTCGAAGGTAAGCGTGTACTCGACGTGTTCTCGTATTTAGGTGGATGGGGTGTGCAAGCCGCTGCCTTTGGTGCCGCTGAAGTGCATTGCGTTGACGGCTCGGAAAAAGCCCTAGATCAGCTCATGCGTAACGCTGCACTCAACGGTGTTGAGTCGCGCGTGCAGACTTTACAAGGCGATGCCTTCGATGCGCTGACAGCGCTGAAGCAAGAAGGTGAGCGTTTCGATGTCGTCATTATCGATCCGCCGGCCTTCATTACCCGCCGTAAGGATCACAAAGCCGGCTTGCAAGCGTATCGCCGCATCAATGAACTGGCCATGCGCCTGCTTAATCGCGACGGCCTGCTGATTAGCGCGTCTTGCTCGATGCATTTAGGGCGTCATGAGTTGGTCGATGTTATCCGTGCTAGTTCGCGTCATATTGATCGCCAAGCGCAAATTGTTCATCACAGCCATCAGGGCGCGGATCACCCGATACATCCGGCGATTCCTGAAACCGAGTATTTGAAGGCGGTGTTTGCGCGCGTATTACCGATCTAGTTCCTCGATCGAATGAGGACAGCCCAACGGCTAGCACTCACCACTCTCGCTAAAGAAACACGCTCTCGTGCCGATATAGAGTTACACCTTAATTCGCCACGAGAGCCCTCATGTCGGACTCTGCACTGCTCAATGCCTTGTCGGAAGACGAGCTCGCTCACGCGCTCCTGCAACAACAGGTAGCGCTGTTCGAGCGCGCGCTCGAAGACATTGCCGAGCACACGCCCGAGGTTTCGCTCAATCAGGCCGCTGCTCGTGTCGGTGGCTTAAAAAGCCCCGTTCCCGGCTTATGGCTAGTCATCACGCCAGACTTACACATCAAGCATGCTAATGAACAAGCCGGGCGCTTGCTTGATATGCAGTCCATTGCGCTGCTCGGGCGGCCGCTTAGTGAGGTCTTGCCAGATGCTAAAGCCCTGATGGCGCAGGTTATCGACTCGGCAGATGTTGAGATCACCGTTGCAGCAACGTTTCGTGATTATGATGGCCAGTCAGTGCCGGTACTGCTGTCTATTGCGCAAGAAAGAGATGGGCAAGATCGCGTGCAATACGTGCTCATCGGCATCGATCTTCGGGAATATCACCGAACCGAGCTATTACAGCGGCAGGCACAAAAACTAGAGGCTATGGGCAGTTTAGCGGCCGGCATTGCCCATGAAATCAATACGCCGCTGCAGTATTTAGGCGATAACTTAAGCTTTATTGATGAAGTCTGCGGCGAGCTATTGGATGTGTTGGCGCTAGCTGAACAAGAGACGAATGCTTCGGCCGCAATGAAGGCATTGTTACAGCGTATCGACTCGGCATTTATTCGTGAAAACCTGCCGGCGGCGCTAAAGCGAAGCCAAGATGGCGTGTCTCGGGTTCGCGACATTACGCGCAGCATGCGTAGCTTCACGCACATCAGCGAAACGGCTAACCCTGAAAATATAGCTGCCTTGGTGCAGGAGGCTATTACGCTTTCCGCGCATGAGGTGGGGCAGGTCGCTAACATAGTGCTTGAGCTGCAGGACGTGCCGGCGGTGATCTGTCGCCGGGATCATATTGTGCAAGTGCTAATTAATTTACTCACCAATGCCTGCCATGCCATCGCTAGTCGATTAAGGGCGCAGCCGGCCTCGGAGTTGGGCGAAATCAGCATTGCCTTGAGTCTGCGCGAAAGTCATATTCGCTTGGTGGTTAGTGATAATGGCAGTGGTGTAGAAGAGTCGCTGCGCCATCGCATTTTTGATCCATTTTTCACTACCAAAGCCGTAGGTCAGGGCACTGGTCAGGGCCTAGCGATTAGTCGCGCACTGATCGTGGATCAGCATCGCGGTAAGCTATGGCTTGAGCCAGTGCTGCCCCATGGCGCAAGCTTTATCATTGAATTACCTATACAGGGAGTGTCGACATGAGTGCGGAACTGCCTCAAATCCTATGTATTGATGATGATGTGCAAGTGCTGCAAGGCCTGAAATTATCGCTGCGCCAGCTCGGCGAAGTGCATCTTGCCGAGGGTGGTGCATCTGCACTGGCGATGCTCACCGATTTACCGAGACTGGCGGTGATTATCTGCGATATGCGCATGCCTGGCATGACCGGCGATGAGGTGTTGGCACAATGCCGTCAGCGCAGTCCATTGGCCACACGAATACTGTTAACAGGCTATAGCGATATCGATGCGGCCATGCGCGCAGTCAATCAGGGCCATATTTTTCGCTTCCTCAATAAGCCTTGCCCGCGCGATGAAATTCATCTCGCGATTAATGATGCCGTGGCGCAATACCGTTTAGTGACCGCTGAAAAGGAATTGTTAGAGAAAACAGTGAAGGGCTGCATGCAGGCACTGGTTGAGGCATTGGCGATGGCTAGCCCAGCGAGTTTTGGTCAGGCGCGGCGTATTGCCGATTTAGTTCAGGGTGTGAGCACGCGATTACAGCTTGAGGCGTCATGGGCAAGCTCGATGGCGGCGATGCTCGCGAACTTGGGCATGGTTAGCCTACCTGAAGCATTGCAGGAAAAAGTCATGCGCGGCTTGACGCTGAGCATAGATGAGCAGCGCGACCTTGCTTCGGCACATCAGCGTACCTGGGATTTGCTAGCCAATATTCCGCGCATTGAACCCGTGTTGGAGTTGATCTGTGCGATTGAGCCGAGCTTGGCGCATCAGAGGCGATTGTCGTCGTTAAGCTTGGCCGATCAGGCGCATGTAATACGTGTGGTGCAGGCCTATGTGCGCCTTGAGGCTTCGGGGCTGCCGACGAAAGAGGCCATGGCCATGCTGGCTGAGGTCTACGGCGATGGTGGTTGGATATTGCAGGCATTGCACGATGAGCTTGGGCCGCAATCGGATATTTCGCGTCAGCTTAAACTCACGCCAGATATGTTGCGTGGAGGCATGGTGCTGTTAGATGCGGTGCATACACCGCGTGGGATGCTTCTAGCGCCGGCAGGCTATGTGGTCAATGACAGCTTTGTTGAGCGGCTGATTTATAACTGCCCAGAAATGAAAAATCAGCGTATTGCGGTGCTGATTCCGCCTGAGTTGATAGGTTATTTACACCATCAGCTACAGACGAAATCTGCGACGCCGGATGAGCCTGAGGCCTTAGCGAAAAAATAGCTGATATGCCGGGTTAGCGCTCTCGTCGGCATAGGGGTAACCAACAGCATCTAGCGACTTGATCAGCTCTTTTAATGGCTTGTCGCCTAGCTGCAGGCCAATCAGGACGCGGCCATAAGCGGCGCCATGGTTGCGGTAATGAAATAGCGAAATATTCCATTGCGTGCCTAGCTCACTGAGAAATGCCATGAGTGCGCCGGGGCGCTCAGGAAATTCGAAGCGGAATAAGCGTTCATCGCTGAGGCCAGCATGACCACCGACCAAATGCCGCGTATGCAACTTCGCAGTTTCATCGTCAGATAAGTCCAGCACTTCGTAGCCTTTCTTTTGCAGGCTGCCAACGAGCTCTAAGCGTGCATCGAGCCCGGGTTTGAGCGATACGCCAACGAAAACATGCGCGGAACTAGCGCTGGCATAACGATAGTTGAATTCGGTGATATTACGTTTGCCAATAGCTAGGCAGAAGGCTTTGAAAGCACCTGCTTTTTCGGGGATGGTCACTGCCAGCACAGCTTCACGGCCTTCGCCAAGCTCGGTGCGCTCAGCAATATGGCGCAAGCGATCGAAGTTCATATTGGCGCCGGAGTTCACCGCCACCAACGTTTGCTGTGTCACGGCTTCGCGCTGCACATACTTTTTCAGGCCGGCGAGGGCGAGAGCGCCTGCTGGCTCGGCAATCGAGCGGCATTCATCAAAAATATCTTTAATGGCCGCACAAATTTCATCGGTATTGCAGGTGATGACCTCATCGACGCATTGTTGGGCAATATCGAAGGTGTATTTGCCGATCTGCTTCACGGCGACGCCATCGGCAAATAGGCCAACTTGCGGCAGCACCACGCGCTTGCCGGCTTTCATAGCTGCAGCTAGGCAGGCTGAGTCTTCGGCTTCAACGGCGATGACGCGGATTTCTGGTCGTACATGTTTGATATAGGCTGCCATGCCAGCCATCAGGCCGCCGCCACCGCAGGGAATAAATACCGCATCGATGTCGCCGCTGTGCTGGCGCAAGATTTCCATCGCCACCGTGCCTTGACCGGCAATGGTGTCGGGATCATCAAAGGGATGAACGAAGGTGTAGCCCTTCTCATTCATCAGCTCCTGAGCATGAGCAAAGGCTTCATCGTAATTGTCGCCATGCAACACAGCCTGAGCACCCAACGCACGCACGGCATTTACTTTGATGTCGGGCGTGGTTTGCGGCATGACAATCACACCTTTGATGCCGAGCTTTTTAGTCGCCAAGGCCACGCCCTGAGCGTGATTTCCCGCCGATGCGCAAATCACGCCACGAGCGCGATCGGCCTCTGGCAGCAGGCGAATTTTGTTGTAAGCGCCGCGTAGCTTGAAGGAAAACACCGGCTGTAAATCTTCGCGCTTTATTAGCACGCGATTTTTTAGGCGCTTCGATAGCAGGGCTGCTTCATCGAGTGGGCTTTCAATAGCTACGTCATAGACGCGGGCCTGTAAAATGCGTTTGACGACAGCATCGAGCATGGTCGGATAACTCTTAAGCAATGGCAGTGAGTATACTACGCGACATTACCCCTGCCTGTGATGCCCGTGGAGTTCGCTATGCCTGCTGTTTTATCTGCCGATGCCCTAAAACGCGCTGTTGCTGAGGCCGCCATTGCCTATGTGCAGCCAGGCGAAATACTCGGTGTTGGCACCGGCTCTACTGCCAATGCCTTTATTGATGCGTTGGCCAGTGTCAAAGGCCATGTGAAAGCAGCAGTGGCGAGCAGTGAGTCAACGCGTGAGCGCTTACAGGCCATTGGCATTGAGGTGGTGGATTTAAATCAGGTCAATCGCATCAGTGTGTATGTCGATGGCGCGGATGAAATTACACCCGCCTTGGCGATGATAAAAGGTGGCGGCGGTGCCTTAACGCGCGAGAAAATTGTAGCGGCATTGGCCGATAAATTTATCTGCATTGCCGACTCCAGCAAGTGGGTCACCACCTTAGGCACATTTCCACTACCCATCGAAGTGATCCCGATGGCGCGCTCGATGATCGCCCGCGAGCTGGTGAAAATGGGCGGCAGCCCGGTCTATCGCACTGGCTTTGTCACCGATAATGGCAACGTTATTTTAGACACCTATGGCTTGCAGATTAGCGACCCAGTGGCATTAGAGCGGCGCCTGAACAATCTCACTGGCGTTGTAACTAATGGGCTCTTTGCTGCGCGTCCTGCCGATGTGCTGTTATTAGGAACGGCTGCGGGTGTACAAACCTATCATCGCCAGACATAATACAAAAATATAAATTATAGTGAGTCATGGCATGGCTATCCCTGAGAGTTTTCAAGCGGGTTTGATTGGCGGCATGGCAATTGGCCTCGCATCGGTCATATTGATGCTTGGTATCGGTCGTATTGCCGGCATTAGCGGCATTGCCGGCAGCTTATTGCAGCGTATTCCAAATGATGAGCGCGCTTGGCGTCTGGCATTTCTAGTCGGCCTAATTGGCATTGGTGTGTTGATGGCTCCGGCGGTGAGTTTGCCTGCTGAGGGCAATTATCTACTGCTCGGCATCGCTGGCTTAATGGTTGGCTTTGGCACGCGCCTTGGCAGCGGATGCACCTCTGGCCATGGCGTCTGCGGGCTTGCTCGCCGCTCCATGCGTTCGTTGACGGCGGTTGTGGTGTTTATGCTCAGCGGCTTTATTACCGTCTACTTTTTACGCCATGGAGGTGCATAAGATGGGCATCATCATGGCCTTATTGGCGGGCGTAGTATTTGGTTGGGGCCTGATTTATTCCGGCATGTCCGATCCATACAAAGTACAGGATTTCCTTGATTTAGCAGGTAACTGGGACGCCACACTGGCCTTCGTTATGGGTGGCGCGATTGCCATTACTGTGCCGGCTTTTGCGCTGCTGCGAAAAATGACTAAGCCATTATTTGCTGCCAGCTTCAGTTGGCCCAGCATCAATATCATTGATAGCAAACTGGTGATTGGCGCCATACTATTTGGCGTTGGCTGGGGTTTATCTGGACTTTGCCCAGGTCCAGCATTAGTCAATGTCGGCACCGGCCAGGTCGAGATATTATTTTTCTGCGCTATGCTAGTGGCCGGCATGTGGTTGCATGATCGCTTGATGCTAAAACGCTAATAGTTACTGACTAGAGTATTGCTATGCCCATGGACACAAGCTCATTGAGCATCCCAAATCTGCTGCATATTGCGCCAAACGAATATGTTGGTGGCTTTGTCTCGCCGGAATCGCTGAGTGAAGTGGCGGCCTTGGGCTTCACGCACATCATTGATATGTTGCCCGAGCATGAGCACGGTGGCTTCGATGAAGCTGCCATGGCTGCTGAGCTTGGTCTGTATTACGCGCATCTGCCGATTGTTGGCGGACATGACTTAAATCGTAGTAATGCCGAAGCGCTCGATACACTGCTCGCTAGCGTCGGTGAAACGCCGGTATTGGTGCATTGCATGAGCGGCAATCGCGTCGGTGCTTTGTTTGCGTTGCGCGCGGCGTGGCTCAAGGGTATGAGCCACGAACAGGCACTGCTGGAAGGTCGCCGCTATGGCCTCACCAAGCTTGAGCCTTTAGTGGTGCAGCTGCTGCAGCAAGGTTGATTAGTCCTGCTGTAAGCCACCAGTACAGTCTGAAGCTGAGGTGCTATTGATACTGCGCCGTAGTCGGTGCGGTCTCACGCTTTGGCGCTTTCACCCATCGGCTTTGGCCATTAAGCACAGTCGCTTTGCCGTCTATGAGCAGTGTGATATTCCAGCGCTGCACAGCCTTTGTTGATGCCCCAGCGGCTGGCAATGTGCGCGGCTCTACCCAAGTGTAGCGTGGCGTGGTCGAGATCTTTTGCCAAGCCTGAGCTTGCGCTTGGCGTAGGGATGA
Organism: Perlucidibaca sp.; assembly: GCA_041612115.1. GTDB lineage: Bacteria > Pseudomonadota > Gammaproteobacteria > Pseudomonadales > Moraxellaceae > Perlucidibaca. The sequence continues at coordinate 27,649 of JBFJJU010000017.1, forward strand.
CTGCACCGCTGTCTTCTGCCACAGGGCGCTATGCGTATTGGCAAAAGTGCCTTTGGCATTTAACCGCAAAAATGGTTGCTTCAAATCATCTAAAACCTCCACCGTCTGCGGACTGCTATTGCTCAGCATCAGGCCAAAGGGCTGGCCAGGAACTAGCAACATAGACACGCCCTTGGGTAGCTTTGGTGCGCTCTGCCAATTCGCTTGCCATAAGCCATTGGCCAAAGCGGCGACAAACTTACCGCTGATAACCGTGTCGACATCACCATAGCGGACGGGAATTTTCCAGCTGTCGCTAGTGGCATTTTCGGGCTTTAGGCGTTCATCAAACCAACCCCAGTGTGTGGTTTTTCGTACCATACGCCAATCTGGCTTATCGCCTTCACTATCAATGGTTTTGCGATGTGGCAGGCCTCCGGGTAAATAGCTATCCAACCAAGTTTGATGGCGAACATTGGCATCCACACCAGCGCTACTAACGCGTAAGAATGGCTTGCCGTCGCTAGCTAAAATCACTAAGGGCTTAACGGTTTTGTTGTCTATCACCAACTGTGCGCCCAGCGTTTCGACAAGCTGTACGGTGACACCTTTCAGCGCATTTGGCAGAGGGTCAATGCTGGCACGCCTGTCTTCATTATGAGCCGCGTGTGGCCATGCGGTTGAGCTTAATAGGCTAGTTAAAACAACAACGGCCAGGCGTAAGCCCGGCCGCATTGAGTAGCGAGTATTGATCATCGTTGCGCAACTACCGGCTGCGCTTTGCAGACAGGGTTGGTGGTTTCAGGAGTGGTAACGCGCAGTGAGGTGGACTCGGATGGAATACGCTCGCCTTTGGCATTCTCAGTGATGACAAAGAGCATGTATGCGCCCGCTGGAGTCACTGCTTTCTGTGTTGGCATACGTGCATTCAGTGAATTATCTGAGCGCGTAAAAGGCAGTGACACGGTGCGCTGATCGCCATCGACGATATGCGTTAGCGTGGTGCGTTTCACCAATACTACGTCGACTACTTTGTCAGCATTGGCGATGCCAATGTTTAAGTTGTCGCCATGTGTGGCACGAGTTGGTGCACTAGTAATGCTTGGGCGTGGGCCAAAGACATAGGGCGGGCTATAAATCTCGAAGCTAGGGTCGCGACCATCATTGGGCGATAGGCCAGGAATATTGATCGAGAACAAATACGCGGTATTGATGGGCGAGTGGCCACCAATCAGTACACGGCCATCGGGAAGTAACATGGCGGTGTTGTGGTAGGTGCGTGGGTTGTGCGCAGTCGCCATCTCGGTCCAAGTTTCAGTTACTGGATCGAAGACTTCCGATTTTTTAATCGGACCTCCTAGGCCCGGCAGTACCACTTCGTCGCGGTCAGCGCCAGAAAACACCATGACGTTACCTGTCGGCAGCAGCACACCAGTGCCGTACCAGCGTGGTGTGGTCATATTGCCGGTGATGCGCGAGACATATTCCATGCTGTCATCTTCGGCGATATTGATGCGGTCGATACGCGATAGGTTGGTAGGAAAGTAGGAGCCTGGGCTGCCCACGGTGATCAAGCCGAGCACGCCACCACCAGTAAGGAATTCAGCATGATCGTAGCGACCTTGCTCGTTTGGTTTTAGCGGCATCTGGATGGAGAAAGTGGAGCCACGGAAGCCTGAGCCGATAGCGTTCATCAGTGTGCCGGCAGGGTCGTCGCTGAGTGCATCGGTGAGTGGGCTGAGTGCCGCCATTGGGTCTTCTAAAATGCTGCCGAGCAAGCCAGTAAGTGTCGACTGAATATCAGCGGCGGCATCTGGGTTAGTGATGTTAAGTGCCGAGCCGATACGATCTAACCCCATTTTATTGAACTGTAAGGGCAGGCCAGCGTAGCCGAGATCGGTCCATTTATTTGTGTCGGGGCTATAGGCGGCGACGATATTCCACAGCGCTTGGTCGTAGGATTGGCCGAATGGGTTGAAAGCTTGGCCGCCGGCGTTATACAGCACTTGGCCATTCGGTAATAAATGCTGGCGTGGATACAGTGGCAATGAGCGTTCACCGCCACCGCCGTTACTTGACCAGGTGCCGCAGCCGAGGTCGTAGGTTTCCGATTCGGTAACGTTGCGGCCTGAGGTTAGAGGGTTCTCTGGATACACCGGTTTGATCAGCTTAGTAACACCAGAGGTAACGAAGACATTGCCATTCGCCAACGTGGTTAGTGATGGGTACCAGCGGCCATTTTTCATATCGCCAGTTTTCGACCAGCTATTATCAGCGGGGTTGAAAATACGTGCGTTTTTGATGCCTTCAAGCTCTGAGAGGCCCAGTGCGATGGGGCCGTCTAGGCCGGGTTCAAAATAATAGTCGGTGCCGCCAACGGCCATGATGCGGCCATCTGCTAGCATTTCTAAGTCGGCGCAAAATAGTGCACCGTCGTTGTTGTTTCGTTTTGCTGAGGTGTCGGTTAAGCCACCGGGCAAAATCACCGTCGACTTCGCACCTTCAAGATTAGCGCCGCCATCAACAGGGGTTGGTTGCATCCATCCGGCTTCGCGACCGCGCAAACTCATCACACGTGTTTGGTCGTTGGTGACGACTGCGCCGGCCTCGAAGAAGATGGAGAATTCGGCGTCTTCTGTGCCTTCAAGTGCGTTGAAATAGAGCACACGACCATCTTCGAGTAAGGCCACAGAGCCGGCAGCCGGCTTACATTCGGTGGGGCGACCATCGGCATTGCGAATGCAGCGATCATCCTGCGGGACCATTTTTAGTGGGTTTTTCAGATTGCCTTTCGAGGTTAGCAGGCCCATGGAGTCGAGTAGGCCGCTGAGCATATCCAGTGGATCATCGCTGGCTTCTTGGTCAGCCACTTCGCTCGCCATGGCCCTCATGCTGCTGGGGCCAAAGGGCTCAACAAATGGTTGAGTGAAGCCGCCAACGCTTTGGCAGTCGATATCGGCGCAGTCGGGCTCGGAAATATTTGATTGGCCAGTTTCGCGTGCGCTGATCCCATTCGCAGAGTTGCTATTGCTGCCACCGCAAGCGGCAAGAGCAAGTGAGCTGCCAACAAGGAAAAGCGGCACTAGTTTGTTTTTTGTTATTTTTTGCATGATTTTGTAATCCTGACACAAGTCGGGAAATACTGGTCACTAAGTAAACACTTGGCAAGTTGAACAAAGCCACTCTCGATGAGTGGCAGGATTTCGCGCCCAACGGTAGTGTTTGTCCAATCAGTGTATGGCCTGGATGCTTCCGTGGGCGTTTTAGCACTTATGGCAGTAGTAAGTGCCAAGTAGTTACGGTGATTAATGACAGGACGATGCCAATGCCGAGGATGGCATTGGCAAGATCTGGCTCTAGGTCATGTTGGTCGGCAAGAATTGCAGCGGAAATCATTGGTGCCATAGCCGCTTGCAATACCGCAATGCTGAGCACATTGGCGGAGACAGCTAAAGCACTGCCTAGGCCGAATACTGCCAGGGGGGCTAGCAGTAGCTTCCAGCTCAGACCTAGTGTGACTGGCATAAGCTGGTACTGGTGTAGCGATAGCCGTAAGCGAAGGCCAACAGAAAATAGCGCCAACGGCGTGAGTGTGGCGCCAATACGCGCCAAGATGCTGTCGACTTGATCTGGCCATCCGCCCAGTTGACCAACAAAAAGCCCGATGATCAGCGCAATAAAGGCTGGAAATAAGAGGATTTTTTTCGCAACAGCGGAGACGCTAGTAGACGCGCCGCCGTAAATCGCAGCAACTAATACACCGCCGACACTGAGCATGATGAAGCAGCCCAGTTGGTCGGCGACCACACCTAATGCCAGGCCTTCTCGGCCGCGTAGAGCTTCGAGCATGGGGTAGCCAATAAATGATGTGTTGCCAAGGCCGCAGACCAAGATCAGTGCGCCGATGCGGGCTCGCGACCATCCCAACCAGCTACCAATGAGCTGAAATATGATGGCTGCGCCAATAAACACTAGCCATTGCGAGATGGCTAAATACCAGAGATCGATACTGAAGCTTAGGCGTGGGGTTAGCTCGAGCACGATGGCCGGCAGCGCGATTTGAATCACCCACCAGTTCAATGCCGGCACCATGTCTTTGGGTGGCGAGGCAAAGCGTGCGACTATAAAGCCGAGGAATAAACAACAAGGAATAAGCAGCAGAGATTCCATAAAAACACTCCACCGCTAGCAGGGTGAATGGTGCGCCCGGCGGGATTCGAACCCACGACCACCGGTTTCGGAAACCGATACTCTATCCAGCTGAGCTACGGGCGCATAGGTAGCAATATGTCTTAAGCCTGCTGACTTAAGGCTGCGCATGATAACGATTGCTGCCGAGTGCGTCCACGCTAGCGCATGCGATTCCACGCTCTTATAGCGTTTACTTATGAGCTCATGGCATCAAAGTCTTTTACAAGGATAAGAAAACCGCTAATCATTTGCGCCATGATGAATTGATGCGTCTTTTAGCCGCTTAGGAAAACACCCGATGAAACGAGTAATGGCGCTTGCGCTCAGCTTGGTGAGCACGGCTGCATTTGCTACCAACGGCTATTTTGCCCACGGCTATAGCGCCTCGCAGCGCGCGCAGGGTGGTGCTGGCACGGCAACTAGCGATGATGCCTTAATTGCAACGATTAATCCGGCCGGCATCGGTCGTATTAAGAGCATGCGCTGGGATGCCAACCTAAGCTTATTTGTGCCGCGTCGGCAATTTGAGGCTACCGCTCCTAACGCGAATGGCATCGGCATTTTCGCCACCGACGCTGGCACAGTGAAAAGCAGTCACAATATTTTTGGCATCCCCGGCTTCGCCTTTGCTGCACCAATCAACGACACCTTGTCGGCAGGTTTTGCGCTCTACGGCAACGGTGGCCTGAACACGGTGTATAAGCAGAGCGAAAGCAATGCCACTTTTTTTGGTGTGAATACCGCAGCTGGAAACAATGCCGGCTTGATAGGTTCGCTGCTTAATGGCTTAGGAAAGCCCATTGCTAATGTAGGCAATAGCGTTGTTAGCAGCCGTTGCCAAGGTGCCTTTGGCGGTGGCGCAGCCCTTGCGAACAACCCCGATTTATTAGGTTTCTGTGGCAATGGTAATGGCACGGCATCAGTCGACTTAATCCAACTATTTGTGGTGCCCACGCTAGCCATTAACGTTAATGATCGCCTGTCTTTTGGCATCTCGCCTATTTTTGCTGTGCAGCGATTTGAGGCCAAGGGTCTACAAGCATTTGCCGCGTTTTCTAATGAGCCCGATAAAGTTACTGATAACGGCACTAGCTTTTCCTATGGCGGCGGTGGGCGTATCGGCATGCTTGCTACTATTGCACCGGGTTTAGATTTTGGTGCGTCTTGGCAGTCGCGTATCCACATGACGAAATTTAAGGAATACGCCGGCTTGTTTGCTGAGCAGGGCGATTTCGATATTCCGACAACTTGGAATCTTGGGCTGGCTTGGCAGCCA
>JBFJJU010000018.1:0-32280 GCA_041612115.1 Perlucidibaca sp.
ATCAGCGTTTAATCGCTGATCTGCAGGAGATACAGACATGGCACATAAAAAAGCCGGTGGTTCCACTCGTAACGGTCGCGACTCAGAAGCCAAACGATTAGGCGTGAAAGTTTACGGCGGCCAACAAATCCAAGCAGGCGGCATCATCATCCGTCAGCGCGGCACACAGTTCTGGGCTGGCGAAAACGTCGGCATGGGCCGTGACCATACCTTGTTCGCGAAAGCGCACGGCGTGGTAAAGTTCGTTACTAAAGGCGAATTCAACCGCAAATACGTGGTTGTTGAAGCTAACGCCTAAGGGCGTACGCGTTGCAAGAGCCCCGCCTACGCGGGGCTTTTTTGTTTTCGGAGAGATGTCATGCGGTTCGTCGATGAGGCAGTGATCAAGATAGCGGCAGGTGATGGCGGCAATGGCTGCATGAGCTTCCGTCGTGAGAAGTTCATCCCCTTCGGCGGCCCCGATGGCGGTGATGGTGGCCATGGTGGCTCTGTCTGGGCCGAGGCCGATGTTGGCGTTAACACGCTGGTGGACTACCGCTACACGCGTTCATTTCGTGCTGAGCGCGGTGTTAATGGTCGTGGCGCCAACTGTACCGGCCGTAGTGGTAGCGATATCACGCTGAAGGTGCCGGTAGGCACCACTGTGCTTAACGAAGTTACTGGTGAAGTCTTCGGTGATTTGACTGAAAGTGGTCAGCGCGTTTTGCTCGCTCGTGGCGGTCATGGCGGCTTAGGTAACATCAACTATAAAAGCTCGACCAACCGATCGCCTCGCAAAACCACCGACGGTGCTGAAGGCGAAGTACATGAGCTGCGCTTAGAGCTTAAAGTCCTAGCGGATGTCGGTTTGCTCGGCCTACCTAACGCGGGTAAATCAACATTTATTCGCGCCGTATCTGCGGCTAAGCCTAAAGTTGCTGACTATCCATTCACCACACTAGTGCCCAACTTGGGCGTGGTCGATGTCGATCGCCATCGCTCCTTTGTCATGGCCGATATTCCTGGTCTTATCGAGGGTGCATCCGATGGTGCCGGCCTTGGTATCCGTTTTCTCAAGCATTTGGCGCGCACGCGCTTTTTGCTGCATATCGTGGATATCGCGCCTTACGACGAAACAGACCCAGTGCATGGCGTGAATGTTATTGCCGCTGAGTTAGCCAAATTTTCGCCTACGCTGGCCTCGTTGCCACGCTGGCTAATTTTGAACAAAATCGATTTGCTGCCTTCAGTTGAAGAAGTCGATGAGCGCTGCAACGACATCGTTGCACGCTTGAATTGGGACGGCCCGATTTTTCGTACCTCTGGTTTGACTCGTGATGGTGCCATGGCAGTGTGTTATCGCCTGATGGATGCAATCGAAGAGCAGCGTGCGGCTGAGGATGCAGATCCTGCGCTGGCAGAGGCTGAGCTAGAGAAGCGTGAGCGTCTAGTGCAAGAAGGCCGTGATCGTATTCGTGAATTGGAAGTGCGTCGCTCGGCTGAGCGCCGTGCCATTCGCTTGGGCATTGATCCTAGTGAGTTGGACAACGACGAAGATGATGATTTTGATGAAGACGCAGAAGATGCTCCCGAGATTATTTATCGACCTTGAGACGGTATCGACAAGGCCACACAATGACGGCAGCATCACTGCCTATTACTAATGACCGCTGGTAAATCGTCCATGTCTCATGCCGACAGCACACCCATTTCCACTGGCTCATCTAGTAGCCAACGCCACCGCTTGCAGCGCGCCAAGCGCTGGGTGGTAAAAATTGGCTCAGCACTACTGACTGACAATGGCCAAGGCCTAGATCAAACGGCTATGGCCGCTTGGGTCGAGCAGATGGTGGCGTTGAAAGCGCAAGGCATTGAGCTAATTTTAGTGTCTTCAGGTGCTGTCGCTGAGGGCATGGTGCGCATGGGCTTGCGCGTGCGGCCTGAGAGCGTGCCTGAGTTGCAAGCCTGCGCAGCTATCGGTCAAATGGGCCTGGTGCAAGCTTACGAGACACATTTTCGTCAACACCAAGTGCGAACGGCGCAAGTCCTGCTGACCCACGATGACCTCTCCGATCGTAAGCGTTATTTAAATGCTCGCAGCACATTACGCACCTTAATGAGTTGGGGCGTGATTGCGGTCATCAACGAAAATGACACGGTAGCTACCGACGAAATTCGTTTTGGCGATAACGATACTTTGGCGGCACTAGTGGCCAATTTAGTTGAGGCCGATGCGCTTATCATTTTAACTGACCAAGATGGCATGTTTGATCGCGACCCGCGCCATGACCCAACGGCAGTACTTTTGCCTGAAGTGCAGGCAACGGATGCTCGTTTGCTGAAGATGGCTGGTGGTGGCGGGGCGCTAGGTCGTGGTGGCATGATCACCAAGGTGCGTGCGGCGCGTTTAGCGGCGCGTTCAGGCTGTGCCACAGTGATTGCTAGTGGTCGCGGCGAAAACATCCTGCCGCGCCTCAGGCACGGCGATGTCTTGGGCACGTTATTGCTGCCCGAGCAAGATCGCTTAGCTGCTCGCAAGCAGTGGCTGGCGGGGCATCTGCAAGTGGCTGGGCAAGTTCAGCTTGATGCTGGAGCAGTGTCTGCGCTGCGCCAAGGGCATCGCAGCCTATTGCCAGTCGGTGTAACGGCTGTGAGCGGCAATTTCCAGCGCGGTGAAGTGATTGCCTGCGTGGATGAATCGGGCGAGCAAATCGCCCTTGGCCTAGTTAATTATTGTGCTGATGAAGCGCGCCGTATTGCTGGCCAGGCATCTGAGCGAATTGAAGCAATTTTGGGTTATGCCGATGCGCCAGAGTTAATTCATCGCGACAATATGGTGCTGAGCTAAACGGCTATGTGCCGCGTTACTTAGCAGCAGAGTCGCAGCAAAATTTGACGCAGATCAAATAACGTATCAAGCAATTACGCTCTAATGAATCCATCGAAAACAAGGTGGAGATACGATCATGTGGATGGACTTACTGGGTACTTGGAGTGGCTTTCTGTCGGTTGTGGTGATTTTGATCTGCGCGATTGGTATTCCCGGCGCCGTAGCTATTGCCTTGATTCGCCAAGTGAAGGGTCAGATTGAGCTTGCTCATGAGCCTGCAGGAAAAGCGAAGGCCAAGCACTCCGCATGGCATGATCAACGCTACGCTAATTAATGGCAAGATGCCGCAACTCGCTCAGCGAGCTGTTCGGCATGGATAATGCGAATATGCCTGCCATGAACCTCAATTAAACCGTCATCGGCGAGCTGAGATAGCGCGCGGCTGACGGTTTCTAGCGCTAAGCCTAAATGATTGGCTAAATCGGCTCGACCCATGGCTAGGCGCAACTCATTCGTTGCCAAATGGCGCTGCTGTTGGCGCGTCGATAAGCCCAGCAAAAAGCTCACTACCCGCACCTCGGCGCTCGCCTGCGCCATCAAATGCATGCGCTGATAATCTTGGCGCAGCTCAGTACTCATGATCTGAAATAAATGCCCCTGCAACTCCGGCAGCTGCTGCGATAGCCGACTAATGCCATTCACAGGCAATTCGCATAGCGTGGTTTTCTCCAACGCCGTGGCGGTACTGGCGCAATGGCTTTGGCCCATATTATCTAGACCAATAACTTCCCCTGGCAGATAAAATCCTGTGATTTGCTCTTCGCCAGAGGGTAGCAACACGCTGGTTTTTAGCGCGCCCGAGCGCACGGCATAAAGTGCGGTCATTGAGTCGCCTAGGCGATATACCGTTTCGCCTTTAGCAAAGGCGCTAGGCTGTGCGACCAGCTGGCTGATGCGATTTAATGCCTGCTCGTCGAAGCTGGGCGGAAAGCATAGCTTCTGTAAGCCGCAATCTAGGCAGCGGGTTGCTGCAGGGCGAAAGGCAGTCATAGCCAACTCGGCGTTAGTTAATCTTGTGTGTAATCGTAGACGTAAAAAAGCCGGCGTGATAGCCGGCTTTTTTCACAGCAAAGCGAAGGCTTAGGCCAGTGCTTTAACCTGTGCATTCAGGCGGCTCTTATGACGAGCAGCCTTGTTTTTGTGGATGATGCCTTTGTCGGCCATACGGTCGATGACAGGCACGGCTGCTGTGTAGGCAGCTTGCGCAACGGCTTTGTCGCCGCTAGCAATGGCATTCACAACTTTTTTGATAAATGTACGCACCATGGAGCGCAGGCTCGCATTGTGCAGACGCTGCTTGTCGTTTTGACGTGCGCGTTTTTTGGCTTGTGCAGAGTTGGCCACCAGGCGGCTCCCATAAAAATCAGTGTATTAAAGTGTTTTGAAACGACTCAGCACCGAGGTGTCGAAGAGTTCCAAAATCAGGCGCGCAATGATGCCGTCGAGATCGCCCGAAGTCAACCCGCATTGCTAGCGAAGCAGGGCATGGCTGCGCTACTATCGCCTACGATCTTGGAGCTCTCATGTCAGCCACTCCCGCCATCCCGCCGAAAAAGCCCGCTGTTAGCAGCCCTAGCCTGTGGCGATCGACCTTTATTGTCAGTGCCATGACGCTACTGTCACGCATCGCTGGCTTGGTGCGCGACATGGTGTTTATGAACTTGTTTGGCGCCAGCCGGCTCATGGATGCTTTTTTGGTGGCGTTCAAAATCCCTAATTTCTTGCGCCGCTTATTTGCCGAGGGCGCGTTTTCTCAGGCCTTTGTGCCTGTGCTCACCGAGGTGCGTAGCCAGCGCGGCGATGACGCGGTGCGCGTGCTGATCAACCATGTGGCGGGCTCACTAACGCTGGTCATTGGCGCAATCAGCGTGTTTGCCATTGTGTTTTCGCCAGCCATCATCTTTCTGTTTGCGCCAGGCTTTCGCGGTGATGAGCTGAAGTTTGATCTCGCCGCCGACATGCTGCGCGTAACTTTCCCTTATTTACTACTGATCTCGCTCACCGCATTTGCTGGCGGCATTCTCAATACCTATGGCCGTTTTGGTGTGTCGAGCTTCACGCCGGTGCTGCTCAACGTCACCATGATTGGCTGTGCGGTCTGGCTTGCGCCATTATTATCGACGCCTATTATGGCGCTGGCGTGGGGCGTATTAATTGCTGGCGTAGTGCAGCTAGGCTTTCAATTTTGGCCGCTGCAGCGCATTAATTTGATGCCGCGTTTTCGCCCGAATTTTAAAGACCCCGAAGTAAAGCGTATTCTCACGCTGATGGTGCCAGCCATGTTTGGCGTCTCAGTGAGTCAAATAAACTTACTGCTCGATACGGTGTTGGCGTCATTTTTGGTCAGTGGCTCGGTATCTTGGCTCTACACCGCAGAGCGTTTAACTGAACTGCCATTGGGCTTGATTGGCATTGCCGTGGCCACGGTGATTTTGCCCACACTATCGACCAAGCATGCGGAAAAGTCCGATATCGAGTTTCGTGCCACCATCGATTGGGCTTTGAAAGTTATCGTGATGGTGGGTCTGCCGGCATCATTGGCAATGGGGTTTTTGGCGCAACCCTTATTGGCGACCCTTTTCCATCACGGCGCATTTGATGCAGAAGACGTGGTGAAATCATCGATGGCGCTACAGGCGCTTTCCGGTGGCATCTTGGCGTTTATGCTAATTAAAGTCTTTGCGCCGGCGTTTTATGCGCGCCAAGACATGAAGACTCCGGTGCGCATTGGTATCATCGCTATGGTCGCGAATATGGTGTTTAACTTGATGCTAGTGTGGCACTTAGACCATGTTGGCTTGTCTCTGGCGAGCACCTTGGCAGCATTTGTTAATGCGGGTTTGCTGTATCGTGGCCTACATCGCTCTGGTATTTATCGCCTAGATGCGCGGTGGGTTCCGCTGTTGCTGCGCTTTGTCTTGGCTAATGCCGCGATGGTTGCAGTGCTATGGCTGATTACGCCGAGTAATGACTGGTGGCTAGCCGGCCACGGTTGGGCACGTGTGGGTTGGGTGCTGCTGATCTGTGGTGCTGGTGCGGCAACCTATGGTGCGGCGTTATTGGCTGTTGGCTTTAGGCCCCGCGAGCTGCGGCATCCCTGATGCGCTTTCGGTATACTCACGCGCTGAATCAGTTAAGGCTATAAGTTCGTCATGCATCTGATACGCGGCATCCACAATTTGCGCCCTGCTTTAGGGCCGCACGCACTCACCATCGGTAACTTCGATGGCGTGCACGCTGGCCATCAGGCCATGCTCGCGCAGTTGCGAGAGGCCGCCGATAAGCTTGCCGTGCCGGCCTTGGTGATGTGCTTTGAGCCACAGCCGCAGGAGTTTTTCTCTGGTGAGCAAGCGCCTGGCCGGCTAATGACGTGGCGCGATAAAGTCGAGACTTTGGCTGAGTATGGTGTCGATCGTGTATTGCTAGTGCGCTTCGATGAGCGTTTTCGCGCCTACACGGCATCAGGCTTTATCAGCGATCTGCTCGTGGCCAAGCTGCAAACCAAATATATTTTGGCTGGCGATGATTTCCGCTTTGGTTGCGACCGTAGCGGGGATTACCGCCAATTGCAGCGCGCAGGCATCGCGCACGGCTTTGCTGTTGATGAGCTCGCTACTTTCGAGTCCGATGGCGACCGTGTCAGCAGCACACGTCTGCGCGCTGCAGTCGCTGCTGCTGACTTTGCCTTGGCACGATCACTCACAGGACGTGACTTTTTTGTCGCTGGCCACGTGGTTCATGGCGATAAAATTGGTCGTACATTGGGACTGCCCACTGCCAATATTTTGATGAAACGGCAAGTGCTGCCTTTGCGCGGTGTCTTTGCGGTCTGGGTCGATGGCATTGGCGACACGCCACTGCCGGCAGTCGCCAATGTTGGCACGCGACCAACGGTGCAGGGCATTCAAGCGCGTTGTGAAGTGCATTTATTGGATTATCGCGGCGATCTTTATGGTCGTCGCTTGCGTGTGCGTTTCGTGCATAAATTGCGTGATGAGCAGCGCTTTGCCTCATTAGAGGCGCTGAAATCGGCTATCGAGGCAGATGTTATTGCCGGCCACCACTATTTTTCTGCTGCAGGCGCGACCGCCAAACAGCACGCTGGGAATTAATTGCAGGCTATGGACTATAAAAGCACGCTGAACCTACCCGAAACCGATTTTGCCATGAAGGCCAGCCTTGCCACGCGCGAGCCGGCACGAGTGGCGGCGTGGCAGGCCGAGTCGCTGTATCAGCGTATTCGCCAAGCGCGCGCGGGTGCGCCGAAATACATCCTGCATGATGGTCCGCCGTACGCCAACGGCGACATTCACATTGGTCATGCGGTGAATAAAATCCTCAAAGACATGATCGTCAAAGCCAAAGGCCTGAGCGGTTTTGACGCACCCTATGTGCCAGGCTGGGATTGCCATGGTTTGCCCATCGAGCTCAATGTTGAGAAGAAGTTTGGCAAACCTGGCGTCAAGCTCAGTGCCGCCGAGTTTCGTGAAAAATGCCGTGAATATGCAGCCACGCAGGTTGCTCGTCAGTCCGTCGATTTTCAGCGCTTAGGTGTGCTCGGCGATTGGGGCAAGCCCTATCTCACAATGAACTTTGGTCAGGAAGCCGACATCATTCGCGTGCTTGGCAAAATTGCCGGCAATGGCCATTTGCACAAAGGCATGAAGCCGGTGCATTGGTGTATGGACTGTGGTTCGGCCTTGGCAGAGGCTGAAGTTGAGCACCAAGAAAAAACATCGGCAGCAATTGATGTTGGCTTTGCTGTTGTAGACCTCGCAGATTTTGCTAAACGCACGGGGCTGACATTAGCCTCTGCGGAAGTGGTGATTTGGACCACAACGCCATGGACGTTGCCGGCTAACCAAGCGGTATCACTACATCCTGAGTTGAATTACGCGGTAGTGAAAGCGAGCGTGGCAGGGCAGGCCAGGCATCTCGTGCTTGCTGAAACGCTTGTGACTGATGCCTGTGCGCGCTATGAAGCGAGCGATATTGAGGTGCTGGCCACGGTCACTGGCCAAACGCTAGAAGGCTTGCAGCTTCAACACCCGCTGTATGAGCGCGTAGTGCCGGTGATTGTCGGCGAACATGTCACTGCCGATGCTGGTACAGGTGCAGTACATACCGCGCCTGGTCATGGCCAAGACGACTTTGTCATTGGCAAGGCTTATGGGCTACTTGTCGATAACCCCGTGGATGGCAATGGCGTTTTTTTGCCGAACACGCCGCGCTTTGCTGGCCTGCACGTGAACAAGGCCAATGAGCCTATCTGCGATGCACTGCGTGAGCCACGTGCCGATGGCAGTGCGCCACTGCTGTGCCTCATTAAAATCCAGCACAGCTACCCGCATTGCTGGCGCCATAAAACCCCGATTATTTTCCGCGCCACGCCGCAATGGTTTATCAGCATGACCCAAAATGGCCTGCGCGATGCCGCTATGGACACCATTGGGCAGGTCGAGTGGTTGCCGGAATGGGGTCAGGCGCGCATCGAGGGCATGGTCTCGGGCCGCCCCGATTGGTGTATTTCGCGCCAACGCACATGGGGCGTGCCGATCACTTTATTTGTGCACAAAGAAACTGGCGAGCTGCACCCGCGCACGGCTGAGTTCATTGAGGCTGTGGCGCTGCGTGTCGAAGCAAAAGGCATTGAGGCCTGGTTTGCTTTAGACGCCGCCGAATTGCTGGGTACTGACGCCGTAAACTACGACAAAGTCACCGATACGCTCGATGTCTGGTTCGATTCTGGTGTCACACATAGCTGCGTGCTAAACCGCGTCGATGACCTGCGCTATCCTGCCGACCTGTATTTGGAAGGCTCCGATCAGCATCGCGGCTGGTTCCAGTCATCGCTGCTGACTGCTGTTGCCGCCAATGGCACCGCACCATTTAAAACCGTGCTGACTCATGGTTTTACTGTCGATGGCCAAGGCCGGAAAATGTCGAAGTCGATTGGTAATGTGGTCGCGCCGCAAAAAATCATGCAGACCTTGGGTGCCGATATCATTCGCCTCTGGGTATCGGCCACTGATTATCGTGGTGAGATGACGGTGAGCGATGAAATCCTCTCGCGCATGTCCGATAGCTATCGCCGCATCCGCAACACCCTACGCTTTTTGCTGTCCAATCTCAGCGGCTTCGATCCTGCTCGCGATGCTGTCGCGACGGAAGATATGCTCGCGCTCGATCGCTGGGTAGTTGATGCCGCAGCCAGCTTGCAGGATGACATCATTGCGGCCTATGACGGCTTCCAGTTCCACCAGACTTTTCACAAGCTGCACAATTTTTGCGTCAATGAGCTAGGCGGTTTCTATTTAGACATCATTAAAGATCGCCAATACACCACGCAAGAGCAGTCGTTGGCGCGCCGTTCAACGCAAACTGCGCTCTGGCATATTGCCGAAGCCTTTGTGCGCTGGGCCGCACCAATCTTGAGCTTTACCGCTGAAGAGATCTGGGAAGCATTGCCTGGTGAGCGCGAAGACTCGGTATTTTTGAGCGAATGGTATAGCGGCCTCGCACGTTTGCCCGGCACTGAGCCGATGCTGACACAGGCTTATTGGCAGCAAGTGTTGGCAATGAAATCAGCGGTGAACAAACACATTGAAGCCGCGCGTAATCGCAAAGAAATTGGCTCGGGTCTATCTGCCGACGTTGCATTGTTCGCTAACGATGAGCTGCTGCCTGTGCTCACTGCCTTGGGTGATGAGCTGCGCTTTGTGCTGATCACCTCTAATGCGAGCGTGCTGCCGTTGTCGGCAGATAGCGGTGAGACTAGTGAGCTTGATGGCTTACGCGTATCGGTAACGCCATCTACTGGCATTAAGTGTGTGCGCTGTTGGCATTACCGCGATGATATTGGCACTGACGCGGCGCATCCGGAAATTTGCGCGCGCTGCGTTAGCAATGTTTGTGGTCAGGGCGAGGAGCGTCGCTATGCTTAAGTCGAGCCGTAATAATGAGCCATCTGCAAACGCTGCTGGTATGCGCGCGATTCTTGATCGTCCGTTAAACTGGCTATGGTTGGCAGTACTGATTTATGTCGCCGATTTCTACACCAAAGGGTGGGCATCGACGAGTCTGCATTACGGTCAGTCTATCGAGCTGCTGCCATTTTTGAACTGGACGCTGGCGCATAACTCAGGCGCAGCCTTTAGCTTTTTGCATGACGCTGGCGGTTGGCAGCGTTGGTTTTTTGTCGGCATCGCTGTGGTGGTGAGCATCGCGCTAATCATCTGGATGGCTCGCTTGCCACGTGGTTCGCGCTGGCTGCCATTGTCACTGGCACTGCTCTTGGGTGGCGCTATCGGCAACCTGCATGATCGTATTGTGCAAGGCTATGTCGTCGACTTTATCCATTTTCACTGGGCCGGCATGAGCTTTCCTGCTTTCAATATTGCCGATTGTGGCATCACTGTCGGAGCCATTATGTTGATTATCGATAGCCTATTTTTAGAGGCTCGCCGCGAGCGCATAGCAAGCACTGAAGCGAAGTCTCAGGAGCCGAAAGCATGAGCAAAATTGGCCCAGGCACACGTGTCAGCATGCATTTCACGGTGTCATTAAGCTCAGGCGAAGTGCTCGACAGCACGCATGACCGCGCAGAGCCACCGAGTTTCGAGTTTGGCGATGGCAACCTGCTGCCCGGCTTCGAAAAGGCTATTGAGGGCATGCAGGCTGGCGAGCAAGGCCGCTTTACCATTTCTGCTGAGGATGGTTTTGGCCTTTGGCAGGAAGACAATGTGCAGCATTTTCCGCGTCATCAGTTTGGCGAGCAGCTGCTGGAGCCGGGTATGGTTATGCAGTTTGCCGATGCTAGTGGTGCTGAGCTGCCGGGTGTGATTAGAGCTTTGCCAGACAATGCTGTTGAAGTTGATTTCAACCACCCTCTGGCGGGGCGTGAGCTGATGTTTGAGGTCGATGTGCTGCGCGTGACCGATGCCGATGCACGGCCAGTGACGCTGAACTAACACTTTTAGGAGCGCTGTCATGGACATAAAACTTGCCAATCCGCGTGGTTTTTGCGCTGGGGTTGATCGCGCTATTGAAATCGTCAATCGCGCCCTAGAAGTGTTTGGTCGGCCGATTTATGTGCGCCATGAAGTCGTGCATAACAAATTTGTCGTCGATGATCTGCGTGATCGCGGTGCAGTTTTTGTCGATGAGCTTGAGCAAGTGCCTGATGATGCTATCGTGATTTTTTCTGCCCACGGCGTGTCGAAAAAAGTTCAGCAAGAGGCGAGTTCACGCGGTTTAAAGGTCTTCGATGCCACCTGCCCGTTAGTGACTAAAGTGCATATGGAAGTTGCGCGTTATGCGCGTACTGGCACCGAGGCGATTTTGATTGGCCACGCCGGTCATCCCGAAGTCGAAGGCACCATGGGCCAATACGATAAGCGCAATGGCGGCGATATATATCTGGTCGAAGATGAGGCCGATGTTGCTAATCTGCTGGTGAAAAATCCAGAAAACTTGGCTTTTGTCACGCAAACCACGCTTTCAGTCGATGATACCGCGCGTGTTATCGATGCCCTGCGCCAACACTTTCCACACATCCAAGGCCCGCGCAAAGATGATATTTGCTACGCCACACAAAACCGCCAAGACGCGGTAAAAACCTTGGCTGAGCAATGCCAAGTAGTGCTGGTGGTAGGTTCGCCAAACTCATCCAACTCAAACCGTTTACGTGAGTTGGCTGAGCGTATCGGTGCGCGAGCTTATTTGGTCGATAATGCTGAAGAAATCGACAAGTCATGGCTTGATGGCATCGCTGCCGTGGGCGTGACCGCTGGCGCTTCGGCGCCCGAAGTATTGATCCGCCAAGTCATTGATCGTTTAGGTGAATGGGGCGGTGCAGTGCCAGTTGAACTTGATGGCCGCCCAGAAAATGTGGTGTTTTCTATGCCAAAAGAGTTGCGTATTCCCGTCAAAGCCGTGTGATTTTTTAGCACGAGTCCTAGCAAACGCTTAAATCTTTGCCACCCTTTATGAAGTAGGTGCTGCGCGGCTTAAATAGCGCGTGGCATTGCCCATATAAGCCTTTTGTGTGCCTGTTGAAATGGCTCACTAAAGCACAGGGAGGTGGCTATGGCGCATATTCGGGCTAAGCATTCGCATGTAATGTGCGCATGGCGTCAGCGCGGCCTAGGCTTAGCTGAGACTCTGATCGCTTTCACGTTAATGATGGTCGCGCTGACCGGGCTTTTGTCTGCTCATCAGCAGGCCAAACTGCTTCAGCGTGATGCTAGCCAGCGTTTGCAGGCCGTTTTGGCGTTGCGTGAACTATCGCTACGCTGGCAGCTGAACTCGCCTGCAGCAGTAAGTTATCGTGCAAGCATTGCTCAGGGTTTGACTAATGCGGGCAATGACTTTCGTTGCACACAAGACGCCTGTTCAGCTTCTGCTCGTGCGCAGGCCGACATTGCTTGGGTTGCTAGCGCGCTGAAGGATCTATCTCGGGTGCAATGGCAGATACATCCTTGCCGAGAGTGGCTAGCAGATTGCCTATGGCTAGGCTGGGGTAGTGCTGCCAATAGTTGCAATGGCCAGCATACGCCTTTGCGTTTTGAGCGCTGCCTGCAATGGTTGCTGCCGCCATGAGTGGCCCTAACAGTGTGCAGATTGTTTTAAACCTTAAGCTGGCTCAGCGCGGCATTGCTATTGCCGAATGGGCGATGGCCGCAGTACTTGGTGCGTTGGTGTTGGCAGCAGCCATGGCGTGGCTGCAAAGCAGTGTGGTGTTGGCCATGTCGCAGCGGGTGCCAGCACAATTGCAGGAGTCGAGCTACTGGCTCACTCAGCGTCTCGATCAGCTCATCACTCATGCCGGAGCTGGCGGTGTACATCCGCTTGGCTTAGATGATCCGGCATTAACGGCATGGTGGCCGAAGGCATTGCCAGGCACAGGGCGTGTAGCGAGCGATCAATTGCTGCTGCAACGACTTATCGAAAGTGACAAAAACGATTTCGACTGCGAAGGCCGGCGTACAGCAGTGGGCGCACGTCAAATTAGTCGATTATTTTTGCGTAAAGAAAGTGTCTCTCCGCTGTGGGCTCTAGCGTGCGATAGCGGCTATTGCGACGACTCTGGCTGCCATGCCTTAGGTGATGCTGGCATTGTCTTGATGACGGGTGTGAGTGCGATCTCGTGGCGAGCATTAGCTGTCGCAGAAGGTAGTAGCGCCGCGAGCTGGATTGGTATCGACAGTTGGCGTACGCAGCAGCCAACCTCAGCAATTGCCGGCCTTCGTGTGGCGTTATGGACAACAAGCGAAGACCAGCTCTCACGCGCGCGGCGCTGGCAGGTGCCGAAAAACTGGTTGGCGCCAACTATCGTGCCCATTGCCGAGCGGCGTGCGCAGCACACGCTAGAAATGACATGGGGGTTAAATCATGCGCCCTAAACAGCAAGGTCAGGTGTTATGGCTTATTGTCGTTGTGCTGGGAGGCCTGGCGCAGCTAGTGATCATCACTATTCAGCAGGCGGCGGCGAGTGGACTATCGGTGCGACGAATCGAAAGCTATTGGCAGCGAGAAATATTGGTCGAGCACATTGCCGAGAGGCTTCAGGGCTTGCCGTTGCAGCGTATGTCATCATCAGATCAGCAGGCACTTTGGCATCCCTTGGGGCCGCTATTGCGCACCGCTTGCGCCAGTGAGCCACGTCAGTCATTAACACAAACACCTTGCTCTCCAACAACGACTGCACACTGGGCTTGGCAGCTCGAGCGCGATGATGCATCGGTGGGCAGCTGGCCCGGCGTGTTGACTCAGCACTATCGCTTGCGCATACAAGCAACGAGTCGAAGCGGCAGGAGTAGTCGCTGGCAGATTAATTACGAGCAAAGGAGCTTGCCATGAAAATAGTCGTTTGGCAGTCGTCACGCGGGGCATTATTGTGCGAATGGCTTATCGTCTTGGCGCTAACAGGGATTATGCTTGGCGCCAGTTTTGCTTGGGTTGGTTCGTGGCAGCGCCAGCAGCAAGCACGGCATTGGACAGCAAACTGGGTCATTGCTATGGAACAACTACGCCAGCTTGCCCAGCAGGATCGCCAGTCATGGGCGGTTTGTGCTAGTGCCGATGGCTCGCGTTGCCAAGCAGTATGGCAGGCAAAATGGCTGGTTTTTCGCGATGACAATGCCGATGGCATACGTCAGCGTAGCGAAAGCGTGCAAAACCTAGTGCCAGATATTCCAAAGGCATGGCGCATGATCTGGCGAGGTTTTCGGAATGAAGATTGGTTGACCTGGAGCCCTCAGGGCGATGCTGTGCTATCGAATGGTACGCTGACGATATGCCCGCCGGTAATCGATGAGGCCGCGCTGCGACAAGTTATTGTGAGTAAGTCAGGGCGCATGCGCATACGGCGGCCGAATCAAGACTCGGAGGCGGTATTACGCGCTGCCCGAGATGTTTGCGGTTGGCTGAGCTAAGCCAGCTTAACGGGGACTTTATTGAGAACTTTATGCAAGTAGTGATTGTCGGCGCGGGGATTAATGGCCTATTAACGGCGCGCGAGTTAGCTAAGGCTGGCGTTGAGGTCGTGCTGTGTGATCAAGGTGAGTTTGCACAGCAGGCATCTTGGGCTGGCGGAGGCATTGTTTCTCCCCTATATCCGTGGCGCTATGCTCCTGCTGTTACGGCACTTTCGCAATGGGCGCAAGCGGCGTATCCGCTCCTGCGCGATGAGTTGATGGCTGATGTCGGCATCGATATTGAGCTGCTGACATCGGGCTTATTGTTTGTGAACACCGACGATGCTCGAGACGCGCGTGTCTGGGCGCAGGCGAATGCAGCAGCGTGCGAGGTGCTTGGGCTCAGCACTTTGCGTGAACGTTGGCCGGGTTTGGCGCATGACGCGGCGCAGGGCGTGTTTTTCCCTGATATTGCTCAGGTGAGAAACCCGCGTTTATTGAAAGCATTAATAGCCGACTTGCAGCGCTATCCACTGGTGCAGTTGCGCCCGAAGACGGCCATTATCTCAGTTAGTGCTGTTAAAGAGGATCGTCCTGCCTCCGTCACGCTTGCTTCTGGTGAGCTAGTCGAGGCCGATGCTGTGATTGTTTGCGCCGGTGCATGGAGTGCGAAGCTATTGCCGCGAGCCGCAATGCCGGTGCGTCCAGTGCGTGGCCAAATGCTGCAATACGAAACCGCCCCTGGCACCATCACCAGCATGATTTTACGCGATGGCCATTACCTAATCCCGCGCGCAGATGGCTTGGTGCTGTGCGGCTCGACCTTGGAAGAGGCGGGCTTTGATGGTCGCACCACAGCAGAGGCGCGCGAGTTACTTGAGAGAGTCGCGGCTTCGCTATGGCCGGGCTTAGCTGAGCAGCCGCCAGTTCGGCATTGGGCCGGTCTCAGGCCTGGCTCACCCAATGGCATCCCGTTTATTGGTGCCGTGCCCGCGCAAGTTGGGCTCTGGGTCAATGCCGGTCAGTATCGTAATGGCTTGGTGCTAGCACCAGCATCTGCGGCGCTGATCAGTGATTTAGTGCTAGGGCGCACGCCGCGTTTAGCTGCCGAGCCTTATGCCCCCGTGGCTTAGTCGTCTTTGGCGTTGCTTTCTAACCAGGCGTCACGGTGCGCTTCAGAGCAAAAGTAGTGGCCACTTGAGCGAGTGCTTTCACCTTCGGGTAGATGTATTTGGCATTGGGCGCAGCGCTGCATAGGCAGGCTTTGCTGCTGCCGATCTGAGCCTGAGCTAGGTTGCTCAGGTGAACCACCGGATGGCTTGTCCAATGCCAAAAAGCGTCGAATATAGCGATAAGCTAACCAACCAAGAGCGACTAAAATTATGAGACGAATAATGCCCAACATGCGAGTTTCCTTCTGCCAATGCGCGTACTCGACTATCCTAGGCAACTTCGTGCCAACTGCCTACTGAAATTGCCATGTCCCCACACTCGCCACGCACCTCTATTCGCTTCGCTCTAGCCCAGCTCGACTTTTTAGTCGGCGATATTCCGGGCAATACCGCTTTGATGATGGCGCAAGCCGTACATGCTCGCGATGAACTTAAAGCCGACGTCATTATTTTCCCTGAGCTCAGCCTTATTGGTTATCCGCCAGAAGATTTATTGCTGCGACCTAGCCTCGAGCGCCGCGTGCAGGCAGCTATTGAGCAGCTAAAAGCAGTGCAGGGTATTACGCTGGTGTTTGGCTTGCCTGAGCAATGCGAAAACGACCTGCATAATGCCGCGTGGGTCATGCGCGATGGCCAGCGCCTAGCGCGTTACGCTAAACATCAGCTACCAAATCACGAAGTTTTCGACGAACTGCGCTATTTCGTCGCTGGCACTGAGGCCACAGTATTCGAGCTTCATGGCCTGCGTATTGGCTTGACGATTTGTGAAGACATTTGGCATGCCGGACCTGCTCGCGCCGCCAAGCACGCCGGTGCTGAATTGCTGATTAATATAAATGCCTCGCCATTTCATGTCGGTAAAGCAGTTGAGCGTTTAGACACCGTGGGCGCTCGCGCTCGTGAGCTTAATTTACCCGTGCTGTATTGCAATGTGGTCGGCGGCCAAGACGAACTAGTCTTCGATGGCGGCTCGTTTGCACTGCAGGCCTCGGGCGATTTGGCCATGCAAGCACCGCAGTTTAGCGCTGGCCTGCATGTAGTGGATGTAGATGTGGCGACACGGCAACTGAGTGCAAGCATGCGAGCTGTGCTGCCTGATCGTCACGAATCGATTTACCAAGCGCTGGTGCTAGCATTGCGTGATTACGTAAGCAAAAGTGGCTTTAAAGGTGTGCTGCTCGGCCTCTCGGGCGGCATCGATTCTGCGCTGACTCTGGCCGTTGCCTATGATGCACTCGGCGCCTCGCGTGTACGCGCGGTGATGATGCCTTACTACTACACTGCCGACATCAGTCGTAATGACGCCGCTGAGCAGGCCACACGCTTAGGTGTGCATTACAGCAGCCTGCCTATCGTCGCGATGGTTGAAGCCTTTACCAATACACTGAGCGATACCTTTGCCGGCCTAGGCGCCGATAAAACCGAGGAAAATCTGCAGGCACGTTCGCGTGGCGTATTGCTCATGGCGATCTCCAATAAGCTTGGCTATTTGGTTTTGCCAACGGGCAATAAATCTGAGATGTCAGTAGGTTACGCCACTCTCTACGGCGATATGGCCGGTGGCTTTGCAGTGTTAAAGGATGTGCCAAAAATCGAGGTTTTCGAGCTCTGCCGTTGGCGTAATGCGCAGGCGCGTGCCGCTGGCGAGGCTGATATTGTGCCGCAGCGCGTTATTGATCGACCGCCGTCAGCCGAGCTTGCGCCCGATCAAAAAGATGAAGATTCGCTGCCGCCATACCCGGTGCTTGATGAGATTTTGCGCCGCTATATCGAATGCGACGAGAGTGCGCACAATATCATCGCGGCCGGTTTCGAGGCTGAGCAAGTCAATCATGTGCTGCGCCTAGTGGACATCAGTGAGCATAAACGTCGACAGTCGGCTGTTGGCCCACGTATCAGTCGCCGTGGCTTTGGCAAAGATAGACGCTATCCCATTGTTAATGGTTGGAAAATCGGCGACTAATATTTATTCTCGTCCTAGCGAAATGCTCAGGACATGACTACCTTTAAGGCATAGGCTCTCTCGCAAGGAGGCGAGCGCCATGCGTAAAGGTTTACTTATCTGCTTCCTGCTCGTGCTCTCTGGAGCACTCTGCGCCAATGCGCTGTCGCGCTTTTTCCCCGCCACGCCAGCGCCTGTGCCTGTGCCTGTGCCAGCCTTGTGGTGGGCGGTCGATACCTCAACACCGTTGCCCATATCGTCATTGCAGCAATGGTTTGTCGAGTCTAGTCCAGGTCAGCCGGCGGCTAGCTTGCGGCCAATGCCAAGTGATGGTGTCGGCATTGGTCTACTCGCTGGCGTGCCAGATGCGCAGGGCGACATAGCTGTGCGCGAGTTGATGCCGCCGTGGCCGCTAAATGCTTCCCGAGTATGGCCGGCAGAGCTAAGGCATCGCCAAGTCATGCTGCCGCCTGCTCGCATGGGGGCGAGCATGGTTCTGCCGCTACCTGCCGAAGCAGTTTCAAATGTTGATGCCAAGCTTGTGCTCGCGCGTTCTGGACCGCCGCAGGGTCCATATGACATTGAAATTAGCTTCGCTGGTTCGCCTATACAGTCGGTGACTGCAATAGACAGCGGCTCGTCGATTATCGTAGCCCTAGATTCAGTGCTTAGCCCATGGCCATTAGCCGATGCAGCACAGGTTGCCATTGAGATGATGCCAGGCGCCGACTCGCCATGGTCAATTTCCGCTTCGGCGCCAGTTATCTGGCGTCTAAGTTGGCAAAGCTCATCGGCTGTGCTTAACGGTCGAGCGCAGTGGCAGCGTGTATTAAATAGTCTGCTGATGCACACGGGAGCAAGTGCCGACTCGCCGTCTGATCTAGCCGCCAAGCTATTAACCCAAGTGCAGGGCGGGTCGGTGCCGAAAGAGACAACACTAAACTATCGGCCAGCACAATTACCTGCTGCTTGCGGCGGTCAAGAAGGCCTAGTGCTCGCTGCCAATGCGCTGCAAAGTGATGTTTCAGCGCAATTGACGCAATGGTTAGATACAGCGCTACAGGGGCCATTGCAGCCATATCGACTGGTGCCGCGCAACTATCTTGGCCGCTTAAATGGTGCCGATGTGCATTTTGCTAGGCCTGTGCTGGGGCGTGCGCTATGGCCTGGAGATCACGGCTTTAGAGTCTGCCCATTACTCACGGACTGTGCTGATGTCGGTTCATTTTTGCCGAGCTTGCAGGTGAAGCTTGATGCCAAGCCAGCACAAGGCGCACTGCTTAGCGACGTAACGTTAGGCCCGCAACGGCAGCTGACAATAATAGAGCCGCCTAGCAATAGCGCAAAAATATTGGCGCTAGGCGATTCATTGCTGATCGATATCGGTGCCGATCCAACGGCTGCGACTGGTCGTTCGCAAGTCCTGCTTTGGCTGAGCATCGACGGCACACTTTATTTACGCGATGGTGATTCAGGAGACCTACTGTGGAGATGGCAACCTACACCTTGGCAGGCGCATCGAGCGCAACTATTGGCTCAGCCTGCAGCGCTACGCCCAGAGCAAGTTAGCCCACACTCGCTGCAACTCTGGGAGGGCGATCTGGGCGAAAGAGTTGTGTTTGCCTTGCTGGCCGGTCAGCTCCTTGCTTTGGACGTGAGTCAGCCGCAGCAGCCCAGACTGTTGCCACTATCGGCTACATCGATCGATAGTTTTAGCATTTTGCCGAAAGCGCTAACGACAGCAGGCCCTGAGTTATTATTAGGGGCTAGGAGTGAATCAAGTACTAGTCATCTAATGAGGGTCAATGGCCTAACCGGCGAGATACTTTGGCAAGCAGAAGCTGATAGCGAGCCGTCTCAATGGCTTCTGCCATGGACATTTATTAGCTGGCAGCAAAGTATTCATGGCTACGGAGTTGATAGCCTAGGGCGCATTTGGCGCCTGCAAGCTAACGCACACGATAAGCGTTTTGCTAGCCCAACTATGATTGCTCAGCCTAGCCTTAATTTGGCTGATGTCGAGATCCTTGCCACGCCAAGTCTCGCTATTCAGTCCGACACTAATGGTCGCCGCCGCGTGGCATTAAGTTTAGCTATTCGCGCTAGCGAAAGTAGTGGTGTGTTGCTTTCAGCTTGGTTAGATGACGAGCGAGCGACACCTCTGCTGCTAAGCAGCTTGCCGCAGTGGCCTACATCCGCTGCACCACCAACACACGATATCGGCTGGCAGCGGCAATTCTCATCTGAGCAAGGTCTGGGGCTGAGCCCGAGATGGTTAGACGGCCGAGTATTGTTAACGCTAGAGACAGCCTTAGCGCCGAAAGCACTTTGCCTTGCCGCCGATATTCAAACCAGGCTCTATGATTTGCCATGGCGTAAAGGCCGCAGTACAGAGTTGGCGAAGGAAATAGATTTAGGCACATCGCCAGTCCAGCTTGCCGCACCTGTTATTAGCGAGGAGGGCAAACTGCATTGGCTAGGTCAAACCAAGCCTGACACTGTGCTTAGTTTAACGGCGTATCGTCGGCGCTTGAGGAAAGCTCCGGTACTGGATTAGCCAGATTTTTTGCTAGGCTCGATGGTTTTCAGTAGATCTTGTGCTTGAGTAGCAAGGTCTTTCATATTCAAGGCGTTGTAGTTTTTCACCAGAATATTCAGTGCTTTTGGCACAGCTTGGCTTTCTGGATAGTTTTCGACAATCCAGCGTGCGCGATTAATCGCAGCAACGAAAGCGCCACGCATTTCGTAGTAGCGCGCTACATGCAGCTCCGCTTCGGCAAATTGATTGCGTAGATAAATCATGCGTTGATGGGCGTCGGCGTTGTATTGGCTGCTTGGGAAGCGAGTAATGAGCTGGCGGAAGTCATCAAAAGCGACCTTGGCTTGACCCATATCACGATGCGCCATATTGATTGGCAAGCGCTTCAAGATGGCATCTTGGTCAATGGCAAAGTTGGATAGACCGCGCATATAAAATACGTAATCTAAGTTTTCCGACTCAGGATGCAGGCGCATATAGCGATCGATGGCGGCAATGGCGCTAGCGTAATCGCCTTGCATATAGCGTCCATAAATTAGCTCGAGCTGAGCCTGTTCGGTGTAATTACCAACGGGATATTGTGACTCTAGCGCTTCATAGCCAGCTGTGGCGACGCTGTAGTTGCCTGCTTTGAGAGCCTCATGAGCTTCGCTGTAATAGCTGGCTTCAGTTTTAACCGTAGGCTTCTGCGAGGCACAAGCTGCCAGTAAAAGTACGGAGGCGGTGAGAAATAAACGTGACATCTTTTTCATGAATTCATCCAAGATGAGCACCAAGAGTGGTGCGCGGGTACAATGCCCCTATTAAACACTAGCTCGACGAGCCCGCCAAACCATGTCGCAAGCAATTTCACTAAATGCTGTTGTACCACCAGAGCTTGCCGGTTGCCGTATTGACCAAGCCGCTGCCTCACTTTTCGCTGAATATTCGCGCGAACGCCTGAAACAGTGGATTCAAAATGGCATGCTGACCTGCAATGGCGAGCAGCACAAACCCAAAGAAAAAGTTTTGGGCGGCGAGCAGTTGGTTATCGAGGCGCTACTTGAAGAAGAGACCCAAGCTAAGCCCGAAGATATTGCGCTCGATATCGTCTATGAAGACAGCTATCTGATGGTGATCAACAAGCCTGCGGGCTTAGTGGTGCATCCTGGCGCAGGTAATCACACCGGCACTTTGATGAATGCGCTCCTGCATCATCAAGCCAATTTAGTGAACCTGCCGCGCGCAGGCATTGTGCATCGCCTAGATCGTGACACTACGGGTCTGATGGTTGTCGCCAAAACTTTGCCAGCCCATACGCATTTAGTGGCTCAGCTCGCCAGTAAGCTGGTGTATCGCGAATATGAAGCGGTGGCATACGGGCAAATGACCGCAGGCGGCACTGTCGATGCGCCTATCGATCGCCATCCGCATGACCGTGTGCGCATGGCCGTTGTGGCTGGCGGGCGGCATGCCGTAACGCAATACCGTATTTTGCAGCGTTACCCCAATCACACGCATTTACGCTTGCAGCTAGAAACCGGTCGCACCCACCAAATTCGAGTGCATATGGCGCATATCGGTAATGCCTTAGTCGGTGATCCGGTATATTCCCGCTTGCGCTTTCCTAAAGGTGCATCGCCAGAGCTGCAAGACACGATGCGCGAGTTTGGGCGGCAGGCCCTGCACGCACGCCGACTAGGTTTAGTGCATCCAGCCACTGAAGAGCAATGTTTGTGGGAGTCGCCATTGCCGGAGGATTTCGAGGCACTTTTGGCGGCACTTAAAGCTGATGCAACGCGCGAGTAGTCTTGTGAACGAAATGAATAGTTCTGCTAGCTCGCCAAAACAGCTAGATCAATCGCAGCTGATTCGTGCCGACTGGCCAGCTCCGGCGCATGTGCAAGCGTGGGTAACCACGCGAGTTGGCGGCGTTAGCTCGGCACCATTTGATAGCTTAAATCTAGGCCACCATGTTAATGATGACGCCCAAGCCGTAGCTGAAAATCGCCAGCGTCTGACAAGCTTTTGCCACGCTTGCGGCAGCCGTGGTGAACTGGTTTGGCTTAATCAAATTCACGGTATCGATGTGCTTGAGCCCAGATCATCAGCATTGGATGAGCAGCCTGCCTGCACACCTATTGATGCCGATGCCAGCTCAACAATTCATCCCAGCACTGCTTTAGTAGTGATGACTGCCGACTGCCTGCCAGTGTTTTTCACCGACACCAACGGTGAGCGCGTTGCCGTGGCTCATGCCGGTTGGCGCGGCCTTTGTAATGGCGTTTTAGAAGCCACCGTTGCGACCTTCACGCCTGAGAAAAATGTGATGGCATGGTTGGGCCCAGCCATTGGCCCGAATAGTTTTGAGGTTGGTGAGTCAGTGCGCGAGGCATTTATCGCAGAGGCAACAGAG
The DNA here is from genome assembly GCA_041612115.1 of Perlucidibaca sp. Taxonomy (GTDB): domain Bacteria; phylum Pseudomonadota; class Gammaproteobacteria; order Pseudomonadales; family Moraxellaceae; genus Perlucidibaca. Next base: position 22,335 of record JBFJJU010000018.1, read on the forward strand.
GATGAGCTAGAGGCCACAAAGGCAGCATTTTTGGCTAATAAGCCAGGTCACTACTTCGCAGACCTTTACCAGCTCGCACGCATACGCCTGCTGCGCGCCGGTGTCTCAGCAGTGTATGGTGGCGGTTTGGACACTTACAGCGAATCATCGCGTTTCTTTTCTTATCGCCGCGAAGCAGTCACGGGGCGGATGGCCAGTGTCATCTGGCGAAATCAGCCTAGCTAGACTGTGCTTAAAACTAGTACAAATTTTGAGGAGTTGGCATGACGCCAATGGTAGTTGTTTATCACAGCGGTTTTGGCCATACCGAACAAGTCGCACGATGCGTCGTCAATGGCGCCAATCGTGTTGCTGGCGTGCAAGCCCAAGCCATGTCAGTAGATGATATTGATTGGGAGGCGTTAGCCGCTGCCGAGGCCATTGTGTTTGGCGCGCCAGTCTATATGGGCAGCGTTTCTGCCACGTTTAAACAGTTTATGGATGACAGTTCGCGCACGTGGTTTGCTCAAGGCTGGCAGGACAAAATCGCTGCGGGCTTTGTTAATTCCGGTGCCTTAAGTGGCGACAAACAGGTTGCGCTGCAGCAGTTGCAAACATTCGCCGGCCAGCACGGCATGCTTTGGGTCAATTTTGCCTTGCAGCCCAGTGGCACTGGCCCCACCGACTTAAATCGCCTCGGTTCTTATTCAGGCTTAATGACGCAGGCCGATAACGAAGCGCCAGAACATACGCCACCGCAAGGTGATCGCGACACGGCCGAAGCGTTTGGCCAACATATTGCCGAGCGCACGGTGCGTTGGCAGCGTGGCGCTAAATAGCGCAAGCATCAACGCCCGCCCTTGAAATTCATCGATAGACCCCTCAAATCATAGACATCAGCGCATTTCGCGCGTGGACATGAGGGTCATTCGATGCGCTTAGATCGCCTAACCGCCACATTACAAACTGCACTTTCCAATGCTCAGTCAGCAGCTGTTGGTCGTGACCATAACAGCCTAGATCCTGTGCATTTACTGGATGCTTTATTAACGCCCGCCGATAGCGCCATTGCGCCGATGATTTCGCAAGCGGGCGGTCAGCTGCCACGCCTGCGCACGGCTATCAATAAAGCGCTCGATGATCTGCCGCGCATCGCCAAATCCAGTGGCGAAATGGCACCAAACGCTGACCTGATGCGTGTGCTAAACCTTGCCGATAAGCTTGCGCAAGACAAAAATGACAGCTTCATCGCCAGTGAATGGGTGTTGCTCGCCTGCATCGACGCCAATACCACAGCGGGTAAATTACTCACACAGTCGGGCGTAACGCGCGACTCTTTGAGCAAAGTCATTGACGCCTTGCGCGGTGGTGAAAACGTCAACAGTGCAGGCTCTGAAGAGCAGCGCCAAGCCTTAGAAAAATACACCATAGACCTCACTGAACGCGCTCGGGCGGGCAAGCTCGATCCTGTCATTGGTCGTGATGAAGAAATTCGCCGCACGCTGCAAGTGCTGTCGCGGCGTACCAAAAATAATCCTGTTCTCATTGGTGAGCCTGGCGTCGGCAAAACCGCCATCGTAGAAGGTTTGGCGCAGCGCATCGTCAATGGCGAAGTGCCTGATAGCCTCAAGTCCAAAAGCGTTTTATCGCTCGATATGGGTGCGCTCATTGCCGGGGCTAAATTTCGTGGAGAGTTCGAAGAGCGCCTGAAATCAGTGCTCACCGCCCTAGCCAAACGCGAAGGCCAAGTCATTTTGTTTATTGACGAAATTCACACCATGGTCGGTGCTGGCAAGGCCGAAGGCGCAATGGACGCAGGCAATATGCTCAAGCCTGCTCTGGCTCGCGGCGAGTTGCATTGCGTTGGTGCCACCACGCTCGATGAGTATCGCCAATACATTGAAAAAGATGCCGCACTTGAGCGTCGCTTCCAGAAAGTCCAAGTCGATGAGCCTAGCGTGGAAGACACCGTTGCCATTCTTCGCGGTCTGAAAGAGCGCTATGAGCTGCACCATGGCGTCGATATTACCGATCCGGCGATTATTGCTGCCGCACGTTTGTCGCATCGCTACATCAGCGACCGCAAGCTGCCCGACAAAGCCATCGATTTAATTGATGAGGCGGCGTCGCGCATCCGCCTGGAAATGGATTCGCGTCCAGAATCCATGGATCGTTTAGATCGCCGTCTCATCCAGCTGAAAATGGAGCGTGAGGCGCTGAAAAATGAAGACGATGCCGCCTCACAGCAGCGCTTAGTGAAGTTGGAGGAAGATATTCTCAAGCTCGAGCGTGAATACGCCGATCTCGATGAAATATGGCGCAGTGAGAAGTCGTCGGTGGCCGGTGCTCAGCAGGTTAAAGAGTTGCTAGAAAAAGCCCGTCTCGATTTCGATGCCGCTAAGCGTCAAGGCGACTTAGAAATCATGTCGAAGCTGCAGTACGCTAGCATTCCCGAATTAGAAAAGCGTTTGGCTGAGGCACAAAATGGTGAGCGCCCAGAGGCAACGCTGCTGCGTAGCAAAGTCACTGAGGCTGAAATCGCCGAAGTGGTTGCGCGAACAACAGGCATTCCTGTGGCACGCATGCTGGAAGGTGAGCGTGACAAATTACTGCGGATGGAAGCGGTGCTCAGCGAGCGCGTCGTTGGTCAAGACGAAGCCGTTAAAGCCGTGGCCAATGCCGTTCGCCGCTCGCGTGCCGGCCTGACCGACCCCAATCGTCCTAGCGGCTCCTTCCTGTTTTTAGGCCCGACTGGCGTTGGTAAAACCGAGCTGTGCAAAGCGCTCGCCAACTTTTTGTTCGATAGCGACGACGCCATGGTGCGTATCGATATGTCAGAGTTCATGGAGAAACACTCAGTGTCACGCTTGGTCGGTGCGCCTCCGGGCTATGTTGGCTATGAGTCTGGCGGCACCTTGACTGAGGCCGTGCGTCGTAAGCCGTATTCGGTATTGCTGCTGGATGAAGTCGAAAAAGCGCATCCAGATGTATTTAATATCTTGCTGCAAGTGCTTGAAGACGGTCGTCTCACCGATGGTCAGGGCCGCACGGTCGACTTCCGTAATACATTGATCATCATGACCTCAAATTTGGGTGCAGATTTGATTCAAAGTCTCACGCAGACGGGGCAGGGCGATCAGGTGCGGGCGGCGGTCATGGAGGCGGTGCATCGTCACTTTAGGCCGGAGTTCGTCAACCGTATTGATGAAACCGTGGTGTTCGCACCGTTAGGCGAGGCGCAAATCCGTGTCATCGCCGATATTCAACTTGACCGCCTGCGCGAGCGTTTAGCTGATCGCGAGCTAAAGCTGGAGTTGAGTCATGCTGCCATGGCGCATCTAGCCGCTGTCGGCTTCGATCCTTTATTCGGCGCGCGGCCACTGAAACGAGCCATCCAGGCCGAGCTCGAAAATCCGCTGGCCGATCACTTGCTGCGCGGTGACTTCGTCGCTGGCGATACGATTTTTATCGAACTGGAGGGCGGCGAATTGGTTTGCCAAAAGCCCAAGCTGCATTAAGCGCGGCTAAAGGCTTGACATATCAACGCTGTGCATAAAAAATACCCAGCTTCATGGAGGGCGCTGACCCGCTGGCCACCCTCAGCAAATCGGCGCCAGAGCAGCGATTGCTCTGATTCAAGACGCGTACCTCGCCGTCTCTACTGCCTGCTCTGCAACATGCTGTGCGCACCCGCAGCCAGCACGTTGCCACCTCGACCCCGAGGTCAAGAGCATCTGCATCAGCCCCCATGAGTAAATCGCTTGTGATAAGATTCGGCCCCTTAAAGGCGGCCGCGCGCAGGCATAGCCATTCCTAAAAATAGGGTGAATTGTGGAACAGTTATCAGGCGGTGAAATGCTCATCCGCGCGCTTGCAGATGAAGGCGTGGAATTTCTTTTCGGTTATCCCGGTGGAGCGGTGTTGCATATTTACGATGCCATCTTCCAGCAGGATAAAGTCAAACATATTTTAGTTCGTCACGAACAAGCTGCCGGCCATGCTGCTGACGGCTATGCACGTGCCACCGGCAAAGTCGGCACCGTATTGGTGACTTCCGGCCCCGGCGCGACCAACACGGTCACTGCGATTGCTACAGCCTATATGGACTCGATCCCCATGGTGGTGATCTCGGGTCAGGTGCCATCAAACTTGATCGGCGAAGATGCCTTCCAAGAAACCGATATGGTTGGCGTTAGCCGCCCCATCGTGAAGCATAGCTTCCAAATTCGTCATGCCAGTGAAATTCCTGCCGTGGTGAAAAAGGCGTTCTATATTGCCGCCTCTGGTCGTCCTGGCCCCGTCGTCATTGACGTGCCGAAAGACTGCACCAACCCCAATGAGAAATTCCCTTACGAATATCCCGCCAAGGTCAAGCTGCGCTCATATACGCCGCCAGGCCGTGGTCATGCTGGTCAGATCAAAAAAGCTGTGGATGAGTTGCTGGCCGCGAAACGCCCCGTGATATACGCCGGCGGCGGTGTCGTGCAAGGTAATGCCTCTGAGTTGCTCACTGAGCTAGTGCGCACCTTGGGCTATCCCTGCACTAACACACTGATGGGTCTTGGTGCTTTCCCTGGCAGCGACCCGCAGTTCATCGGCATGTTGGGCATGCACGGCACCTACGAAGCCAATATGACCATGCACCATAGCGATTTGATTCTCGCAGTTGGCGCACGCTTCGATGATCGTGTTACCAACAACACGCAAAAGTTCTGCCCGAATGCGAAAATCATTCACATCGATATCGACCCTGCGGCGATTTCGAAAACCATCATGGTCGACATTCCCATCGTGGGCGCAGTCGAGCCCGTGCTGGCAGATATGCTCGCCTTAGTGAAAGCCGCTGATGCGCCTAAGCCCGATGCCGACGCGCTGAACATCTGGTGGGAGCAAATTGCACAATGGCGCACCCGTCACGGTCTGCGTTACGAAGCTGCCGCGCCTGGCCAAATGAAGCCGCAGCAAGTCGTTGAGGCACTATATAAAGCCACCAATGGTCAAGCCTACGTAACATCTGATGTTGGCCAGCATCAAATGTTTGCTGCGCTTTATTACAAATACGACCGTCCGCGCCAGTGGATCAACTCCGGTGGCCTCGGCACCATGGGCTTTGGTCTGCCAGCGGCCATGGGTGTGAAGTTCGCCTTCCCTGATGCCACCGTGTGCTGCGTCACGGGTGAGGCATCGATTCAGATGAATATCCAAGAGCTGTCGACCTGCTTGCAGTACGGCTTGCCGGTGAAAATCATCAACATCAATAACCAGTCCTTAGGCATGGTTAAACAATGGCAAGACATGCAATACGAAGGCCGCCATTCCAGCTCATACATGGGCTCGTTGCCAGACTTTGTGAAGCTAGTTGAGGCCTATGGCCATGTTGGTATGAAAATTACTGACCCTGCCGAACTCGACAGCAAAATGGCCGAAGCCATGGCGATGACCGACAAGCTGGTGTTTTTGGACATCTATGTCGACCCTAAAGAGCACGTATACCCAATGCAAATCGCCAAGGGTTCGATGCGTGACATGTTGCTAAGCAAAACGGAGCGTACGTGATCATGCGTCGTATTATTTCTCTTTTATTAGAAAACGAACCGGGCGCTTTATCGCGAGTGGTTGGCCTGTTTTCACAGCGTAACTACAACATCGAGTCGCTGACTGTCGCGCCTACCGATGATGAAACGTTGTCACGCATCACGCTGACCACTACTGGCGATGAGCATAAAATCGAGCAAATCACCAAGCAGCTGAACAAGCTGATTGAAGTGGTTAAGGTGGTTGATCTCAGCGAGGGTCAGCACATTGAGCGCGAATTGATGTTGATTAAGGTTAAAGCTATCGGTGCGGCGCGTGCAGAAGTTAAGCGTACAACAGATATTTTCCGTGGCCACATTGTTGATGTGACACCTAGCATCTACACCATTCAGCTAGCTGGACCGAGTGAGAAGTTAGACGCTTTTATCGAAGCCTTGTCTGAGATCACTATTTTGGAAGTTGTTCGTACCGGTGTGTCTGGTATTGCGCGTGGCGACAAGGTGCTCAGCGTCTGATCTCAGGGTAATGATAAAAAGGCTCGCTTAATGCGGGCCTTTTTTGTGCCTCAATCGATATTAATACCTATTACAGCATTGCTTCATATGCCGAGATGGGCATTCTTTCTGCTGAGGTCATTGCAGCGATAAGCAGCAAAAAGGCAGGCAGGGCAAAATACCAAGAATGGACGATGATCTTGCCTGTATGACTAAAGTCTGGCCTAAGCTTTTTTGGGTCTGGCATCGTTAGGCTGCCATTTTGCCAAGCTATTGCTACTGATGCTGAGAATGCAGCAAAGAAAAATAAGCTGAAGGCGAGTAGATAAAGTGACAGCCCAGAATATAGGGTGCCAAATTCGGATTGATAGCGACCGCGTAAAAAATACGAGTCTAGTGCTAATAAGTAAGCGCCGGCCCATGCGCAAAAGAAGGTTGCAATGCCATTGAGCAAAATCCGGATGGTGTTCATTTTGTGCCTCACGTGTTTTGCCGGTTCCAGAATGCATTCACCAAAGGCTCTTTAAGCCGCTTTTCTAATGCAAACAGGCCAATATCATATGGTGTCAGTGGCGGCTCAATATCATAAGTACGAATTCGACTCGCCAATGGACTATTGTCGAGCACAATTTGCGGCACCACGCCGATGCCAAACCCTAGGCTCACCATGCTAACAATGGCTTCGTTGCCGCTAACTTGCGCGTAAATTTTCGGTCGGATGCCATGGCGTCGCAGCCAGCGTTCAATGCGTGTTCGCGCCAAGCCTTCCTCCGACAATATCATCGGCACATCACGCCAATTCTCCAGTGTCGGCTGACGAATTTGCTCATCACTCAGCGCTAAAGCATTTAATGGCCCAATAAAGCGTAAATCGGATCGGGCGATAGGTTGAAACACGACACCTGACGGCAGGCTGTCTGGGCGTGCGCCAATAGCAATGTCTTCGCGCGCCTCTTGCACTCGTTCGACTGCTTTCGCGGCATCGCCGGTGTGTAGCTTGATCTCTATATGCGGATGATTGCTGCGAAAATCATTCAAGATGTCGTATAGAAAGCTGTAGCTAGCGGTCACCGAACAGTACAGGCTGAGCTCGCCGCGTAAGGTATCGCTATCGTCTCGCATGGATTGGCGCAGGCTATCCCATCCGCGCAATGTGTCGCCGGCATATTCGCGAAATAACCGGCCTTCGCGTGTCAGTGTCACTGAGCGGTTATCGCGCAGAAAGAGTGGGGCGCCCACGCTATCTTCTAATTGCTTGATGCTGCGGCTCAGTGCCGATGGACTGATGTGTTGTTCGCGGCTAGTACGGCCGAAATGCAAATTCTCGGCAAGGGCAAGAAAGAGCTGCAGGCTACGAGCATCCATAAGTGTGTTTCCTCTATCGGCATATTGCGTTGCAAATATATCATTTTACGCAATGCAAAGGATGTCGTATGGTGCGCGTCACGGATTGTCACGCTCCTTGCGTGCATCCACCAATTACCCACACGAGAGTGACATTATGAAAGTTTATTACGACAAAGATGCCGATCTTTCCATCATTCGCGGCATGAACGTTGCCATCATCGGCTACGGTTCACAGGGCCACGCCCACGCGCAAAACCTGACCGACTCTGGCGTTAACGTCACCGTTGGTCTGCGCAAAAATGGCGCATCGTGGTCAAAAGTTGAAGCAGCTGGTATCAAAGTGGCTGAAGTTGACGCTGCAGTAAAAGGTGCTGATCTGGTCATGATTCTGCTGCCAGATGAAAACATCCCAGAAGTCTATGCCAACAACATCGCACCAAACATCAAGCAAGGCGCAACACTGGCCTTCGCTCACGGCTTCAACGTGCACTATAACCAAGTAGTGCCACGCGCTGACCTAGACGTCATTATGGTTGCACCAAAAGGCCCAGGCCACACCGTGCGCTCGGAATACCTGAAAGGCGGTGGTGTGCCATCGCTGATCGCGTTGCATCAAGATGCTTCTGGCAATGCCAAGCAAGTGGCACTGTCCTATGCAGCAGCAAACGGTGGCACCAAGGGCGGCGTTATCGAAACCAACTTCCGCGAAGAAACCGAAACTGACTTGTTTGGCGAGCAAGCTGTGCTCTGCGGCGGTGCCGTTGAGTTGGTGAAAATGGGCTTCGAAACTTTGACTGAAGCTGGCTATGCTCCAGAAATGGCCTATTTCGAGTGCTTGCACGAACTAAAATTGATTGTAGATCTGATGTACGAAGGCGGCATTGCCACCATGAACTACTCGATCTCCAACAATGCTGAATACGGCGAGTACGTCACCGGCCCAGAAGTAATCAACGAGCAATCACGCGAAGCTATGCGCAATGCCTTGAAACGCATCCAGACTGGCGAATACGCAAAAATGTTCATCTTGGAAGGTAAAACCAACTACCCAAGCATGACTGCCCGCCGTCGTCTCAATGCTGCTCATCCAGTGGAAGTGGTTGGTGCAGAATTGCGCGCCATGATGCCTTGGATCTCGAAAAACAAGTTAGTCGATCAAAGCAAAAACTAATTTGCCTATGATATGACTCTGACCGAAAGCCACGTATCGTGGCCTTCGGTCGCAAAAGCGCGACTTCGGTCGCGTTTTTTTTTGCCGAAGTTTAAGATGCCTACATCTTTTTGGGAGTTTCTTATGTCACAGCCACACGATCACGATGATCATTCCGGCCTAACCTTCGAAGTAGTTGAAGATGAGCACCTCGAGGGTGGTAAAAAGGCGCGGCATCGCGGTATTTATCTCCTGCCCAACTTATTTACTACCGCTGCTTTGTTTTCGGGCTTCTACGCCATCATCTCAGGCATGAATGGCCAGTATGAGTCAGCTGCGTTAGCAATTTTTCTAGCAGCCTTGTTTGATGGCATGGATGGCCGTGTTGCACGCATGACCAACACGCAAAGCGCATTTGGTGCCGAATACGACTCGCTCTCCGATATGGTCTCCTTCGGTGTTGCGCCAGCTTTAGTGATGTTTAGCTGGTCACTGCATTCGCTAGGCAAGCTCGGTTGGATCTGTGCTTTCATCTACTGTGTGGCAGCGGCCTTGCGCTTAGCTCGCTTCAATGTGCAGCTAAACGTTGCGGATAAGCGCTACTTCATTGGTCTGGCGAGCCCGCTAGCTGGCGCCATCGTTGCGGCAATCGTTTGGGTTGGCGTAGATAATAAACTGCTTGAGCAATATCCTGAGCTTTCGATTGTTTCCGCGATCATTATTGTCTCCCTCGGCTTCCTAATGATCTCCAATGTGAAGTACTACAGCTTCAAAGAGCTTGATCGAAGTCGGGTGCCGTTTGTAGTGATGCTGCCGATTGTGCTGATATTTGGCATTGTTATGTACGATTTGCCCATTGGAATACTCGCGGTCTCAGTGCTTTATGCGGTAGCTGGCCCAATAGCTGCGGTATGGAATCGCTGGCGCGGTAAGGTGGCATAAAACCATTTTAGAAACTATCAATGGCTTACGTAGACTTCTGTCTATTTAGCAGGCAGTCAGTAATTGTTTTGCGAATAACAGTTGACGCCCTCTCAGGCATCCCTATAATGCGCCCCACACCAGCGCTGCTTCGGTAGCTAAACAAGATTAGTTGTGTAAAAACAGTAACTTGGGTGTGGGGAGTGAGGTTGATTATAATTACTTCCCGTTGCTGCGATGCTGAAATGAAATACTTTCAAAATGCAGTTGACACGGTGATCTAAATCACTAGAATACGCCTCCTTGCTTGGCACGCTGCAGACGATGCAGTGATGAGTTCTTTAACAGTTTGATCAGACAACTTGTGTGGGTTTTTGTGGTTGTTAGGACATCGATAGATGAACTTTCAACGACATTAACTTACTCGTGAATTCATTAGTAAGAACCAATGTTCGTTGAGCCAAGTTTGGTGCACTTTAGCACTATGAAATATAAACTGAAGAGTTTGATCATGGCTCAG
>JBFJJU010000019.1:0-31720 GCA_041612115.1 Perlucidibaca sp.
TGCCAATGCAATCGGCGCTCTTCTTCAGTAAATGGCCGCGTCATGGAAAACCTCTGCAAACTGGCGTATAAGCGCGGCATTATATAAGCCTAAGAGATAGCAACGCGACGGCTAAAATGCCAATGCCCGCGTAACATTTTTATTTTGATAGCTTACGGAGTGCTTCGATCATGACCATCGCCTGCCCCTCGCTCGATCAGCGCCATGCCATTGCTAATGCGCGCGCCAACGCCAATCTCTCGGTGCCGCTGGCATGGGCCGCGTTAACCCTCACCGGTGCCGATGCACTGACCTTTTTGCAGGGTCAATTATCCTGCGATATGAAATTAGTCACGGCAGAGCAAGCCAGCCTTGGCTGCTTACTCAACCTGAAAGGCCGCATTGAAGCGAGTGTCGTGGTGGTCAGCATTGATGGCGGCTATGCGCTGCTGATGCCGCAGGCGCAAATCGCCGCAGTGAAAGCACGCTTGGCTAAGTACGGCGCATTTTCGAAGGTGAGTATTGCCCAGGGCACGCAAGAAATTGTCGGCTTAATGGGAGCTGAAGCGCTGCCCAAAGCCTTGGCAGAGGCAGCTTATGCAACATTGGCCGAAGCCGGCACCTACTATGTTCGCCTGCCAGGCCTAACCCGCGCACTTAAAATTAGCGAGGCTGCTGCCTTAGCTGTGAATGCTGATGCTTCAGCTTTAGCCGCATGGCAGGCCGAAGCCGTTGCTAGCGGCGAGGTCACCATTGACCAAGCGCTAGTCGATCACTGGCAGCCGCAAGAGCTCGACTATCACAGCCTGAATGGCGTCAGCTATCAAAAAGGTTGCTATATGGGCCAAGAAATTGTGGCTAGACTGTATTTTCGTGGACAGCTGAAAACCGGCCTGTGCTGGCTGCGCGCGCCATGGCCAGAGACTATCGATACCTCTTTAGATTGGCCAATCATGGCCGATGATAAGGCGGTGGGCCGTGTCATCGCGCTTGCTTGGCCAGATGAGCAACAACTGTGGCTTTTAGCCAGCGTGCGCTTAGCCGCAGACAACTTACAGTGGCATCTGCCTGATGGCGAAGTCGTGGCATTAACGCGCCAAGACTTCATTCGCCAAAGCTAGGGCCTCAACCACTACTGCAGTCCCTACGTCCGAGCGCATAAATCTCAGGTGTAGAGGCTGACTGTGGGCTACAAATCCGCCAGCGCCTGCGTCATGCCTGCCGGCAAGGCGTAATGTTCCGCAATGAAGCTGTCACTGACCTCGGCTAAAGTTGCTGGCTGCCATCGTGGCGATAAGTCTTTATCGACCAATAGTGCGCGCACGCCTTCAGGGAAGTCCGCGTGAAACGCGCATTGCGTTGAGATAATCCATTCTTGGCGAAACACATCAGCCAAGCTCATGGTTTTGCTTTCATGCCATTGCTTCCAAACCAATGCCGCGCTGGTCGGAGAGCCTCTACGATAAGTTTTAATTGCCTTCGCTAGCCATGCATCCTCGGGCAGCTCCTGCGTGCGCCAGGCGGCGTCTAAGGCGTGCAAATCACCATAAGCACATAAGGCCTCAATAGCTTCAGCTCGTGGCTCAACTTGCGCCTCAGGCAGCTCTGTGAGCGCCAAAGCATTTAGCGCGCCCTCAATACTTGCCGGCACTTCATTGCCGCCAATCGCTTGCAGGCTATTTAGTAGTGCCTGCCATTGATCAGATGCTACCGCATGCGTGGCCATGCCAAGGTGCAGCGCATCGGCAGCATTAAGCTGGCTAGCGCCCAAACCCAAAAACAAACCGGTACGGCCATTTAAGCGCGACAGGAAATAGCTGCCGCCAACATCAGGATATAAGCCAATGCCAATCTCCGGCATTGCCAAGCGCGACGTTTCCGTCACCACCCGATAACGCGCGCCTGCAAACAGGCCAATGCCGCCGCCCATCACCACGCCTGTGCCCCACACCATCAAAGGTTTTGCGTATTGATGAATCAGATAATCCAAGCGGTACTCACGCGCAAAAAACTCCGCCGGCGCCAATGGGTCGCCCTCGCCCGTGCGTGCCGCTTGCGTCAAATCGCGAACATCGCCACCGGCACAAAATGCACGCTCGCCACGACCACGTAAAATCACCATGGCGATCTGCTCATCAGCTGCCCATTGCTCAAGCTGCGGCAATAAAGCCTCAACCATGGCCAGTGTTAACGCATTCAGGCTGCGCTCACTATCTAAGGTAGCGACACCGATTTGACGGCCATTGGCCATTGCTAAAGTTTCAAATGCTACTGGGGATGTCGTCATAACAACTCCTTATTTATGCCCAATGAATGGCTGAGCTATTTTGAGTTCGTAAAATTGTATTGGTTTGTGAAAAATGTCGGCAGCCAAACCAGCCGCCGCGATTTGCCGCTAATGGCGAGGGGTGCGCCGCTATTAATACATGGTGGCGTTGGCGATCGATTAAGCGGCCTTTGCGTTGGGCATAGGCACCCCACAATAAAAATACAATGCCTTCGCGCTGCTCATTAAGTGCGCTAATGGCAGCGTCGGTAAATTGCTCCCAGCCCTGCTTTTGGTGCGATGCGGCCTCGCCTGCGCGCACTGTTAGCACACTATTTAATAGCAATACGCCCTGCGCTGCCCAATGCGATAAATCACCTGAGCTGGGTGTAGGAGTGCTTAAGTCTGTGCTTACTTCACGAAAAATATTACGTAACGAAGGCGGTAAAATCTGCCCTTTCGGCACAGAAAAGCTCAGGCCATGAGCTTGACCGTCGCCGTGATATGGATCTTGACCAATAATCACCACGCGCACATCGGCAAATAACGTGGCCTTAAAGGCGGCAAATCGCCGTTGCTGAGGCGGATAGACTTGGTGGCCAGCTGCACGCTCAGTATCTAAAAATCGACGCAACTGCTGCATATAAGGCCGGTCAAACTCAGCACCAAGATAGCTCTGCCAGCAGACCGGTAACGCCGCTACCATAAGCCATGCACTTGATACGCCAAGGCCTCACGCACCCAACCTTCATGATGACTTGCCGAGCTATGAATCAAGCCCTCGTATTCAATTCGGCGCACTGTGGCTAATAAAGATTTTGCTGCTTGCTCTTGATTGACCAAACTAACGCGCGCCAAGCAAGGCTGCAGTAACTTTAGCCACTCCAATGCCATATGTCGTACAGCCGCTTGCAGCTCAACATCATGCAATGCGGCATACCAAAATGCATACTCCATGACTAAATGTTCGCGATGCTTATTCAGCCTTAGCTCAATAAACTCTGCGGCGAGATCAATCAAAATCGCTTCAAGCGCAGCTCGTTCAGCATCATTTGGTAGCGCCGCCATTTGCCCATAGGCACGCTGCCAAAATGGCCGCGTAAACTGCGCCAATGATTCTTCAGCGAATAACTGAAACGACTGAATCAGCAGCTCTTGAATATCTTTGAAGTAATACGTCGTGGAGGCCAGCGGAACGCCTGCGGCTTTAGCCACTGCACGATGCTTCACTCCTCGCACACCATCGGCCAGCACTACCTGCCATGTGGCGCGTAAAATGGCTGTACGGCGCTCTTCACCACGCGCTTGACGATGCACTGCCACTGGCTCGGGCACGTCAGGATTGTCTGTTGCAGTCTGTAATGTTGTCATAGCGCGCTAAAGTATAAGAACTTGCGAGCAGAAACAAGAAAGGGCCCCGAAGGACCCTTTCTTATTTTGCGAGTGACAGCCTTACTTTTGGATGCGGAACTCTACACGACGGTTCAGCTCACGGCCGGACTCATTGTCGTTGCTAGCAACGGGGCGAGTTTCGCCGTAGCCAACTGCTTGTAGACGGCTAGCTTCAATGCCATAGCCAATCAAGTAGTCACGCACTTCATTGGCACGATCACGTGACAATTTCAGGTTGTAAGAATCGCTACCGCGGCTGTCGGTGTGGCCAGCAACAGTGATGCGAGCTGAGCTATCTGAACGTAAGAATGCAACGGCATTTTCCATCAAACGTTGAGCGTTTGTGGTCAAACGAGCGGAGTCAAACTCAAACGTGATATCACGCATCACCAATGTTTGCTCAACCACACAGCCATTGCCGTCTACTTTAGCGCCAGCAGGTGTGTTCGGGCACTTATCAGCAGAGTTGATTACGCCATCGCCATCGTCATCAACATTGACTGGCTCAGGAGCCACTTCTTTAATTACAACGCGCTCAACCGGCACCTCTTTGATGACCACTTTCTCAACTGGCACTTCTTTGATCACTACTTCTGGCTCACGATTACCGATAGCCATTTCGAGACCTAAGCCAGCGCGGTAGTCAATTTTACCATCAGTGCTAGTGCTGCCTTCGCTGTAATCATCATAAACAGCGCGCAATTCACCACGAAGACGCAATGCATCTAAGCCAAACAAGCCTTTAGTAAAACCAGCGCCAACGTTAACGTATGGAGTGATTTTGTCGCGACCTGGAACGTCGTTATAGACGCCGCCAATACCTGCCAACAGGTAAGGAGTGAATTCAGAGCGTTGGCCAAAGGCGTACTGCAGGTCAACACCTAAGCCAGTTTGGTAAAAATCAGTGCCATTTTTTACACCAGTTTCGATGGTGTCACCGAAAAACTGACCCTCAACCCATAAGTTGTCGCTTAAACGCTGACCAACACCCGCTTGATAACCAAAGCTGTCGCCGGACTTATTGGATGGCGTGCGGTCTTTATCGGCACTGAGGTAGAAGCCACCAAAGTAGACATAATTATCATAAGAGCTGCCGGTTTCTTCTTCAGCAGCAAAGGCGGTGCCTGTCGCAGCCAACACGGCGGCAGCAATCGCACTACGCACGAGATATGCAGATTTAAGCGATGTAGTCATGGCGAATCCTCATGGAAAATCAGGTAAATACAAAATTCTGGCGCAAGATTAGCCGAAACTCATCATGCGGTATACATACGGTTTACAACATCACAACAAAAAACCCAAGGTCATTGGTCAGCCTTTTCGCTTTTCGCTCTCTTTCAATGTGGCCAGCAAAGCATCCATTCGCTCACCTAAGTAGCGCTGCGTGGCTTTCTCCATAGCTGCAGAAACCTCCGCTGCCACAGCCATGTCGGCAATTGGTCGCAAGCGCCAAATGATATCAGCCATATGCGGTATTTCACTGGCTGCAGGCATGGCTTTATTACCTTGTGGCTCAAAGACATGACGTACGACTAGCTGCAATAGAGCATTAGCGACCTGCTCTACATTGGCGCGCACACCGGCCAAAATATCTAGCAAGTCAAGTAAGGGGACGCCTAGCTTAGCTAATTCGACACCGGCATTAAACAGGCGAGGACTGGGCACTTTAAAACGCGGCCCATCAACCATGATGAGCTTTAAGCTGGCGGCCTTGGCTAGCGCCTCAGGACTCATCTGACGAGGAAAAAACGCCATCAGTTCACTGAGCTCGTAATACGCCGGCACATCTTCAGACCATGGTGAAGTGATGGCCTGCTCTAGACCTAAAAGTTGACGCAGGTCATGACCCTTTTCCCATGCGTCGATCAGCTCGGCAATATTGCCGAGGCTATAGCCGCGAGCTAATAGAGGACCAATTACGCGTAAGCGCGCCAAATGCGCATCGCTATAAATGCCTGTGCGGCCACGAATTTCAGGTGGCGGAATTAAGCCCTTATCCTGGTATGCGCGTACATTACGCACAGTCATACCTGCCGTCTGTGACAGCTCATCGATAGTGAATTCGCGCGTGGGGGCAATGACTGGAATTGCCTCACTTAACGATGGTGTCTTCTGCGAGTCGGTCATCGGCCTCTGCTCAGCGGGCAAGTCGTCTTCTTACTTTAGTGCCATAGCTTACGTTAAAGCCATCGCGCGGACAAAGAAAAAGACCCGAGCCTTAAAGGCATCGGGTCTTTTTCATTCAACGTGAATGCTAAAACTTCACACTTTAAACACCACGAGCAAATTACTCGAAGGTTTTACCGCTGGTTGCCATGTCGCGTAGCAATTGCGGTGGTGTAAAGCGCTCGCCAAACTTGGCAGCAAACGCATCAGCGCGCTCAACAAACTCAGCCACACCAACATAGTTAATGTACTGCAGCACACCACCAGTCCATGGCGCCATGCCAATGCCGAACACCGAACCGATGTTTGCATCAGCAACTGAGGTCAACACGCCCTCTTCGAAGCAGCGAGCTGACTCAATGGCTTGGCGATACAGCAAGCGCGCTTGTAGCTCTTCGAACTCAGCGTCACCAATAGCAATTTTATCTGCCTTAGTGAAGTGCTCAACCAAGCCTGGCCAGATGGCTTTTTTACCGCCTTCCGGGTAGTCGTAGAAGCCTTTACCGGCTTTCTTACCGAAGCGGCCGAACTCATCCATCATGCGATTATTAATCGCATCAGCAGGATGATCTGGCAGTGTTTTGCCCTCTTCTGCCAAGTCTTTGATGGTCTGAGTGCGCACTTTGCGACCCAAGTCCAAGCTGACTTCATCGGTGATGGCGAGCGGGCCAACGGGCATGCCGGCTTGTGCAGCGGCCTGCTCGATACTGATTGGATGATAACCTTCGCCGAGCTTGGCGATACCTTCCATGATGAAAGTACCGAAAACGCGCGAAGTGAAGAAGCCGCGTGAGTCATTTACCACGATTGGCGTTTTGCGAATTTGCAGAACGAAATCGAAGGCTTTGGCCAAAGCAGCATCGGAGGTCTCATCGCCACGGATAATTTCTACCAGTGGCATTTTGTCGACTGGTGAGAAAAAGTGCAGACCAATGAAATTGGCAGGCTTTTTCGAGGCCTTCGCCAAGCCAGTAATGGGCAATGTCGATGTATTCGAGCACATCAAGAAGTCAGGCAGCGCATTGGCTTCAGCCAATTCAGTAGCTTTGGCCTTAATGGCACGATCTTCAAACACAGCTTCCACCACGATGTCGCAACCGGCGAGATCGGTATGGCTGTCTGTCGTGCTGATCAAGGCCAATGTTGCTGCTGCTTTCTCGGCAGTCAAACGACCTTTGCTTACTCGCTTGTCGAGCAGGCCTTTGCTATAGGCTTTGCCGCGCTCAGCCGCTTCAACGGTTTGGTCTAGCAACACCACTTCAATGCCAACAGTAGCTGACACATAAGCAATGCCCTGCCCCATCATGCCAGCGCCTAAAATACCGACTTTTTTGGCCTTCCAGACAGGGTAAGTCTCTTTGCTTGGGCGTGAGCCACCACCATTGATCTTCTGCAAGTCGAAGAAGAAAGCTTTGATCTGGTTTTTCGCCTGCTTGCCTGTAGCGAGTTTGACGAAATAGCGCGATTCAATTTTTAGGGCGTTATCGAAATCAACTTGGGCACCCTCGACCACGGCCGACATAATAGCTTTCGGCGCTGGATAATTCGCATTTTTAGTTTGCTTGCGCAAGTTGGCAGGAAATGCCGGCAAGTTCATTGCCAATGAAGGTGTCGATGGTGTGCCACCGGGCATTTTATAGCCCGATTTATCCCATGGTTGTTGCGCGCTAGGGTTGGCTTTAATCCACGCGCGTGCTTTTGCCATCATGTCATCGGCATCAGCAGCCAACTCGCTAATCAAGCCCGTCGACTGGGCCTTTTCGGCCTTCATGCGTGGACCTTGCATAAGTACATTCATCAAGGCATTTTGAATGCCTAGCATGCGCGTAACACGAGTCAAACCACCGCCACCTGGCAATAGGCCTAATGAAACCTCTGGCAAACCGAACTCTGCTTTAGTGCCGCCGATAGCAACACGATGATGACATGCCAAGGCAATCTCTAGGCCACCGCCCAATGCGGTGCCATTCATGGCCGCAACAACAGGCTTACCTAAAGTTTCTAGACCACGCAGTTGGCGGTGCATTTCTTTCAGCTCAGCGGCAAGCTTGGGAGCATCAGCTGGCGTAGCTTGAATCAGAAGACGTAAATCGCCGCCAGCGAAAAAAGTTTTTTTCGCTGAAGTCAAAATAACACCAGCAATGTCGGCTTTCTCAGCGATCAAGCGATCAACAGTTTCACCCATAGATTTTTGGTATAGGGCATTCATGGTGTTGGCCGACTGATTAGGGTCGTCCATGGTCAAGATGACAATATTGTCGGCATCTTTTTCCCAGCGAATGGAGCTCTGGCTCATAATCGTTCTCTCAATAATGTGTGGCGGGCCGGCTAAATATCGGCGCGCTAAAAGTCATATAGCGTGAGTTACACGCGCTCGATAATGGTGGCAATGCCCATGCCGCCACCGACGCAAAGCGTAGCTAAGCCGCGCTTCAGACCGCGACGCTCAAGCTCATCAAGCAAAGTGCTAACAATCATGCAGCCAGTTGCACCCAATGGGTGACCCATGGCAATCGCGCCGCCATTAACGTTGGTGATGTCATGAGAAATATCCATGTCTTTCATAAAGCGCATGGCAACTGCCGCGAAGGCTTCGTTGATTTCCCAGAGATCGATATCTGCAGCTGTTAAGCCAGCTTTCGCCAAGGCTTTGCGTGCAGCTGGTGCAGGACCGGTGAGCATGATGGTTGGGTCAGCGCCGCTCACCGCTGTGGCGATAATGCGTGCACGTGGCTTCAGGCCAAGCTTTTTGCCAGTAGCTTCGTTGCCAATAAGCATGAGGGCTGCGCCATCGACGATGCCTGATGAGTTGGCTGCGGTGTGCACGTGATTGATTTTCTCAACCCAGTGATACTTCTGCAGGGCCACTGCGTTAAAACCGCCCATTTCGCCCATCATCATGAATGAAGGTTGTAGACCAGCCAACTTCTCGACGGTTGAGTCGGGCTTAATGAACTCGTCTTCAACCAAAATATCGAGGCCATTAATATCTTTAACCGGCACCACGGAACCCTTGAAGTAACCTTGTGCACGAGCGCTTGCAGCTCGCTTTTGCGACTCGACAGCAAAAGTATCGATATCCGTACGGCTAAAGCCCTCAAGTGTGGCGATCAAGTCGGCACCAATGCCTTGTGGCACGAAACCAGTTTCCAAGTTGGTCGCGGGGTCCATAGCCCAGGCACCGCCATCAGATCCCATCGGGATGCGAGACATGCACTCAACACCGCCAACGACGACTAAATCTTCAAAACCGGAGCGAACCTTCATCGCGCCAATGTTTACTGCTTCAAGGCCCGAAGCACAGAAACGGTTTAGTTGCACGCCGGCTGTTTCGTGTGGCCAATGCGCGGCCAAGGCCGATGTTTTTGCAACGTCGGCACCTTGGTCGCCAACGGGTGTTACGCAACCAAGGACAACATCATCTACGTGGTTCACAAACTCAGAGCCGTTGCGAGCTTCCAAGGCCTTCATCAAACCAACGACTAAATCAACTGGCTTGGTGGTATGTAATGAGCCATCTTTCTTACCTTTGCCACGCGGGGTGCGTACGGCATCAAAAATCAGGGCTTCCGTCATGGTGGAATGTCCTCGTTGTATGAAAAAAACACCCAATGACTTCATAGTCATTGGCGTGATGCCGACTGTCGGACGCTTTCAGTTTGCTTGCAATGACGGAAGACGACATTTTCGCTGACGAAAACAGTCATCGCACGCTGATTAAGCTTGGCAAGGCTAGTGCTGTGGGTTACAACTGCGTTAGAAATCACGAGGAGATGAAGCATGAGTGAGGCACGGTTCACTAGCTTTCGCGAGTTTTATCCGTTTTATTTACAAGAACATAGCAATAAAACCTGCCGCCGCCTGCATTTTATTGGCACATCGCTAGTGCTAGCTTTGCTAGTCGCAGTAGTCATTACCGGCAATTGGGTATGGCTTTGGGCATTTCCAGTGATTGGCTATGGCTTTGCCTGGGTCGGCCACTATGTATACGAGAAAAATCGGCCTGCAACGTTTAAGTACCCGATCTATAGCTTTATGGGTGACTTCGTTATGTACAAAGATATTTGGCTGGGCCGGCTGAGCATTTAGCTCGCCGGACGACCTAAGTCGGCTGCGGTCTTAGCAACAGCTGCTGCAGATTCGGTCTCACACAGTGCTGGGTTATCGCCGCATATTGGGCATTCGCCATCGCGCATGCCTAAGCGATTTAAACCGCCGCAAGAGCCTTTAATGGGCTCACGGCCGCCCATCACCCCAACGGCCATTCCGACCACAACCAACACGATAACGACAAAGCTAACCAGAAATAAGCTGAGCATTTATTTGTCTCCAGAACCACTTGAAACTGGCAAATACTCTTTGAATGCTACCGAGTGACGAGCAACAAAGTCATCGCCCTTGCGCTCAATAACATAGATCGCCAAACCTACAGTATCGGCGACAGAAAGTGCTGTGTCGGGCGCTAGGACATTAAGCGCAGTGGCCCAGGCATCAGCTAGCGTGGCATCGGTGGCCACCGGTGAAATCACCGTCACTGACACACCATTATGAGTAATCGGCTTGCCTGTACGGGGATCAATGGTGTGTGAGTAGCGCACGCCATTACGCTCGAAGAAATTGCGATAAGAACCCGAAGTCGACAGCGAACCATCGCCTAACGCCACTAATTGCTCCGCACTACCGCTGCCATCAGGGCGTTCAATAGCAATACGCCAAGCTGAGCCATCAGCGCGCTGTCCACGAGACTTCAGCGTGCCAGCAACATTAATCAAATAATCATTGATGCCAAGCGCTTGCAAGGCTGAACTGAGCTCATCAACAGCAGCACCCTCGCCAACCGATGATAAATCAATGCTGACTGCTTTCAACTTTTGCGCACGATTCAACTTGCTCTCAAGCTGAACATACTGCCAACCAACATTAGCCTTGGCTTGAGCAATGGCTGCGTCTGATGGCACAACCGTGGATTTTCCTGCCGCGCCAAAGCCCCAGAGATTAACCAAAGGCGCCACGGTAATGTCGTAGGCATTAGCTGCCACTGCAAGCGAGGTCATTTGTGCACTGACTTGCAACGCGCGGCTTAAAGCATGCTGCAGTGTTGGGCTTATTTCCTGCCAACTGCCAACGCTAGCACGGTTAAAGCGCATGAGCTCAGTACTTGGCTGGTAGGTCGAAAGCACATCATTGGCCGCGTCTAGGCGCTGCTGCAACGCAGCTTGAAGCTGCTCATTGCTCATGCTTGCAGGCAGTGCCGCTAGGCTCACCTGCCAAGCCATTGAACGATAAGCAACGCCTGAGACCCGAACTGTTGGCACCTCGGCCTGCTTAACTACCGCCTCTGGCACAGCTGCCGGCTGACAAGCAGCGAGCGACATGCTGAGCACGAGGCTCATCCCAACAAATAGCGCGCGATGAGCCTGCTGCACATTAACCCCCGAAGTCGTCGAGTAAGATGTTTTCTCGATCGACGCCTAAGTCTTCGAGCATTTTAATCACGGCGGCGTTCATCATGGGAGGGCCGCACATATAAAACTCGCAATCTTCAGGCGCTGGATGACTCTTCAGGTAATTCTCAAGCAAGACTTGATGAATAAAGCCTGAATATCCCGTCCAGTTATCTTCTGGCTGCGGCTCAGAGAGCGCCAAATGCCATTCGAAATTAGAATTCTCCGCAGCCAGTTTGTCGTATTCATCGGCATAGAAGGTTTCACGCAATGAACGTGCGCCATACCAGAAGCTAATTTTACGCTTACTACCTAAGCGCTTAAGTTGATCGAATAAATGCGATCGCATCGGCGCCATGCCGGCACCACCGCCAATAAAGACCATTTCAGCTTCGGTTTTCTTCGCATAAAAGTCGCCGAATGGGCCAAATACAGTAATTTTATCGCCAGGTTTGCGTGAGAAAACATAAGAAGACATTTTACCCGCAGGGATTTCATCGAGCTGGCGCAATGGTGGTGTAGCAATTCGAATATTGAACTTAAGAACGCCTTTCTCATCAGGATAGTTCGCCATGGAATAAGCACGAATAGTCGTATCCTCGACCTTTGACTTCACCTTGAACAGGCCAAATTTTTCCCAGTCGGCACGGTATTCATCGGGAATATCCATATCGCTGTAGTTGCACTCATAGGGCGGGATTTCTAGCTGCACATAGCCACCGGCGCGGAAGTTTACATCCTCGCCTTCAGGCAATTTAAGCACCAGCTCTTTGATAAACGTTGCTACGTTATCGTTTGAGATCACTTCACATTCCCAGCGCTTAACACCAAAGAAGGCTTCGTCGAGCTCAATTTCCATATCTTGTTTGATTTGTAGCTGACAACCCAAGCGCCAGCCTTCTTTAATCTCACCCTTGCTAAAGTGCGGCTCTTCCGTTGGCAAAATATCGCCACCACCAGACTTCACGCGCACGCGACACTGGCCACAGGTACCACCGCCGCCACAGGCTGAAGATAAGAAAATCTTTTGATCGGCCAATGCCTGTAAGAGCTTGTTGCCGCTATTAACTTCTAAGCGCTTTTCAGGATCTTCATTGATATCGATAGTGACTGCACCAGTTGATACCAAGCGCGAGCGCGCAGCCAAAATAAAGAGCACCAGCAACAAGACGGTGCCGGTAAACATCACCATCGAGAGGACAATGACCATTTGTGTGGACATAACGCTGCCTCCTTAAAGTTGAATGCCGGAGAAGGACATAAAGCCAAGAGCCATTAGTCCTACCGAGATGAAGGTGATACCGAGGCCTTGCATACCACCAGGCACATCGCTGTATTTGAGCTTTTCGCGAATGGCCGCCAACAGCACGATAGCCAAAGCCCATGACACACCTGAGCCAACGCCATAAACCACCGATTCCGGTAGGTTATAGTCACGTTCTTGCATGAATAATGAGCCGCCTAAGATGGCGCAGTTCACCGTAATCAACGGCAAATAAATACCCAGCGCGTTGTACAACGCTGGTAGGTATTTATCGCATGCCATCTCAATGACCTGCACCATGGCAGCGATCGTGCAGATGTAGGTGAGCAATGATAAGAAGCTCAAATCAATAGCACTGGCGCCTTCTAAACCTGTCCATTGCAGCCCTCCCTCTTTCAGAAAGTACTGCCACATTAGGTTGTTGACCGGCACTGTGATGGTTTGCACCACTACCACGGCCATGCCTAAAGAAAACGCCGTGGTCACTTTTTTCGATATCGCGAGAAAAGTACACATGCCAAGGAAAAACGACAGCGCCATGTTCTCAATGAACACCGAGCGCACAAACAGACTAAGGTAATGCTCCAACATATTCTCTCTCCTGCCTTAGTGCGTCGGCGTCGCGCGCGTGTTGGGCGCGATACGGAATTCGGTGCTTTCTTGTTGCTCAGTTTTCCAGGAGCGCAGCGCCCAGATAATCAAGCCAATCAAGAAAAATGCCGATGGCGGCAGTAGCAGCAAGCCATTGGGGATATACCAACCACCATTACTTACTGTTGGCATCACCGTGAGACCAAAGAATGTGCCTGAGCCCAATACCTCACGAATCAAAGCCACCAGCATGAGCAGAGCGGAATAGCCTAGACCATTACCAATGCCGTCTATAAAGCTCAGCGTTGGCGGGTTTTTCATGGCGAAGGCTTCTAGGCGGCCCATGACAATGCAGTTGGTGATAATCAAACCCACAAACACCGACATTTGCTTGGCAATACCGGGAGCAAAAGCACGCAAGATTTGATCAACAATAATCACCAAGGTCGCAACAATCACCATTTGCACAATGATGCGAATGGAGTTTGGAATGACGCTGCGGATGATCGAAACGAAAAGGCTGGAAAAGGCGGCTACCGCCGTTAAGCCAATCGACATCGCCAAGGCAGTGTTCATATTGGAGGTGACAGCTAACGCCGAGCAAATGCCCAACACTTGAAAAATCACGGGGTTAGTATTGAGGATAGGACCTAATAAAATCGATTTGACTGGGGCTTGATCGGACATGATTACACTCCTGACTCGCGGACTTTACTTAGGAAGGCTTTAAAACCTAAGTCGCCCATCCAAAATTCCACCATATTGCTAACGCCATTACTGGTCAGCGTGGCACCAGACAAGGCATCAATTTGATACTCAGCATCGGGCTTGGCAGGGTCTACTCCACCTTTTTTCAGGTGCAAACGAGGCTGCCCTTCTGGCCCATAGACATGCTTGCCAACCCATTGCGCCTGCCATTTCGGATTATCAATTTCGCCACCAAGGCCTGGTGTTTCGGCTTGGTCAGTAAAGGTAATTCCGGCAACCGTATTGGCATCTTTTTCTAGCACTAAATAGCCATACATAGTCGACCACAAGCCATAGCCAGAGACCGGCAAAATCAAGCGCTGAAGCTGACCTTGCTCATCACGCAAGACATAGACATCGGCTTTCTCAGCACGGCGCTTAATATCTGCTACGTCTTGCTCGCCGCTTAGCTGCATTGAGCTTTCAGGCTGCTTAGTTGCTTTGCGTTGATCGTAGCGGTCATCAAGCTCAATACGACTGTAGGCGCCAGTATTCAGATCGACCAAATAGCGTTCGAATTTTTGAAACTTTGTGCCGACTTCGTCAGCATCACCCTGGCCTTCGGCCAAGACGCCAGCGGCGGCCAAAATTTTGCGTTGCTTATCGAGCGCTTGGTTTTTGAGCTGAATGGGCTTGAGCAAGGTTACCGCTGCTGCTAGCGCCACAGAACAAACCACCGACAAGACGATTGCAACGGTGATGGTTTTTAGCTGAGATTCATTAGCCATTGCGCGCGATCCTCCGCTTAATATTGGACTGCATAACAAAATAATCGATCAGCGGAGCAGTCAGGTTGGCAAATAGAATCGCCAACATCATGCCTTCAGGATAGGCCGGATTGACAATACGAATCAGCGCTACCATGACACCAACGACGATGCCAAATATCCAACGGCCACTGTGTGTCATTGCTGCTGATACGGGATCGGTAGCCATAAACACCATGCCGAAAGCGAAGCCACCAAGGACTAAATGCCAGTACCACGGCACAGCAAACATTGGGTTGGTATCAGATCCAATGGCGTTAAATAGCGAGGTAGTGGCGATCATGCCGATCATCACACCGCCCATGATACGGAATGAAGCAACTCGCGTAGCTAGCAAAATCACCGCGCCAATGGCGATACCCAAGGTCGATACTTCACCCATCGAGCCAGGAATATTGCCGATGAAGGCGTCCATCCAGCTAATCGCTTGCAAGCCGCCATCACTTACGCGCTGAAGTGCTTCAATGCCCGCAGCTTTAGCTTGGCCAAGTGCAGTAGCACCAGTCCAACCATCAACAGCCTGCCCCCAAAGTGCTGGATTAACAGCGGTCCAAACGGTGTCGCCAGACATTTGCGCTGGGTAAGCGAAGAACAAGAAGGCGCGTCCAGATAAAGCTGGATTAACGAAGTTTTTGCCGGTGCCACCAAAAATTTCTTTGGCAATCACCACACCGAAGGTAATACCCAGTGCAACTTGCCAAAGCGGTACAGTCGGCGGGCAAACCAATGCAAACAGGATGGAGGTAACAAAGAAGCCTTCGTTAACTTCATGACCACGCTTTTGCGCAAACAATACTTCCCAGAACCCACCAACAATGAATGTGGTTAGATAAATTGGCACAAAGAAAGTGGCGCCATAGACAAAGCAGTGCCAGAGATTAGTGGCATCGAAGCCCGCCAGCAGCGAAATCAACCAGACACGCCAAGCATCAACGGCCATATCGGGCGTGCCACCAGGTACATTTCCAAGCACGGTCAATGCTTGATTACCGATATTCCACATGCCGATGATCATGGCTGGGAATGTTGCCATCCAAACCAAAATCATGATGCGTTTTAAGTCGATAGAGTCGCGAACATGCGCAGCTGAATGAGTGACTTGCTTCGGGCTATAAAAGAAGGTGTCCACAGCCTCAAATAGCGCCGCCCAATTTTCGTGCTTGCCGCCTTTTTGGAAATCTGGCGCCATTTGTTCGAGTTTATTTTTTACCCAACTCACGGCTTAACCCTCCTTCTCAATGCGGGTCAAAACATCTCGAAGGATGGGACCGTATTCGTATTTTCCTGGGCAGGCATAGGTGCACAAGGCCAGGTCTTCTTCGTCTAATTCGAGAGCGCCAAGAGCAATAGCTTGGTCATCATCACCAACAATTAGGCTTCTTAGTAGTTGAGTTGGCAGAATGTCTAAGGGCATTAACGCCTCATAAGTACCAACTGGAACCATGGCGCGTTCGGAACCATTGGTACTCGTGGTAAAGGCAAACTCACGCTTTAAAAACTTACCTAAGTACAGGTTCAGTACAGAGCTGCGGTGAGTACCAGGGCGAACATAATGCAGCAGCTCTCGCTCGAAACCTTCTTCTAGCGCAGACACTTGCAAGTGGTAGCGGCCCAGATAGGCCTCAGCGCCACGCGCCTGACGGCCCGACAATACTGAGCCCGAAATGCTGCGGTTTTCACCGGCAACGAGTTCGCCATCGAGCATCTCAGCAATGCTGGCACCAACCACTGTACGAATCAGGCGCGGCTCTTTCAGCACTGGCCCGGCAATAGCAATGACGCGCTGGCTATCGAGACGGCCGCTGACAAATAAACGGCCAATTGCCATCACGTCTTGGTAGTTCAGGTGCCAAGCTTGGCGCTGCGCGGATACTGGCGCAACGAAGTGCATATGAGTGCCGACTAGACCTGCAGGATGTGGACCGCTGAAAGTCTCAGCACGGGCATTACCGGTGCTAAAGGTATCTGTCGGTGCCTTTGCCACAATGACCGGAGCACCTAAACACGCCAACACAGCTAAACCATTAACGAAGGCCGGCTCATCCTCAGCAATAACCAGCGCTGGCTGCACAGCATGCGGATTGGTGTCCATAGCATTAACAAATAGCGCCGATGGCGTGGTGCCGGGCACAGGCACTTTGCTAAAGGGCCGCGTGCGTAGCGCAGTCCATAGACCAGAAATGCGCAACTGTTCGGTGACAGTCTCTGCACTTAATGAGGGTAGCGCATCGACATTGTGTGCAGCGAAGCTTTCGCCATCAGTAATCGTAGGGTCGATGTCGATAATCAGTGACAAAAATACACGCCGTGCACCGCGATTCACTGCACGCACACGACCACTGACAGGAGCAGTAAACACTACCTGAGCGTTCTTTTTGTCACTGAAAAGAATTTGACCACAACGAACGCTATCGCCTTCGGCGACTTGCATCGTGGGCTGTAAACCAGGGTAGTCGGCACCAACAATGGCCACTGAGCGCACGGCAGGCGAACGGCTAATGGCTTGCTTGGGCGCCCCAGACAGAGGCAAGTCGAGGCCTCGTTTGATTTTAATCATGGTGAGTTCCAGCGCGTCTAAGACTAATCTTCACCGTCACGCCTTGCGTGGCACGGTCCGATACTTATTGTTCTAAAGCAACAGGCACAAGGCCTTATAAAACGCTGAGTGAAGGACAGTGCCTCCACTCAGTTCAACTAGATTAACCTTCTAATGGCAAGGTTAGGTAATGCGCGCCAGCAATTTGCTCGGCAATACGCATAACCTGACAGCTATAGCCCATCTCATTGTCATACCAGACATAGAGGTTAGCGTGATTGCCATTAACGATGGTGGCTTGTGCGTCAAAAACACCAGCCGAACGTGAACCGATAAAGTCTGTCGAGACTACTTCAGTTGAGTTGGTGAAATCGATTTGCTCTTGCAGGCCGGAATGCAGCGAAACATTGCGCAAGAACTCATTGAGCTCTTCACGGCTGGCTGCTGTTTCTAACGTCAGACTCAAAATAGCCATGGACACATTCGGTGTTGGTACGCGAATCGAGTTACCGGTGAGCTTGCCCAAAAGTTCTGGCAAAGCTTTAGCAACAGCCTTCGCCGCACCGGTTTCTGTGATGACCATATTGAGCACCGCCGAACGACCACGGCGATCGGCCTTGTGATAGTTATCGATCAAATTTTGGTCATTAGTGAATGAGTGCACGGTTTCAACGTGACCAGAAGAGATACCGTACTTATCATTCATCACTTTCAATACCGGCGTAATGGCATTGGTGGTGCATGAGGCGGCAGACAAAATAGTGTCAGCATCAGTAATCGTGTTGCTGTTGACGCCATAGACGATGTTTTTGATATCGCCTTTGGCTGGCGCGGTGAGAACTACGCGAGCAACGCCTGGGCACTTCAAGTGGCGACCTAGGCCTTCAGTGTCTTTTAACTTACCCGTGTTATCAATGAGCAAGGCATTGTTGATGCCGTACGCTGCATAATCGATATCTTCTGGGTTGCTGCCGTAGATGACCTTAATGAAGTTACCGTTAGCGATAATGGCTTCGTTTTCTTCATCGACCGAAATCGTGCCTTCAAATGGGCCATGAATGGAGTCACGGCGCAGTAAAGATGCACGCTTTTGAAGATCACCATCGGTGGTTTTACGCACCACGATGGCACGCAGACGCAGGCCACCTTCGTTGCCAGCTTTCTCGATGAGTAAGCGCGCCAAAATACGGCCAATACGGCCAAAGCCATAGAGCACGACATCGCGTGGCTCCCCTAAGGATTTCAGGCCAACGCCTGGCGCAACGGCCTTCTCAACAAAGGCGCGCAGGTCTTGGCCAGCACCATGCTCACGGAAATCGATGGCGATTTTGCCGATATCAACTTGGCAGGCGCCCAGACCAAGGGTTTTCACCATTTCTAAAATAGGGAATGTGTCGACCACCGACAAATCGCCAGCAATCATGCGCACGCGACGGTGGTATTTGAGGATTTGAATCACTGAGCGATTCACTAAAGCGCGGCCAAACACCGTAATGATGACGTTGTTTTCACGGTGCAAATTACCAATCTGCGGAATCATGGACTCAGCAATGGCTTCACGGTTTTTCCAACGACCAAAATGGTCGGCTTGCAGTGCTTTAATGGTATCGACAGACACGATAGAGAACCTCACGGGGCATTTTAGTTGGGGCGAAGTTTACGGTTTTACACCGGCTCCGACCAGTGTTGTCATACTTCACTAGTCAAATGCGGATAAACGGCAGACGAAAGTCTTAAGCAAACACACCTTTATCGCCTTCACTGCGAATAAACACAGGCGCATCAGGCCGCGACAGCGCTGCATCATAGCGATAGCCATCAATGTCGAAATCTAACAGTGCCTCGGGTGTACTGATGCGCTCTTGGATCAGCCATGCCGCCATACGGCCACGGGCTTTTTTGGCAAAAAAGCTGATAATTTTAAATTGACCATGCTTTTCGTCACGAAATTGCGGGGTAATTAGCCGTCCCAGTAATTTTTTCGGCTGGATGGCGCGGAAATACTCTTGCGACGCCAGATTCACTAAAATCTCATCACCTTGTTCAGTCAGAGCAGCGTTTACGGCACCGGTAAGCTGATCGCCCCAAAATTCGTAGAGATTTTTGCCGCGCGGGTTATTCAAGTCAGTGCCCATTTCCAAGCGATATGGGCGCATATAGTCCAGTGGTCGTAGCAGGCCATAAAGCCCTGAAAGTATTCGTAAGTGCTGCTGGGCCTGAGTTAAATCATCCGCACTAAAGCGTGTGACATCGAGGCCGGTGTAAACATCACCTTTAAAGGCAAACAATGCAGGGCGTGCTTCTGGTGCACTAAAGAATGGTTGCCACTGGTTGTAACGCGCAACATTTAAGCTAGCGAGCTTGTCGGAGAGACTCATTAAGCTGGCGATTTCCGCAGGCGTTTTTTCTTTCAGCACATCGATAAGCTCAGCGGCTTCACTCACGTATTGCGGCTGAGTTGGCGCGGCAAACGTGGGCAATGGCGTTTCATAGTCCAAGGTTTTGGCCGGCGACACGATAATCAGCATGAAAGCTCCTACATAGCGAAATAGCATGGGCATAGTATAGTCATGCCCTGAACTTTAGCGGGCAATCGTACAAACGATTGTCTGAATTTGACTCCGAAGAGCCGCTTATGGTCTTAGCCAACGCCACAACCCTACCTATTATTGCCGACAATCATCAGCACCTGAGCGCTCGCGTGTGGCGCATTACCGCAGCTAATCCAAGCATCATGACTGGGCCTGGCACTAATACTTATTTGCTGATTGGTCACGATTGTTTAGCCATGGTTGATCCAGGCCCAGCAGATGGCGCGCACTTAGATGCCATGCTTGCAGCTATTTCCGAGACCAGCCTGCCACTAACGCATATTCTGCTCACTCACACACATCGCGACCACTCGCCAGGCACGCAAGCCTTGGTTGGCGCCACTGGTGCACGGGTTTGTGGCATGCAGCCTTTAGCTGAAGACCCCAGCCAAGATCGCGATACCGTAATTGATGACATCTGGGCCGATGGCTATCGCTTCCAAGAGCTAGGCTGGCCACTAGAAGTCATTCATACCCCTGGGCATGTCGAAAACCATCTCTGCTTTCATTGCCCCGATGAACAATGGGTGATTACTGGCGACCATATTATCCAAGGCTCAACCGTGGTCATCATCCCGCCCCATGGTCGCCTTGGTGACTATATACGCTCACTGAACAAGCTATTACATCGCGGCATTGAGTATTTATTGCCAGGACATGGCACCGTGATGGCCAATGCTGAGGCTGTCGTCGCTGCTACTGTGGCGCACCGTCTGCAGCGTGAAAACAAAGTCTTAAGTTCGCTAGCAGTACACCCGCCAGCCAACCTCGCCGACTGGGTACCAATTGTCTATGACGATGTCTCGCCGCATCTACACCCGATTGCACGCTTCAGCCTCTGGGCACACTTGCTGAAGTTAGCAGAGGACGGTGTAGTCATAGAGATCGACGGCATTTGGCAGCAAGTGCGTTAAACTCGCGCCCATAAAATAACCGCAAGGATCGTTAATTCATGGTAGATGATCGCCTAAAACGCTTAAAAACCGGTGCCTTTGAGCGCCGATTTTCTATCGCTAAAGCCTCGCTTGTGGCCGGTTCGCGCATGGCTGCATCTGCAGCCGGCTCACTTTTCTCAGCGCCAGAGAATCGTGCGACTGCTCGTCGGCAAGCCCTAGCTGATCAGGCGGAATATCTTGTTGGCGAACTTGGTCAGCTCAAAGGCAGCGTCGTAAAGATTGGCCAGATGATGGCGCTCTATGGTGAACACTTTCTGCCCGAAGAAATCACTGCTGCACTGCATAAGCTCAATGACTCGACTGCCTCTTTGCAATGGGAGACTCTCGAGCCCATCGTACGCGAACAACTCGGCGATCGTTTTAACGACTTAATCATTGACCCAGAGCCGTTAGGCGCTGCCTCTTTAGCGCAAGTGCATCGCGCAAAACGCCGCAGTGATGGCGCTGAAATGGTGCTGAAAATTCAGTATCCTGGGGTTGCCGATGCCATCGATAGCGACTTAAACCTTGTCACCAGCATGCTCAAGCTGACTCGTGCCGTACCACAAACGCGCGAGTTTGAAGACTGGCTCGATGAAGTCCGCATGATGATGCATCGCGAGGTCAACTACCCGCTTGAAACCGAAACCACACGGCTATTTGGCGACTACTTAAAGGATGATCCGCGCTTTATCGTGCCGAAAATCTATCCTGAGTACTGTGGCGACAAACTCATTGTGATGTCCTATGAAACCGGCGTACCAGTCAATAGCAGCACCGTACTTGCACTACCACAAGCTCGCCGTGATGCCATCTCGCTTGCTGCACTGGAAGTCTGCTGCCGCGAAGTATTCATTTGGGGCCGACTACAAACCGATCCCAACTTCGGCAACTACTTAGTCAAACTCAGTGATGACGGCAAGCATGATCAAATCGTTTTGCTAGACTTTGGCGCCGTCCGCGACTTCCCTGATGAACTGCTGTCATTGGCGCGCAACCTCACTCGCGCCTGCTTCAATCGCGATCGCGCGGCGATGACAGCCGCCATGACTGGCTTCCGCTTTCTCGACAACCTACAGCCCAATGTCCGCGAAGGCTTTCTTGACCTAGCACTATTAGCCTTCGAACCTTTTGCTGCCAATGAGTTTGTGCCAGCCGAAATTCTTAACGCCGAAGGCCATTATTGCTGGGCAAAAAGCATGCTGCATAAACGTGCGGCAAGCCAAGCAGCACGCTCTGCGGCGAGTCGGCACTTTAGCGTGCCACCGAAAGAGTTTATGTTTTTGAGCCGCAAACTGATGGGCGCCTACACTTTTATGACGGTGATGAACGCCCAGCTCGACGGCCGCAGCCTACTAGCGAAATACCTGTAGCGAGCGCAAGAGCAGCTTTATAGCAGCGGCCACAAGGTCTTGCAGGCACCTGCCGCCAAGACCGCAACACCAGCTATTTCAACGAGCGCCAACACACCCATAAAGCCGTGAATCAACACGCCAGGCAAGTGGCTCTTACCGAGCACATAAGGCTTGGCGAGTTGGTTGCGCGTGTCATTTAGCCAGCCATGAATCATGTAAGTCACGACAGCACTGGCAAAGAAAAATAGCGGCCCAGCTGTAGCCCACCAAGTCATCGTCGGCGAAAATGGGCTTAATGCCGCCAATAACGCAACCAAAAGTGCCGAATACGCATACATCAGCGATGATCTATGCGCGATATCAACATAGTACGGTGCGCGCGACTGAGGACTAGTCGCTATCGCCAAATACTTCCACAGGCCGGTCAACAAACCTGTCATAAACAGGCCGCTAGCGGCTAATAACGCCAAGCTGATGCTACTCACTTGCAACTCTGCTTGAGCAAAGAGCTGACTAAGCACTGGAAAATCGGCATCCAACATTTTTTATTACCTTTATTTATCAAAAAATTTGCAAAGCGTCATATTGCGCATTATGTTAGCGCGTGACTAATCAGTCGCACGCTTGCTAGCAGTCATTTTTTTCACTGATGACCGCGCTTAGCCGCCAGCGTCACTTACCGCTAGCGAGCCTAACCTTTTTTGAGGACCGCATCATGCGTTTTACCGAAGAACACGAAGCCCTACGCCGCACAACACGTCAGTTTGTCGAAAGCAATATCAACCCACATGTTGACGCTTGGGAAGCAGCGGGCCGCTTTCCCGCCCATGAGCTATTCAAAAAAATGGGTGATCTAGGCCTGCTCGGCGTGCACAAGCCCGAAGCCTACGGCGGCTCCGGCTTGGACTATTCGTACAATATGGTCGTTGTTGAAGAGCTTGGTCGTATCGCCTGCGGCGGCATTCCCATGGCCATTGGTGTGCAAACCGACATGGCAACGCCAGCGATTGCGCGTTTCGGCTCGGACTATTTAAAAGATAAGTTTCTGCGCCCTGCCATTGCCGGTGAAATGGTGGCCGCTATTGCCGTTAGTGAAGTTCATGCTGGCTCTGATGTCGCCGCAATCAAAACTAAAGCCGTGAAGGATGGCGATGATTACGTCATTAATGGCAGCAAAATGTGGATTACCAACAGCTTACAAGCTGACTTCTTTTGCTTACTCGCCAACACTAGCGACGATGGCCCATACAACAACAAGTCATTAATCGTTGTGCCATCGAAAACACCAGGGATCTCCTTCTCCAAGCCCATTGATAAGCTAGGCCAACGCAGCTCAGATACTGCTCAGGTGTTTTTTGATGATGTGCGCGTGCCGCAAGCTAACTTGATTGGCACCGAAGGCATGGGCTTTATGATGCAAATGCTGCAGTTCCAAGAGGAGCGTATTTTTTGCGCCGCCAGCGCTCTAGGTGGCATGACTAAATGCGTTGAGCTCACCGTAGACTATACTCGTTCACGCATGATCTACGGCAAGCCCTTGCTTGATCAGCAAGTGGTGCATTACCGCTTAGCTGAGTTGATGACAGAGATAGAGGCCCTACGCGGCTTAACGAGCTCTGTATGTGAGCAGCACATCGCAGGCGACAACGTAACCATGCTTGCCTCAATGGCTAAGCTCAAAGCGGGCCGCTTGATGCGTGAAGTTACCGACAGCTGCCTACAATACTGGGGCGGCCAGGGCTTTACCTGGGATAATCCAATTGCGCGCGCCTATCGCGATGGCCGTCTTGGCTCGATCGGCGGCGGTGCCGATGAAGTCATGCTCGGCATTATTTGTAAAATTATGGGCACTCTACCCACTAAAAAGCGCTAGCACCTTCGCATAAAAACTTGCGAGCTTAGAGCTTCGCCGTTAACTTAGCCGCCACCAAGGCGGCTTTGTTTTAGCTACTCCCATTATTTTGCAGAGAATTTGTATGCCTACACCCCATGCCGATGTCATTAGCCCACTCGATGTGGCGCGTAAAATCCCTGGTCTGATGCGCAAAGCACCGCGCATGATCAAAGGCCTAATGATGGCCAATAGCACCAACACCAGCACGCCACTGGGATTGGCATGGGCATTCGAAAAGTCGACACAAGAAAACCCCAATGGCATTGCGCTGTACTACCAAGACCAGCAGTTTAACTATGCGCAACTGAACCAGTGGGCAAATCGCATTAGCCATCACTTTTTAGCCAAAGGCCTGAAAAAAGGCGATGTCGTCATTGTCTTAATTGAAAACCGCCCCGAGC
Source organism: Perlucidibaca sp. (assembly GCA_041612115.1). GTDB lineage: Bacteria > Pseudomonadota > Gammaproteobacteria > Pseudomonadales > Moraxellaceae > Perlucidibaca. The sequence continues at coordinate 24,329 of JBFJJU010000019.1, forward strand.
TCATGGCCACTGTTTTGGGACTGGCAAAAATCGGCGTGGTATCGGCCTTGGTTAATACGTCGCAAAATGGCAAGGTATTGACTCACAGCATCAACTTAGTCGAACCCAAGGCTATTATTGCCGGTGCCGAATGTGCGCAAGCTGTTAGCGATGTTGACGCTGAGCTAAAGGTAGACAGCAAGCAGCGCTACTGGTTTGCCGATGCGCCAACACTGGAAAAGCCAGGACGTGCGCCAAAAGGCTGGCGCAACCTCGCCAGCGACATCAAAGATTGCCCAAGCTATAACCCACCAACCACGCAGAAAAACTTCCGCCCCGATGGCCTTTTTTATATCTACACATCAGGCACAACTGGCCTGCCAAAAGCGGCTGTATTCAATAACGGCCGCTGGATGAAAGCTTATGGTGGCCTCGGCTTCACCTTTAATCTCAACGCCAACGACGTGCTCTACGCTACCTTGCCGTTCTATCACGCCACTGCCATGGTGGTGTGTTGGGGCGCTGTCATTGCCGGCAATGGCGGGCTTGCCATACGCCGTAAGTTCTCCGCCAGCGAATTTTGGGATGATGTGCGCCGTTACAACGCCAGTGCCTTTGGCTATGTTGGGGAGCTCTGCCGTTACTTGCTAGAGAAACCCGCCAGTGAGCAAGATCGCCAACATCGCGCCAGTAAAATGATTGGCAACGGCTTGCGCCCATCGATTTGGGATAGCTTCAAGTCGCGCTTTGGCGTGGAAGAAGTCGCCGAGCTTTATGCTTCGTCAGAAGGCAATGTTGGCTTCACCAATATTTTCAACTTCAACAACACCGTGGGCTTCTCACCAATGCCCTATGCCCTAGTTCAGTACGACAAAGAGGCTGAAGCACCGGTCCGTGATCGCAAAGGCTTTATGGTGAAAGTGAAGCGCGGTGAAGTCGGCTTATTAATCGGTGAGATTACCGACAAAACCCCATTCGACGGCTATACCGACAGCGGCAAGAATGCCAATAGCATCTTTAGCGACGCGTTTAAAAAAGGCGATAAGTACTTCAACACCGGCGATTTAATGCGCGATATTGGCTTCCGCCACACTCAGTTTGTCGATCGCACTGGCGATACCTTCCGTTGGAAAGGTGAAAACGTTTCCACTACTGAAGTCGAAAACATCATGACCGCGCATGTCGATTTAGCTGAGGCGGTGGTTTATGGCGTTGAAATTTCTAACACCAATGGTCGCGCCGGCATGGCCGCCATCACGCCGCATGAAGGCCACGAAGTAAACTTCGACACCCTGCTAGCTCATGTGAAAACCGAACTTCCCGCCTATGCCGTGCCGTTATTTTTGCGCGTGAAAATGGCTATGGAAACCACAGGCACTTTCAAATATCAAAAGTCTGGCTTGAAAAGCGAAGGCTTCGATCCGGCCAAAACCGGTAACGAACCTGTCTATGTCTTGCTGCCAGGGACTCATGCCTATGTGCCCCTAACTGCCGAGATGTATGCAGAGATAGAAGCTGGCGCCTATCGCTTCTAACGCAGGAAAGCACAATAAAGCGACAAACGAGCTACCCACTAGTAGCTCAGCTGTGCTGAGATAGTGCTCCACAACGATCTGAGGTGATGCGTGAGACAACTGACCGTTTGGCGCAAACGCATCGCCGCCGCATTAGAGTGGAGCATCGTCGACAAAGGCTTAATCATGATGGCTATGGCCATCCCGTTGTATCTGCAGTACTTCATCTGGTCACTCGTCGTCATCAACCGCTCAGATCGTGATTTGCTCGTGCATGTCGATGTCGTTCGGCGCGTGATGGAAATTGAGCTATTGCTCATTGCCGTTGGCTTAATGATTTGTGGCGCAGGCCTACTACTGCGCAAACGAAGGCCAAATTTCTTAGCATTTCAACATGTCACACTGCAGTATTACTCGCTCAGCTTAGTGCTGATGGGCTACTCCATCGGCACCTTGTCATTTCCTGTCGGCATCGTTTTGCTCGGGGCGCCGATCTTTGGCTTTATCCTGTTCGACCGCTGGGCAGTATGGTCGGCAGCATTATCATCCGCAGTGCTGCTTTTTACTCTCAACTACGCCGCAGCAGTAGGCCATATTCCATACGCTCCAAGTAAAGTTGCGCCAGCATCCAGCCATGCTTTCAGCTTTTGGATGATAAGCGAAATATTTTTCGCCGCACCTTTCTTGATTTTCATCACCTTTATGGCTGATCAAATGCTGACATGGTGGCGTGCTCGCGAGGATCATATTCGTGTGCTGAGTCGCAGTGATGGCTTAACCGGCCTAGCCAACCGTCGGCATATTTTTAGCGAAGCCACCACGGCCGCTAGTGCATCACGAGACAGCAGCCCTTTAGCCTGCGTGCTACTCGACCTAGACCACTTTAAACGCGTCAATGATAACCATGGCCATGCCACCGGCGATCGCGTCTTAAAAGCTACTGCCGAGTGTTTGACCACCATGGTTCGCGTTGGCGATAGCGTTGGCCGTTATGGTGGCGAAGAGTTTCTCATCATCCTGCCAAATACCGATGCGACCGAGGCCCATGCTATTGCTGAGCGCTGTCGTGCGGCCATTAAGTCCCTCATCGTGCTTAATGATCGTGGTGAGCCCCTAGCCATCAGCGCTAGCTTTGGCTTAACCCTGCTCAGCTCAAGCGATGGCTCAATAGACGCCGCCATCGCTCGCGCGGATGAGGCGCTGTATCAGGCCAAGGGCAATGGCCGTAACCGTGTCGAGATTTTGCTAGCGAGTTCAGGCACCGTGCCCAGCGATGCCTTTAGCAAAAACCGAAGATAAACTGCTATTTTTTTGTGCTGTCTTGGCCTGCTTTAATCGCGGCCTGACGCTTTAAGCCCGCTTGCCGAAACAAGCCTAAGGCCTTAGCACTACTTTCCGGAAACAGACTGGCCGCTCGCGCAGTAGCACCGCGCCATGAAGGCAAAGTGACCTCCATCGGACGCTTCTGCCAAACCGGACCAACTATCGTATCCACTACTTCCTCTGCACTTAACGCGCGAGGCCCTGAGAAGGTCAGCGCTGCTTGCTCACGGCCTTTTTGAATATCAAGCATGGGCGTTTGCACGGCATCAGGACAAACGGCAGTGACCGCAATGCCTTTATCGGCAAGCTCCATGGCAATGCCAAGCGTGTAGCCACGTACAGCGAACTTACTGGCGCTATAGATGCTCAGGCCCGGCACAGGCGATAAACCCGCCAATGAGGCGATATTGATAATATGACCACTGCCTTGGGCCAGCATATGTGGCAGCGCCGCTTGGCAGCCAAATATCACGCCTTTAACGTTGATGTCGATTTGCCAATGCACATCGTCGGCAGTAGCTTCATGCGCCCAACCATCACGCAAAACGCCGGCGACATTAGCCAGGACATCAACACTGCCCCATTGTGCGACTATATCGGTCATTAGCGCCTACCATGCCGCAGCATCACGCACATCCAGCGCTTTAATGAGGAGCTGATCTGAGCCGCTAGTAAAGGCGTTTAAAGCGCTCATGGCATCGAGATTGATGTCGCAGGCACAGACTTGATGGCCCAGGCCAAGCAGGCGCTGTGCCAGTGCGAAACCTATGCCTGACGCTGCACCAGTGACGACGACATTCATTTCGCCACCTTATTGGCAGTTGCCGATTTTCGCGTTTTAGGTGCAGCTTTGAGAGCGCTAATGTCAGCAGAGTTAGTCAGGCAACCATACTTCAGATCACCCACGGTGATCGTTGGTGTCGTGCCAGGGCATAGCCAAAAACCACTAGCCTCAGACGAGGGTGCCATATTCGGAAAGCGCCGATCATGAATACTGGGGCCTGCGATGGTTTTTTCCGCCACCATAGAAATGTACTGATCGACCGCATACTCCTGGGTATTACCATTAATGATGATTTCCGCCCCCGTCTGTTTGGCGTAAGCCGCCAAGCCCGGTATACGCGACAACTTTGGTTCATAGGCGTCGAGACTAACGCCGTTTTCGCTGGTAACGAATAAACCACCATCAGTGTGCGCCACGATGGAGTGATTGCCCTCAGTGTGGCCCTTGGTTTTGATCAAGGCCACTGAGCCATCGCCCAAATAGGTGCTTTCATCGAGCAAGATGACTTTGTCTTCCGGTACATCCGCGATGCCACCCGGGCAATACCATTGGTTATGCCACGGCAATAGGCCTTTAGCACTTTCCCATTCTTCCCGCATGATGAGCAGCTTGGCATTGGGCAATAGGCCTGGGCGCTCGGTACTGCCTAACCACCGCGTGACATTCTGCGTGTGTAAATGGTCATAGGTGATGTAATCAATGTCTTCCGGCTTCAAACCAATACTAGCCAGCACGCCAAGCACGGTATTGGTGGTGCGCACAATCAGGCTGTCCATAACACCGGTGAAGGCTCCGGCCTTGGCATCGAGCTGCGCAAAAAATGGCGTCTCGCGCTGATGCTCCCAGTCTGATGGGCTAACCAATAAGGTCTTAAGGCCTTCGGCGCTATCGAACTGAATTACGAATAAGCGGTTGCACAAATGCACAAATGGCGTCGGCATGGTGAACGCATTGAGGTAGGCGAATTTGGCTGGATACGGCACACGAACAAGCTCAAACGACTCGTAATAGCGCGCTTTCGGTTTCGTCAGCATGTCGCGACGAAAATCTCCTGCCGCCGCCCGCGTATCGCCAACGCGCGTCATTGGCTGTAAAGCCTTGCGGCTACCATCGAAATATTTGATGTCCGTCATTATTTTCATTGCGCTGCCCTCAAGGGATTTGCTTATTGATTTCGATGCCACTATATTTCGGACAAGATATCTTGTCAAAACAACAAAAGCCATGGCGACAGAGCATAAAATCAGTAGCAACGCGGCGGCCGATGCAACGGAGAAGCCCGTATTGCGCACGAAAAAAGCCTGCGCAGCTGAGAGCGGCCAACGCCCAGTTGCCACACGTGCTTATCGCGGAGTAAGTGCCGAAGAGCGCGAGGCCGAGCGCCGCCAGCGCCTGCTCGACACCGCACTCACGCTATTTGCCGAACAAGGCTATGCACGCACCCCGATTGAACAGCTCTGCGCAGAGGCAAAAGTCACCGCACGACACTTCTATCAGCTTTTTGGCAGTCGCGAAGGTTTGCTGCAAGCGCTCTACGCCCACCTCATGCAGGACCTAAGTGATGCGCTACTTAAGGCTCTATCGCAACCGCAAGCCAATATTGCCGAGCAGTTACCGCTAGCGGTTCGCGCATTAGTCGAACATTACCTCGCAGATAATCGCCGTGCCCGTGTCGGCGTGCTCGAAGTGGTTGGCGTGAGTCCAGAAATGGAGCGTCTACGCCGTACAGCTATCCACGACATGGCAAAACTCATCGCGCTCTATATGAAGCAGCTAGCAGCACAAGGTGACTTGCCTGACCGCGACTATCACCTCACCAGCATTGCTATTGTTGGTGGCATCAATGAGCTTATGGCCGACTGGCTAATGCTTAACAAAGCGCCAAGCGTGGCTGAATTAAGCAATGAAATTATCTATTTTTTAACCGCTTTAATGCATGGCAGCCACCACTTGCCCTCATCTGAGAACTCCTTATGACAACACTTTGTATCACCGGCATCGGCGGCTTTATTGGCCTCGCAATGGCTAAACGCGCACTCAGCCTAGGCTGGCAAGTCCAAGGCATGGATATCTCTGAGCCAGCTGCAGCACGCGCCAGAGCTTTAGGCATCCGTGTAGTAGTGGGCGATATCAACGATGTCGATGCCATAAGCAGCGCTGCCAGTAATGCCGACGTCGTGTTCCACACCGCCGCCATTGTTGAAGAGGATGGTGCTCACGAAGATTATGAGCGCGTCAATATTGAGGGCACACGCACAGTCTGCGAAACAGCACGTGCCATTGGTGTTAAACGTGTTGTGCATCTCTCATCGGTGATGGTTTTTGGCTTTGACTATCTGCCTGAGATTAGCGAAGACGGCCTGCTCGATGGCCAAGGTAATGTCTATAACGACAGCAAACTCGCCAGTGAGCGCGTGGCCATGAGCTTTAATGATCCTGAGCATGACTTTGGCGTCATCGTTATTCGGCCCGGCGATGTCTATGGCCCAGGGAGCGTACCGTGGGTGATTCGCCCCATCGAGCTACTCAAACAAGGCGTATTTATGCTGCCCGATAATGGTCGTGGAGTGATCAATCATGTCCATGTCGAAAACCTTATCGATGGTGTCTTGCTCGCCATACAACACGATGCCTGCGGTGAAGCCTTCACCATTACTGATGGCCTCGCGACACCATCACGCGTGTTCTTCAAAACCCATGCGCTGCTCGCTGGTACACGCTTACCGACAGCGCCAACTTGGGTACTCAAGGCTCTACTCACGGCGCTAGGCCCAGCCTATCGCGCGCTTGGCAAAAAGCCACCTGCGAGCCCTGAGGCTATGAAGTTTTTGCTCCGCAAACATCGTTACTCTATTGCCAAAGCGCAGCGCGTTCTCGGCTATACGCCTCGCATTCGTCTTAGTGAGGGAATGTCCGACTTGCTCGCCGACACTACACTCAATCCCAGTAAACTCCAACAAAAACCAAAACCAATCCTGAAGGGATATTAACTATGGCGCTATTCGCTCCGCGCATTCGTGATGCGTTGTTGTTTCATCTGGCCTTTTTTGCTATCGCCATTCCGCTTGCACTAAAGCCGACCTTGGTCGGCTTTAATCTTGGCGACTTGCTGCTGTACTTGGTCGCTGGCTATGTGCTCGCGCTACCCATTGTCGGCCTGCTTCGCAAACATCGTGACTGGGTAGCACTGTGGTGGTTCTTGCTACCACTATCGATGGCTTTGCCCTGTGCTGACTGGATGTTGGTGCAGAAAATGGGCACGCTGCATTTCCCCGATCATGGCGCACCACGCTTGGGCGGCGCTGTGCCTATCTACTTCTTGGGTATGTGGCTGATGCTGCTGTGGCCGCTGTGCTGGATCAACGCCCACGCGCGCTTCCCACTGTTTAATGCCGCCATCATGGCGCTAATTGCTTTCACCACTTGGGAATGGGCCGCGCGCCCCATGGAGCTCTGGCACGCACTCGATGTCCGTCAATTTGAAGGCTTTGCGCTCTACCCCTTAATCCCTGAAATGCTGCTTGGCGCCGGCGCGTTATGGATGTGGCAAATTCAACGCAACCGGCCGTGGCTGTCACAACTCGTTGGCGCACTTTCCGTGGCGGTATTTTACGCCGGTGCGCTGTCATTATCATTGCTATGGATAGGCTAAAGGAGACTCATATGAGCAACTTAATTAACCAACCCTTCACCCTTCCTTGTGGCGTCACACTGCCAAACCGTCTCTGCAAAGCCGCGATGACCGAAGGTGTGGCCGATGATTATCTGCATGCCGCCGCTCGTCACGCCACA
>JBFJJU010000020.1:0-31325 GCA_041612115.1 Perlucidibaca sp.
AACCGGTGTACCGGCCTCAGCTTGCTTCAAAATCGCCATGATTTGGCTGTCAGAGTATCGAGATATGCGCATGTAGAACTTCCTCAAAGCATTAGGAGAAATTCTACTTCTGAATCCGATTAATTTCTGGGGGGATTACCCTGCCATCTGCATTTTTTGTGGTTGAGCAAGCAGCCAGCAATAGCGACACAAACACTAAAACATACTTCATACAAAGTCCTTTTATTAAACTCAGTTAGGCGTTGGCACTACGCTATTTAGTTGCTTTAGCGCACTATCAGCCACACCCAACATCTTCAGCTTGCTTAACACATCCGGTGTATTGCTCAGATAATAAGGTCCACTAAGCATAGGGCCAGCATCTGTGCGGTAAACACTGACCTTCAGACCATTCAACGCAGCAGGTAATAAGGCCGACACTTGTGCTGGCGATAACACGGTTAATTCATGCGGCGCGGGCGAGCTAAACGCTTTCCACTGGCCATCATGCTTCGCTACGTACACCATGCGAGGTGAGCTGCCACCTGCGCCATGGGTGCTTCTCGCCATGATGGTTGGGTCGTCATTGTCACCAGACTTAAACGCAATGACTTTGCGATAGCCTTTATCTGACATCCAGCCATTACCGCAGTAAGACATCATGTCGTAGAAATTGCCGCGAGAAGCTTGGAAGTAAAAGTCACGCCCGGAGTCATAACTCACGCCGATTGGACCTAGGCTACCATCGTCATATAAATCGCTATCCACCTGGTCAACACCACCGCAGTTCGCATGGCCAAGCGACTGAACATGCCCCATCTCATGAATAAATGTCTCAGCGCCACGGTTTAGCCAGTAGCCATTGTATGGGCCGGTAATGGTGCTGTTATCGACAGAAGCAAAGCTTTCAGAAAGCATAGATACTGAAGTCGCCATACCAACAACAGAGGCTGAGCCAGAAACAAAACGAATATTGCTTGGAAAGGCCGCTAAACACTTTGTCGCTACTCGAAGCTGCGGAATCACGCCTTGGCGAACAAAGCACTCGAAGTCGACCTCGCCCAATGCTTTGCTCATGATTTTGGAGTCAAATACATACACGCCGTTATCAACACGTAGCGCCTTGTCTTTATCTAGCGCTTCTAACGTACGGACAGGATCGGTAGTAAACGTCATTGAGCTTTGCGGGAACACACGCTTAATGAGTTCTTCCAATTTACTTACCGTAGCAAATTGGCCAACCTGTCCCTCAAAACTAATCGGCACATAGACATACGTATCCGTAACCACTGGCCTGACACGCAACGGCCCTGTCGCATATAACTTATTAGCTGCCGCTGCCGTCGACTGGCGCAATGGGTCAATCACTACTTGATAATCAGCCCAACCAGCACTGACATCCGCCGCAGGAATTCGCGCTACATAGCTTTTCGATAGCACCGTGGCATCGCGCTCAGTAGGAGCCGTTTGATTCGTGGCAACCAAATCATAGCTCGTACAACTACCGGCACCACTGCCAATCTGCAAAGTCGCCTTAGCTGGCAGCGCAACATCTTGTGGGCTAACAACATCCACACGCACTAACACGGCTTTCTCAGCAGCAAGCTGACTAGCAGAGTCCGTCATGTCTTGCTCAACCACTTGCACAAAGCGCGCTGCAGCAATGCTTAACTGGCGGTCCGGAAAGCCACCCGTAGATTGTGTTAGTTGGCAATTCGACGTGGCCGCTGTTCTCGTTAATGAAGCAGCTGGAGTGCCATCAGAGACATCCGGCGCTGGAGTGACTTTGGGCGGATCAGCTGGTGTTTCGGGAGTCGTTGGGTCAGTCGGCGTATTTGGGTTGCCGTCGACAACGGTTTTGGCAGATGCACCACCGCCTCCACAGGCGCTAAGAACAGCAACGAGCGCAGCGGCACCAACAAACTTGATAAGTTTCATCATAAATTCCTTTTCATTAAATTGAATCAAATGCAGTGCTTCTCATGCGCGCCTAATGTGAGCGCACGAAGAGCACCAACAAATTAACTACAAGTTAAACGTGCCCAGCTTTTCTTTCGTCACTGCATGCGAAAGCTCAATCTTCGCATGCACTACTTGGCCATATAAGCTTCGTTTGCGTGCCGTTAGCTGCACATAGGCAGTGCCTCTAAACTCAAGATCGCTCGACTGAATGGCATTCTCAATTGCTCGTGCCGCAGCTTCGTCTTTGACTGGCAAAAAGCACGGAGCATCAGGTCCCGTCACAGAGACACTGACATTTTGGGCATTGCTGAATGTCGAGCTCCAGCAATCTTTTGCTCCATATTTAGCAAGTAACGGGAAACCGCCTAAGTCAAAGTTATAGGTTTGAACACTTAGTGGAACGATACTAAATGCCGATCTACCCTTCTGGCCGTAAGGGACGGACTCAATTGGAATAGCTAAATAGCTCGTGCCCGACATGGCCTTTAACTCTTCATTCAAACTAGGCATCAGCGCCTTAGCGATATCTTTCTTTTTGAATGCATCTCGCTCGTTATAGTACTGTGCAGACAATAATTTTAACGCCTCATCCTCATCGAATAAGTTGCCTGACTTTGCAATTAAAAACTTCGTCAGGATGATTGAGTCTTCATCGGGCGCAATCATCACGTACTGTGAAATCGGTACACTCGCATCAACCTGGCTTTGTTCAGCTGCCACTTTTTTCCCAGCTTGAGTTGAGCTTGCAGCCGTTCCATTCAGCGTGTCCTGGCTGACCTCTGTTTCGCTTTTACTGCACCCTGCCATTAGCGCTACCGATAAAACCGCACCGAGCACGCAAGTTTTCTTATATGCATTCATTATTGTTCTCCCTTTAGTTTGCTCGGTAGCGTGTGATGCCTACATAGGCCAAATACGCCGATGCTGCTAATGCCAAATAAAAGCCAATACCGAAAGAGAACATGTTCGAAAATGAAGCCTGCAAGGCGTCACCGCCGCCAAATGAACCAAACGCTGATTTCATTTTATTCATCGTCTCTGCTTGGCTCTGATACTCGCTCCACAGATTAAAACCCACCAACACGACCAGTAGTGCAGGGGCAGCCAATCCTAGCCATGCGGCTTTATGCTTCACAAAAAATGGGGCAATCGGTGCCAGCAGCGCTAACCAGAACAGAGGACCTGCCAAACTACTTTGCCCGGTCATACCTAATTGGCTAACCAGTTGAGATAGCGTCAGCGAATTGCTGGCCATAAACACTTTCATGCTGACAAAGCTCAGCATATAAATGGCAATGACGAACAGCCCGTAAGCCACCGTTGACGGCAAACCATAGGTCGCCGTGACTTGTTCGTAGATACGCTTACCGTGCTCCTGAACTTGCTGTTGCACAGCCTGGGTTTGCTCTTTCAGCACAGCGCCATCTGACACGGGAGAGATTGATTTTACGCCACCATCCTGTTCGATGACTTGCACCAATCCATTCAGTGCAGGCGCGTTACTACCCTGCCATTGGCTAATATCAAAAGACAATTGCTGCCCATCCACTACCGCAATACCAGTGCCTTTGGCTCCGTCGTATTGCAAAATTTTTCCACGCTTCATGATGACTCTCCTTTTTTAGTTTTTTTCAAGCGCGTACTCATGCTCATGCACTCATCCGTTCTATTTTGTAGATTATATCCCGTGGATTTACAATCCCTATCGAGCGGAAGCTGCTGTTATGAAACAGCACATCAACCCCGTCTTCACGCACTTCGCCACGCAGCTCAAGCTGCGACGTAAGACGCTGGGCTTATCACAAGAGTCCTTAGCCTTAATGGCCGACGTTGATCGGACGTTTGTTAGTCAAATTGAACGCGGCATCGGTAACCCGTCGCTGCTGATCATGACCAGGCTGGCTGCAGCACTCGATATTGAGCTTCATCAGCTGCTGCAACCTGAGTTGTCCATGCCTCAGCATTTCGACCCCACACCCTGATCTCGGCATCAGCACCACCTCAATGCACCGCGTTTAAGTTGAAACCAAAAGGAACTTTGACTAAGGCACCTCGTTGGAGATCACCCATGACCAAATGATCTCGCTTGCTCAGCAACGCTCGCCCAATCGCCGACTCAATGCACAAGCCCAACTCCCTCGGCGACATCTCACTCAAGCCTTGTTTTACCGACTCACTGAGTTGCGGCTGAAACACGCTCACACAGTCGTGGCTTTTAAGTTTTGCGACATAAACTGACTGAGCAATCTGACTCATTTGCTCAACAGAAGGTGCCGGAATACTCAACAGCTCCATGCGGCTTAATAAAGGCGCGCTAATGCGCTCGGCATCATTGCTCGTGAGAATCCAATTAATGTGCGAGGCATCAATTTCAAAACCTGCAGACAGATCCTTGAAGTGCTTAGCCGAGTTTTTCTCTAACAGCCCGAGTAAGGCATTTTGTGGGTCGAAGCGCTCTGACCCTTTCACCTTGTCTACCTCATCTAGTAGGACGAAAGGGTTAGCCAAGGGGCTATTCACCAGTGCTTTAAAGACAACACCAAACTGGGTGTTGGACCACATCTGATCACTACCAACTAATGCACCACTTGTTTGCATAGCGGACATATCTAGGCGCTCAAATGGCAGAGCCAACTCCTCAGCAAGCCAATTCATCACAGCGGTTTTGCCGATACCCGGCGGGCCATCCAACAAAAGTGGTGGCAAGCTCACCACGCCACCGGTATGTAAGCTCAGGGCAATTCGACGCTCTAACACATCAGCTAAAACAGCAAAGTTTGGAAAACGATGTCTGAGCTGCTCCAGCGTGGCGGCCCAATTGTCGTGATAAATAGCCAGTTGCCGAGTAGCACCACCATGCTCTTTCACGGCTTCAAGCAACTTGCGCCGATCAGGGTTATCGCTACCACTACGCGATTGCATGGCACTGTTATGAAATGCCTCAACGGCGTCCATTGGAAACATGTCAACCGTCGTCAAGACACGTTGATGAGTCGTGGTGCCCGTATCTAGGTTAACGGCGGGCTGCCTCCATACCTTTTTAGGCTGGCGCTTTGCGCGAAAGTCATCGGCAAATAAGCGATAAGGTTGATTATGCTCCTTGCATTTATTGTTATCCCAAACTGCCTCAGACCCACAAGCCACACACACACGCTCGCAACTCTTCTTGGTTTTTGACACCAAGCTTTCAAGCAATTTCACATTTTTTTCGTTTGTCTTTACCGACTTGTTCAGATCAAAACGAATATCTACCACTTCCGAAACGAAACTCACCGTCAGCGCTAAGCCATTACCTACCACCGGGATAATGTCGTATTGAATAGCCACCAACAGATCTTCAATTTGACGCAAATGGCCGGGTGCCGGTTTAAAGGTTCTTGCATCCAACCAGCGATAAGTAGCCAGTAGTCGACGCACGAAGCCTTCATATGTGCCCTTGCGCATGGGTTTGTTGCGTAAAAAGCAATTGCCACTAAGTCTATACATGATGCCACTCCGAAGACTTATCATAAGTTACTATAACTACCTGATAAAGCGATCATGGCACCGACTTCTCACGAGTGCAAGAAAAAGTTATAGTAAGTTATAGTTATTTTTAGAGAGCGCTCATGGACACCCCACTTCCACTCGAAGTTGAAGTCGCTAAGTGCTTAATTTCTTTGCGCCAAGAGACGCAAAAAGCGATTGAAGAAGCCACAGGCATAAGGACTACAAATTTATCGTCATGGCTACGTGGTAAGCCGCAAAGCATCTCGCTGCCGCGAGTCTCTTTGTTGTTGAATCACTTAGGCGTGTTTCACATGAAGCTGCGAAAAGACAGATTGCATGATTGGGTAGTGCCGGTAGATGAGCCAGAGGTATTACCGCGTCTGCTCAACCTTTTAGGCGAAAACGACCTCTCCAAGGCAACTATTTATAGTGCGGCAATGCGAGAAGCAGATGCTATGGAGTCGCATGTGTTGGTTATCGACAGCTTCGCCTCATCGCCCGTTATGCGTATTCAAGAGTGCACCGCTATTTATAACGGCCATTTCGTGAATGACCTGCCCGTAGGGCAAAAGCTCACCATCCTTAACGATCTCTGGGCAATTCCTAGCGATACCGTCGCCAAGTACCGCCGCAACCTTGAGACATCACTCGAGATCATTGAACACTTCTCTACTCCCGAGTTTCAAAAGCACGATCATTTGGCGCATGAGAAAAGCATCAAAGCGGTAACTATTAAGTCCATGGATGCCTTTCTTGCGCTATCCCGCATGCTGAGCATTACAGATAAAAATACAGTGGCCGAGGCACTACTGCAGCAAATACATGCCGGGACCTCTATTAACGAGCTAATTGAAACGATCAAGCAGCATCCGAACAAAGCGAATAGCCGATAAGGGCAGCAGTTTACGCAGGAACTCTGAGCATGATTTATCTATTGGGCGATGTGCATGAGCGCTTCAACCACATCTTGCCTGCCCTGCTACCTAGGCAACAGGCCGACGGCGAGCAAGCCGTGATTTTCTTGGGCGACATGGAGTGCAAGGCGCCTTTTGAAGAGCTCATTGCGCCACTGCTTGAGGCAGGCATTGAGTGCTGGTTTATCCACGGCAACCACGATACCGATCGCCAACGAGACTGGCTCAATTTAAGCGAGTCGATGCACCGCAATATTGATGGCCGTGTGGTGACGATTCAGGGGCTGCGAGTTGCCGGGCTCGGCGGCGTGTTTCGCGGCGCGGTGTGGCGGCCGCCTGAACCTCAAAATCATAAATCCATGGAAGCACTCAAGCAGTCTCGATTTTTTAAAGCAACGACCTACCCAGAAGGCCAGTTATTGAAGCATTGCTCATCCATTTGGCCAGCTACTTATGACGCTCTCGCTTCATTGGATGCCGACATTTTAGTAAGTCACGAAGCTCCGAGTTGTCATCATCATGGATTTGAAGAACTGGACTTGCTGGCTCAAAGCTTAGGTGTGAATAGGCTTTTTCATGGCCACCATCATCTAAAAATGGACTACTCAAATCATACGGAGCGCATGGGGTTTGCGGCGTTTAGCGTGCCCTTTCAGGGCATCATGACTATCGATGGCGAGCTAGTTTGGGCGCCGAAGGAGTATTGATGAAGTTGCTTGCTTTGAGTGATTTACACCTAGACAGCGCTGAATTTCAAATATCTAAAGTATTAGATTTTGATGTGATCGTGGTGGCCGACGCGACGTCTCCCCGCATTTGAGTAACGCTTAGCTTTGGAGCCCAATCACACGATGGTAGGCTGCCGTAAGGTAATGGCTACATTTAAGCAGAATAAAATATGAGCGATATCGTCATCTATCAGAACGGGGATCAGCCCGTCGAAGTGCGCTTGCAGAGCGATACTGTATGGCTACGCCAGGAGCAAATGGCCGAGCTATTTGGTCGCAACCGAACAGTGATTGGCCGACATATTCGCAATGTATTTGCCGAGGGCGAGCTGACTCAAGAAAGCAATGTGCAAAATTTGCACATTGCAAATTCAGACAAGCCAGTTGGCTTCTATAGCCTCGATGTCATCATTTCTGTTGGCTATCGCGTCAAATCGTCTGAAGGTGTGCATTTTCGCCAATGGGCCACGAAGCTACTGCGTGAACACCTCACTCTTGGCTACACTCTAAATCGCCAGCGCTTTGAGGCCAACGCATGCGAGTTGGAAACGGCACTAACGCTAGTACGTCGCATTGCGACAGACCCAGCACTCAATACAGACGCAGGCCGTGGACTAGCCGATATTGTCAGTCGCTATGCTCAGACCTTCTTGCTGTTGCAGCGATATGATGAAGGACTGCTGACTGAGCCTAGGACACAACTTGGCGGCCTCCTGCCTACAGCCATAGAGGCTCGCACAGCACTCGCCGCTCTCAAATCCAGTTTAGTATCACGCGGCGAAGCCACTGACCTATTTGCACGCGACCGCGATGATGGGCTAGCAGCCCTACTTGGCAACTTAGATCAGACAGCCTTTGGTGAGCCGGTGTATCCAAGCATCGAAGCCAAAGCTGCACATATGCTGTATTTCGTGATCAAGAACCACCCCTTTGCAGACGGCAACAAGCGCAGTGGCGCTTACTTATTCGTGGACTTCCTGCATCGTAACGGTCGACTTATGGACGCGAATGGTCAGCCCGTGATTAATGACATTGGGCTAGCCGCACTGGCGCTGCTTGTCGCCGAATCGAACCCAGCTCAGAAAGAGACATTGATACGCCTAATCATGAATATGCTGGCTAAAGTAAAAAGCTAAAAATCGTGTCTTGGATTAGTTGACGACTACAAATGCTTGAGTTGAGCGCGTCGCGGAGCGACGTCAGAATGAGCGAACTAATAGAGCTTTTCTGCAAGATATGAATCAGTTATGCGCGCAACCTGGGTTACAAAATAGATATGTTTTCGCAAATCATCTCGCGTTACAGCATGCTTTTGCACCTGCGACTGTCCATCAACAGGTCGCCAAGAGCGGTGCGCAATATCACCTCGTTTCTTAGCCAAGCGATTCAACTCTGAACGCGCTCCGCTCGGTTCAACATTGTTCCACACCCAACCATCTGTTATGTCTAACCCAAGGTACTTCTTAAAGATTGGACGAACGCGATCGGTACTTGGCGTATGAAAGTACTTTAGATCATTGTCTAATGAATCCCTGAAAAAAGACGTAAGCACAGGCTCGTTCTTACTCTTGGCGCAGATTGCTTCGATTGCCTCTATGAGACGATCCTCAAAGTAGGTTTCCAATGCAGCTAATGCCATGACAAGACTTGCGCGCTTCAGAACCTCAATCTGAGGTGGTGGTGGTTTCGTGTTTAAAGCATCGAAATGATTAACCAAATCGATAGCGTCTTGGATCACATGTTCGAATGTTAAAAGTGCGCTTGATGCCATGGGATACTCTCTGACGCTTTAATTAAACCGCGCCGAGAAGCAGCGTCAGCTTGAATGAATTGCTAGGGCAGCCTTGAAAGAGACCACTTAAAAGACCTATTATTAGGTCTCAAATATCGCCATCGGAGGCCACCCCATGTCATATCAAATACTTACCGAAACCGCAGCCAGCATCTCAGAGCTCAAGGCCAACCCGATGAAGGTGGTGGCCAGCGGGCATGGTATGCCTATCGCGGTTCTCAATAGAAACGAACCCGCGTTCTATTGTGTGCCCGCTGCTGCCTACGAAGCTATGATGGAAATGCTCGATGATGTGGAACTACTTAAGCTGGTGAGAAAGCGCCAGCACGAGAAGTCCATCAAGGTTTCACTCGATGACCTATGAGCTCGCCTTCAAAGCCTCCGCGCTAAAGGAGTGGAAAAAACTGGGGCATACGGTTCAAGAGCAGCTCAAAAAGAAACTGACTGAACGATTAGAGAACCCCCATGTTCCTAGTGCCGCCCTCTCCGGCGCCACGAATATTTATAAGATCAAGTTGCGCCAAGCAGGTTATCGCTTGGTTTATTCCGTAGAAGATCAGACTGTCACCGTGACTGTCATTGCCGTTGGAAAGCGAGATCGAAACGAAGTTTACGACATCGCATTATCACGGCTTTAGGTTGACGATAAGCCCTAACGCTGGAGTTAGGCCGCGGCCCGTCAGGGACGTCCGCCTTCAACGAATTGTTAAGCCCGCAGCTGGCTTGCGCCCTAAGATACGTATAGTCTATGCGCATACACGCCCCAGAGGAAACGGAAATGCAACTTGCCTATAACCCCCAAGCCCCCAAAAGGCCAGCCAATCTGAGCGTAAACGGTGATTTGCTCAGTAAAGCCAAGGAACTTGATATCAATCTCTCTGCGACCCTGGAGTTGGCTTTGGCTGCCGCCCTCCGGGAAAGACAGCGCGCGCAATGGCTAGCTGAAAACAGACCCGCCATTGACGCCTATAACGACCACGTTGAAAAGCACGGCGTCTTCAGCGACGGACTGAGGAGCTTCTAATGTCGCAATTCACCGTACACCACAATACGAACCCTACAACGAAGGCAGCAATTCCCTTCCTGCTCAATGTGCAAAACGATCTGATCGAAGACTTGGGCACGCGAGTCGCTGTACCGCTCTACCCTGTAGCCGCCATGAAAGGGAAAGCCATCCGCACGCTGACGCCAACTTTTGAAATTGATGGTAAGCAGTACGTGATGATGACACCCCAACTCGCCGGCATTCCAAAAAAGTTGCTTGGCGCTTCTGTCGCAGATCTATCCGCAAAGAGAGATGAAATTATTTCCGCTCTCGACTTGCTCATCACCGGAATCTGACACGGGCATAACGCTGAGCGCACCGGTGGCTTTGGCGTAGCGAAGCGGAGACAAAGGCATCCGAGTAACGCGCCTGGCTAGCTGTTTCCAATCATGTAAGCCCTGAGCTGCCGCTCCTCTCGCATGACATATAGGACGAGAACACGCTTCCCATCCTCACGATAGAAAATGCGACACGGTTGAACCACTAACTCCCTGTATACCGAATTAGGGAGCTCAGGAGGAATCCGTCCGGATTGGGGGAAATTCTCCAAACGCTCGGTCTTATCGAAAATTTTTTGGACCAGATGACTTGCTGCATCGGGATTATCCAGAGCGATGTACTCAGCAATGGCATCCAACTCTTGAAGGGCGGGCTCTGTCCAGATTACGTCAGCCATTTACTCATTTTCTCCCTGGCCTCACTTTGGCTGTACGTTCTTCCCTCAAATACAGCACGCTCTCCCCGCGAGAGCCCCTCAAGCAGCTCAAGTCGGCGCTGCATAAACTCGTAATCTTGCACATCAACAAGGTATGCGGATGGCTGACCGTGCTCCGTGATCAGTATCGGCTCTTTAGACACGCGCAGATCTGCCAGAATCTTTGTGGCTTGGCGTTTGAGGTTCGTAACAAGCTCAACCTTCATGGACTCACCCTGAATCAGACTAACAGTAGCACTATAGTATCACTTTCCGAACGAATGCAATAACAGTTAACGCCCGCAACAGCGGAAATTTGGGAGCGCCAGCGAGTAAATTTTCCGACTGATTGCGCTTGTTATAAGCCAACACTTTCTGATGCTAGACTTTATTTTGATCATACGGTATTTCGACGACGACTGGCCGTTCTGATTTAACCACTTTGCCAAAAACAACTGCTTGAAGTTTCTTTAGATTTGGAACCATCTCAGCACAACTAGAACCAAACATATTTTTTAGAAAGCTAATGCTTGTATCGTCATAGCATGCAAAGCTAACAATAGAATTACACTGTGTTAGGACTGTCTTACTTACATTTGCAGTTCTTTGAGCTAGTACCAATAGGCCGACATTATATTTTCTTCCCTGTAGTGCAATTTGTGCAATTTTAGCCACTAAGCCTTTTGAGGCGAAGTCCGACACACCCATTGTTGCCGATTCAGGCATAATTGTGTGAGCCTCCTCTACTGCAACAAGCACTCTTTTAGAGTCATCGCCAAAGTTTTCCTTAGCGATATTCAGCAAGCAAGACATGTATATCTCTGTGATAAAAATGGACGCCTGAGAGTTGGATATTTCAGGCAATTGTATTAACCCTATTCTACAGTCATCGTTTTCCATGAACTTCCGGAGTTCAGTATCAACATCGGCCCTAAGTTTATCACTAAACGCTTGCAGCGCTTTCTTTTCATTTGGCGCGCCATAGGTTCCAGTTTCAACATCAAATAGTTTTTGACTTAAGTCTATTGATGTTTGTTCTTGAATTGAAAGATCAGTAGGGGTTAGGTCGGCCAATCTGCCTTTATATTGGGAGGTAAGGTCAATACAGATAACCTTGATTCCACTTGAGACAGAGTGCCTAATTAAGTCAAATGCGAACTCAGTTTTACCAGAACCTGTTACACCAAGAACCGCCGTATGAAAATTAAAGTTCCCAACAAAATCACCAACCACTGGAATGTTAGATTTTGGTAGTTTTCCAAACTCGAAATCGTTGGGGTTTGGAGCTTCGCCGATAATATCAGCTGCACCATCAATCAAAGAAAAGACTGGTGCGTTCATATTTGGAAGCCAGTCAAACTTCTTAAACTCTCCACCTTCTAAAGTCCCTAACTGAGCGGCATAGGCTATTTGATAGCCATGCTTATCTCCATCTAAATTTTCTTCAATCGTTGTTCCAGCAGAGATTTGATAGTAAATTTTCACACCACTAACTTTGCACCAGATAAGCATACCATCTGCGCAAGGACTGTCTGATTTTACTTCCAGCCTAATTCGTCCAATTGATGAATCCTCTGCAACAAAACCAATCAGTCTTGATTGAGTAGTTTCACCGAGAAGACTCATTACAGCTTCATGATCTAGCTCTTCCTCAAGTTCATAAATATGACCGTCAGAGAGACCAGTTTTAACCTCTTCAACTGCCCCCAGAAGCATTGCTGTTCCAATTCTTCGCTCATCATTGAGGTGTGAATATAAAGGCAGTACCCATTGCTGACTTTTATCTACGCGCTGATAAATTAATGGCTTTCCCTTTTCCCATTCAGTACTTTGATTAATTGCAAACCGTAAAACACCAGGATTATCTAATCTGAGTAGCTTGCCAATTGGTAAGGCTACCTCTTGATATTTGAAACTAATCGAAGATAGAAGTTGAGGTATTTTAAGAGGCCATATGGCCATGAAAATACCCCAAAACACTATAAGGTAAACCGCAACTTCAGATTGAATTGAATAGAACGAATAAACGCCGAATAAAAAAACTACGGAAAAAATTAGTCTTGACCGCCCAAGAACAATTGCAGGTCTATAAAGACGGTTATTTACTACTGTAGCAATATCGCTAGAAAGCCTTCCGCCGGATGTGGCAACACATATTGTTGAGATTATAAAAACGAAAAGACAATATGAGAAAACTACCCACCATGCCAGTGGAGGTGATACATGATATACACCAAACATTGTGATCCCAGCCATTAGTGAATTAATCATCGAATCTGCTGGTTTAGTAAAAAAGTGTTCCAAGATGGCAGAGCCAAGAACAATTAGCAGCATTGCATTCTGAAAAATCAACGCATACTTAGAATCTTGAGGAAGAGGAGAGCCAGTAAATCTCCATGAGATAAGAAGAGCACACAACAACCCGATTAACATGATAAAAACACGAACCATTGGCTTTGTATGATTATCACTAACTTTCAAGTCCATCTTTATTATTCCTTCTTTGTGATTCTTACAAGACTAGCCTGTGGCTTATAACGCCTCAAACAGCGGCGCGCGTTTGCGCGTCCAGCCACGAAGTGGCGTGCTGCTTTGACTTGTTAGCTGCTTTGCCCATGCTCTTCATCAGGGTCAATTTCAACACCTTGATCTTGATTTTCATTGTCATCTGCAATTCGACTTTTTATTTTACCGATCACCACTGACACCTCTCCTTTCATTCGCCACCAAATTATAAAAAGCAGAAGACCGCCAAGCAGGCCAATAATCGTAAAAACAAGGAAAGTTGTAAAAGTCTTTATGTCAGTAATTGGCGCAGATAAGAGGGTAACTAAAAACGATATACCAATTGAAAAAAGAAAGATTGCAAAATTTAGGAAAATTGAACTAGGGGAGCCTTTGTCCAGTAAGTCTAATTCGCTATCGGTGATCTCATATAAAGATACAGACCCTACCTTTCCTCGAATTACTCGGAAGTCATTTTCACCTGACGTTCTGTTATTCTGGCTCATTACAGATTCTCCTTGAGCCATTCGTTTTTACACCGCGAATTTCTCCACGCAGCTTCAACACCGGATTTAACAACAAAGAGCCTGTCATCAGAGTCCATCACCTGCCTCAACTCATCTCTGATTTCGCTAGCTTTCTTGTTTGTTACTACAGCCCATGTTGACTCAGTTACTCGAGCCCATTTGCTATATTGCTTTATTGCTTCATGTAAAGACTCGTAGTCACGCTCTTTAACCAAGTCATAAGTAATAATGTATGTTTTCATCTAAATATCTCGTTAATCCCCGGAGCAGCTAACGCTGGAATTAAGCGGCGCTGCGAAGCAGCGTCGGCTTGAATGAATTGTTAGCTGACAACACTACTCGTAATGAGTCCATAGACGCAGCACCTTAACTACATGCTCCGGCTCTAGCACTTGATACACGAGGCGGTGCTGAATGTTGATGCGACGTGAGTAAGCTCCGGCAAGATCGCCGACCAGCTTCTCGTACGTCGGAGGGCTCTGAAATGGATTGTCCGCAACTATCTTGAGTAACTCCTTTGCCTTTTCCTTAAGACCGGATGAGGCGAGCTTCTGGGCGTCCTTCTGGGCCTGCTTGGTATAGATGAGCTGCCACGTCACCAATCCAGCTCCTTAGAACCAGCCTCAATCGGCTCATCCATCCCTGCCTTGATGGATTCGCGCATACCCGGGATGGACAAGAGGAAAAGCGTTTCCTGAATAGCCTCCCAGTCCTCTGCAGAGAGCAGAACCGCATTGCTTCTTTTCCCCGCGATAACAATCGGCTGATGCGACTCAGCAGTCTGATCCATTAAACGGTAGAGGTTAGCTCTGGCTTCACTTGCCGTAAGAGTCTGCATAGCGGCGATCTCTTTAATTAGTCAAAAGGCAAGCGTACGCTTTTACGTACGCCAAGGCAAGGCAGCTTGGGCAGCTAACGTTTGGTTAAGGGGCGGGCTTTAGCCCGTCCCAGTGAGCGAAGCGAACGGTTTGAACCACTTGTTAGGTGCCTCGAAGAGCATCAATTTCTTCGTTGTAGAGCTTTTTCGATTTTATGGCCACAGCACTTAGTAAAATTTCGAATTTTTCATTAGCGGTTGAAACTTGATCTTCGCTCACTGAGTGACCATTTACTGGATGAATGATCAAATCGTTTATGCTGCCCATCCCGCCAAATGCATTTAAAACATGTTCAACGCCTCTAAAATCCGAATTTCGGATTAAGGCTGCATCTTTTGCAAGCCAGTTGCCCCAGTGCTGCTCACCTACAGAAAAAAGAAAGTCTGCAGCTTCTTGGATAGTTTTGGATAAATCCTCGATTTCCGGATGCATCTGGCACCTAACGCCTCAATAACCGGCGCAGCTTTGCTGCGTCCGGCGCCTGCAAGGCGCGAAGTTCATTGAGTTGTTATGTTGCTTTGGCACTTTCTTTCACTTCTTCAACACTATTATCACTTTGAGGAACGATAGGAAACTCAACTAGACCAACTGTACTAAAAATAGCTTTTCGACACTTTTTTGCAAATCTTGCATCTTTATTGTCTTTTAAATATTTGACTACTTTAAATAGGTCTGGAGTAAAAACCAAAGCAGTGGAGCTTGTAGCTGATGCGGATAGACATTTCTTTGTGAAGGGTTCGGGTCGCTCTTCTAGTGGATTTAACCGATAAGCATTTCCAAAAAGCACAGGTTTAGCTGGCTCATCAATTTCTTCCCGTTCGAGATCTTCATGGATATTTAGAGCCAGTTGGCGCAATTTATCAATATTTATTGCTTTATTATCTTTCCCTTCAGCCTCCCCAATTAGCCTGCCTTCTTTAGACTCAAAGACTGCATCAAATTCAGATGCACCGTCGTCAAATTGGGTGACTTCAAACCCTATAATTCGCAGGGCGTCAAGAATTGCGAATTCCAAAGGCTTTCCTTTTTCGAATAGTAAGTGTCGAAATCGCTCAAGATCCCTGACCGTATCAATGATAGCTTCTTTCTCGGCTTGTACTGCCTCAAGCTTCTTTTCTACCTTTAATAACTTTTGAGCCTCAGCTTTCTCTTTCTCCAGCTTATAGGCAGAATCCTTAGCCCAATCAGGCTCGGGAGTTAGCTCACCCTGAGAATTTAGAGCTTTGCTAAGTGAAACAATGCACTTGATAAATTTCGAAGAGAATTGCACAGCCTCATCTGTCCATTCGCCTTCATTTTCTCCGTCTTCCTCTCCGACTAAAAAGGAATCTGGGTAAAAGTCTATATCAGGTAAACACACCAAAGCACCGTTGGAGTTTTTTGAGCGAACTATAGCACCCACTGTTTTGTCTCCGTGCTTGGTAACTAAACACGGAGTATATTCACCTTCAAGAATTACGTTGTAAGATGAAACTGTAGAAAACTCACTCCAGTATGAAGATATGATTTCGGAATTCTTTGCGGAAAGCTTTATTTCCTTGCCTTTAGAGTTAAAGGGCTTAAGGTTTAGAGGGGTTGACTGGTAGTTGTCGTAGTTTGTTACGATTCGGGTAGTCTTTTGATTTCTACCTGTGCCTGAAAACTGTTTCTCACCTGTAGCAATACTTAGCTGTTTAAGCTCGCTCAAGAATACAACTACAAGTTTTCCGTGATCTACCGCAGACTTAATTTCCCTTCGCCAATGCTCTGACTGAGCCTTGAGTTTGAACGAAGCATCATCAGACAAGCATGGCTTTCCTTGGAACATGCTTTCAGCTCTGTAAAGATAATCATTTATATCAGGTTTAAAGAGAACTATATCCCAGTCTAACAATGATATATCTGAGTCAAATTCACTAAAGCAAATATCCTCACCCGCCAGTGAGAATCCAATGGTTAATATATTTTTCTTTGCCATGAAATACCCTTATCTATGACTGGAAGCACTTGTTATGTTTCATCTTCAAGATACGCAAATACTTCCATGAACGACCTGCCGAGATCATTTAGTTTTAGCTCCAGCCGGTAAAGGCTAATTTCTCCGCTAATGACTTCATAAGGATAGATGTCATGCGTTTCGATATACGAATCTGTGTATACACTGTAAAAGGAATCACAAAAATTGTCTTCGTAGTACTGCTCGTCAATTGAAACGGACGCCCACGGGTAGACTTCTTCCACCAGACTTTTAGTGTCGTAACCTGTGTACCAGTAAAATCCCTTTTTTAGAGTTTCTTCCGTGCCGCCAGAATTGACTTGAATTAGGTTGAGTGCACCTCGCCCCAGCGACTTGTTGTGCCACTCTTCCTTGTAGATAACAAGGCGCCCGCCTTGATTCAAATAGCGCATGTTTTCTATGTGCAGAAATAGGTTTCTCGATCGGATCTCCCGCTCAGAGCCCTCAAGAGCTTTTGACAGGCCTTCCAAAGAAGCCATATCCAATGCTTGCGCCTTGGGAATTGAAATCCTCCATGCCTTTTTTGTTCGCTCGGCTGTGCTGGATGTAACGCGTACCCAGTACGTGGAGCCTGATTCAGGCAGGTGGGCGACGAGAATTACTGGCAGTGAATGAGATAGCCAGTAGTTAAGGTGTGTGAGTGTGCCGTAGTAGGTCAGCGAGTCACCCGCATCCGTGAAATGACTGGCTCCTGTCTTGATCTGAACACCAAGTAACTTCCCTGTTGGCTTTCCGCCGTCTACAGCTTCAAGGTGAGCATCGATCCCCATGTCAGAAATCGGTTGTTCACGGAATATCCAGCCTAGCTCTTTCAATGCGAGCTGCTCCACCGCATTGACGCCTATGCGCTCGGTTGGACTGTACCTACTCATTCGGTGAGCACCCCAGAAACATAACGCCAAGCACAGCGGCGCGAATTTACGAGCGTCCGGCGGCCACAGGCCGCGAACTGCTGCGAATTGTTATGCATTTTTACGCATCTCATCATCCACTGCTGACCTCCATAGCACCAAATTTGGAAGCAATGCGCTGAGCGTAATTTCATTTGTGCCCAGCAGCTTGGCAAGGACATTGCTGAGTGGGTAACCCAGAGATTCAGCAGTCTCGACCACAATTTGCTGTGTCTGTAATGCCGGCCCATTCGTTGCTTCCTGCCCCACCCACTCAGCGGAGTGCTTCCACCAGTTTGCGGCTGCATTAACTACAGCAACAAAGGTAAAACCTTCTGAATAACGAGGGCCAACATCGAAAGCAGATCGCTTGCTTACCCCAGTCAAAGTGAGCGTATCAGTCAAATATTGTTGTATCACGGAGAACCCTACACCTATGAAATACTCTCCGCGGTCAATCAGTCCGTCTGATTCAGGGTCAAGTGACTTAGTAATCAAGCTGCTAACCTCAACCAATTTACCGTCAAGAATATTTAAGAGCTCTGACAGAAGTTGAAGTTCACGGTCTGCGTACTCGCCCTTAACTTTCAGATACATGCGCAGAAGCTCCACTTATGCATAACGCCCGGCTCACCGAGCAAATTTTTGATGGCGTATTTTTTGCGTATTTCTGCAAAAAAGGTGACAGCGGAAATTTGTCCGGTGCAGCCGCTTGTTAGGCTTGGGATAGCCATTGATCTACAACTATCCTACCTAATTTCAATACCCCGAAATCATAAGACACCAGATCTGCATTAGAAAGTAATATGTATTCAGATAACTCATCGCTGAGGTTGATTTCACCCTCAGCTTTCACAATGTAGGCAATCATTAATTGATTCATTGGAGGGAATGGGTAGTGACCAATAAACTCAACGGATGTTGCTTTTAGACCTAGCTCTTCTTCAGTTTCTCTTTTTATTGCGCTTTCAGGGCTTTCGCCAGTCTCAATGAAACCTGAGATTAAAGAGAAAAATCCTTCTGGCCACGCTTGATTTCTGGCTAATAAATACTGCCCGTTAATTTCGATAAGGCCAGCAGAAACTGGAATTGGATTATTCCAGAATATATAGCCACATTCTTTAGAACAGGCTAGTCGATTCTCGCCATCAACAGATTGAGTATTCATTTCACTTGTACATTCTGGACAATATTTCATGTACTTCCTTTGTATGGTTTTGAAGCCTAACGCCTTGCTCTACGGCGTGGCATATTTGGCGGCCTTTTTGCCTGCGAAGCAGCGCAACAAAGGTTGCCAAATATGCCACGTCCGCAGCAGCAACTTGTTATGTGACTGTCTAACTTCTGAGTTGATAACAAAAAGTCTTTGTAGGTTAGCCATGCTTGATCAGACGTATATCTACTTCACGCTCTACGAACTCCCACTCCGGTGTAGCTCGTAGGCTGACCAACAACTTATTGAACTCATCAGTATGTTCAGGCGCAAATTCAAACCATGTAACAAAATCGAATGGCTCTCCTAAATCTCGGCAATGGTGTAACTGTCTGGCCACTTCAGGAAGATAGGCTAATCCGATTTCTGTATGGTGCGACTGAGCTTCGAATATTTCTCGCCTCTCGTCCTGAGACAAAGCCCACCATGCTGCACTTTTCTTTATCGGAATGAGCGCAGCACATGTTGCTGACGACCGATTTAACCCTTCCTGAATGGCTTTTAATTTTTCAACTTCGTGGCGCTCAGCATACCGTAGATTACTGGTGAAGCCTTGAAGTACCCATACACCACGATCAGTGAGTGATGCAGCAGGTAGGTTTACCATGTCTAGTCTTTTTACTTTTTCTAGTGGATCACCAACAATTGCTTCGCAACTGGTAACTTCCCACAGACCTTCTTCACCGCCAACAAACGAATAATAGTTACCCATACGTTGAAACTCCGCTTGATTCGAATTCGAACACATAACAGTTTATTAGTGAGCATGCGCATATCTCTAGACACGGCACGCTTAGTTTAATTGACCAACCATTTGAATTATTTAGCATATTCCCTTAATCATCCCCTTCCCTCTTTCCAGATAAGCGCGCATGCGTACTTTTCTATCACACACGGCGCACTAATTCCTATCTGCAAATATATATTCTTAATTATTTCAATCGCTTACTGATAAATAGCGCCAAAAACCACGCCAAATAAACAGGTTTTCGAGCAGAGCGCGCAATCACGAACTATGCTTTTAATGAGCACATAGGCCGCTACTACAAGGATGTAGGCATTATGAGCAACAGCCCATTCCTCAATGACATCAGTCGCTACATGCGAACGCGCGGCTACAGTTTACGCACTGAAAAGACCTATCTTCATTGGGTGCGCCGCTTCATTCGCTTTCATCAATACCAGCACCCAAAGCACATGGATAGTGTCAACGTGACGATCTTTCTCGACCATCTGGCGAATGATCGCGGGGTCTCTATCAATACTCAGAAGCTGGCACTAAATGCACTGGCCTTTTTATACAACAAATTCCTAGAAAAGCCTCTTGGAGATCTCGGCTTTCAGCCGGCTAGCAAACCCGCCAGGCTACCTACTGTCATGAGCACTCAAGAAGTTGCCCAGATTTTAACGGTCTTGCATGGTCGCGATAAGTTAATTTTTTCCCTACTGTTTGGCTCTGGGCTACGCATATCGGAGTGCTTGCAGTTACGCATTAAAGATTTTGATTTCGCTCATCATGCCCTAGTCGTTCACAACGGTAAGGGCAATAAAGATCGTGTCACGCTGTTATCCACGAGTTTGAAAACACTCTTCGATGAGCAAGCGGCATTGGCGCTATCGCTTCAGCAAAAAGACAATCAGCGAGGTGTTGGCCCATCCATGCCCGATGCGCTGGGTCGGAAATATCCCAATGCCTTTCGCCAGCCTGCGTGGATGTTTCTATTTCCGTCCACAACGCTATGCCAACATCCGTTTACGGGGATTATCTGTCGTCACCATTTGCACCCGTCGGTTGCGCGCAAATCGTTGGCAAAAGCAGCGGCTATATCTGGCATGAATCATAAGCGCATTAATTGTCATACCTTTCGCCACAGCTTTGCCACAGAGTTACTGCGCGCTGGCCGTGATATACGCACAGTGCAGGAGTTGTTAGGCCACTCAGATATCAGCACGACGCAAATTTATACGCATGTGATTGGCCAACACTTTGCCGGTACGGCGAGCCCACTCGATTTTATAAGCCATAGCGCTTAACACACGCTACCGCCCTCCCGTGGCGCGATAAGGCCGTCACAGGTTAGGCTCTGATTCAGGTGATCGCGGGAGGAGTGAGATAGGCACATGCTGTGCCAAGAGATGGCTAGCGGGTGTGTTCTATCGCGTTCCCTGCGATTGTATTGGACATACTCTTAGCAGATATTGCTTTAGGCTCGCAAGCCGAGAACTCATCATGTTCATGTAGTAGCACGGAGCTCTCCTTCCAATCGCTTGCTAGTTTTACCAACACCAGAAACGACAAAACCCGCTACATGAGCGGGTTTCAACGATTTTAACTGGCGGTGAGAGAGGGATTCGAACCCTCGATAGGCTATTAACCTATACACGCTTTCCAGGCGTGCTCCTTAAACCACT
Source organism: Perlucidibaca sp. (assembly GCA_041612115.1). GTDB lineage: Bacteria > Pseudomonadota > Gammaproteobacteria > Pseudomonadales > Moraxellaceae > Perlucidibaca. The sequence continues at coordinate 21,025 of JBFJJU010000020.1, forward strand.
CGGACACCTCACCGATGCGAATAGACAGTGCTATTGCGGGCGGCAATGCTAGCGGATGAGCACTCATTTGCAAAGGCTTTTTCTCAGCGCTAGCAGTGGTAGACTCGCGCCACAAAGTCGCATGCCAACGGTTGCGTCGTGTGTTGGCACTGAGGAAGCATATGTCTGCAGCACAATCCGATACGCTTAAGTCCAGTCAACTCGCACTCACCATTGGCGCCTTAGGCGTGGTGTTTGGCGACATCGGCACAAGCCCGCTGTATGCCATCAAGCAATGCTTCAGTGTTGTGCCCGGGCTTGATATTACCCATGACAATGTCATCGGCATTTTATCCATGGTGTTTTGGTCGCTCACGCTGGTGGTGTCGATTCAGTACATCACACTCATCATGCGCGCCAATAACAACGGCGAAGGCGGCATTATGTCGCTGATGGCACTGGTGCTGCGCGGTCGCTATAAGCGACCTTGGGCTAGACCATTGATGATTGTTTTAGGCCTATTTGGCGCGGCACTGTTTTTAGGTGACGGCATGATTACCCCAGCTATTTCCGTGCTCTCAGCAGCAGAGGGCCTAAGGGTCGTTTCGCCTGACTTTGAGCCTTTTATTATCCCCATCACGCTTGCCGTTATTACCGTGCTCTTTACCTTGCAGCGCCACGGCACTGGCTCCATGGGCGCTTTTTTTGGTCCCATAATGTTGCTTTGGTTCGGCACACTAGCCTTTCTCGGCGCGATAAACATCGGGCATGCGCCGGAAGTGCTCGCCCTCATTAATCCTTACTGGGCGGTTTTGTTTATTGAGCAACACGCCGGTGTGGCAATGGTGATTTTTGGCGCCGTTGTACTAACCATTACCGGTGGCGAAGCGATTTACGCCGACATGGGCCACTTTGGTCATCGTCCCATACGCCGTGCTTGGTTTTATATGGCATTTCCAGCACTAGTACTCAATTACTGCGGCCAAGGAGCTCTGCTTTTAGAGAATCCAGCCAACATTGAAAATCCCTTCTTCTTGTTAGCTCCAGATTGGGCGCTCTACCCGCTCATTATATTTGCCACACTTGCCACCGTTGTCGCATCTCAAGCCTGTATTTCAGGCGTTTTCTCAATCGCTAGACAAGCCATGCTACTTGGCTATCTACCGCGCTTCGAAGTGCGCCATACATCCAATAAAGAAATTGGTCAGATCTACATTCCCTTCTTCAATTGGCTGCTGTTTTTCGCAGTCTGCATCCTTGTCATGACATTCCAAAGCTCAGAAAACTTGGCAGCGGCTTATGGCATTGCTGTGACCATGACCATGACACTGGATGCCATACTGCTAATCGTAGTCGCTATTAAAGTCTGGCATTGGCGCCCTGAACTGGCGGCGCTATTAATCGTGCCTTTTATTCTGCTCGATCTCGCCTACTTTTCATCAACATCACTGAAAATCATCCATGGCGGTTGGCTGCCTGTGCTTATTGGCATCACTGCATTTTTCATTATGGCAACCTGGAAGCGCGGTCGCGACAGCGTGCAGACGCGTTTAAATAGTGAAACCATGCCGCTGTCACTATTCGTCAATAGTATTGGTGCCTCTGCTGGGCAGACCGTGCAAGGCACAGCAGTATTTATGAATAGATCATTAGAGCAGGTACCGCATGCGCTGCTGCATAATATGAAGCACAACAAAATCATTCATGAACGTAATATTGTGCTGCGCATTGACACTAAAGATGTGCCCTTTGTCGAAGACTCAGAACGCCTGACTATTAACGAAATCAGTCACCACTTTTATCTCATCACTGCGAACTACGGCTTTAAAGAGCAGCCTGACATCGAGCAAATCTTTGCACTCTGCCGCAATCATTCGCTGAATTTAGACGTAATGGATACCAGCTTCTTTGTTTCGCGCGAGCATATTATTCCCAACAAAGAAAACCCCATGCACCGCTTACGGCAAATGCTCTACATCGTCATGGCGCGTAATGCTGTGCCGGTGACTGACTTTTTTAGCATTCCGAGCAATCGCGTAGTAGAAATGGGTACGCAGATTAGGCTGTGATACTCATGCTGCCGTAGCAATATAGGTAGCGGCAGCGAAAAAGTCAGCAGGATCATTAAGTAGGCGCGCTTCGAGCCCAAGATGTGGCAAACTTGGCTCAATAAAAATAATAAGGAGCGCGCCATGCCCCCACCAATAGAGCGCCCAACGCCAGCTGAGTCAAAAGATCCGGCAGTCAAAAAGGTAGGTTTGCGAGACATCGCACGTGGCGCACTCGCCGCCATCCCCGACCTAATCACAGTCAATCGCGGCCTATTTGGCTTAGCCACACTCAAACCTGAATCTGAAATGTCCATTGGCCGCGTGTTAGAGCGCTGGGCACGACAAACCCCCGACCGAGTTGCCGTGCAATGGCAAGATCGGCGTTGGACTTATGCCGAGTTTAATAGCTGGGTCAACCGCCTTGCGGCCAGCTTCTCGCATCATGGCGTGCACAGCGGCGATACCGTCGCCATCTTGGCTGAAAATAGCCCTACGCAGCTGGCCTGTGTTGCTGCTGCCGTGAAACTAGGCGCAGTCGCCGGCATGCTCAATTTCAACCAGCGCGGCGATGTTTTGCGTCATAGCATCGATCTGGTAAAGCCGCGTATCTTGGTGCTCAGTGATGAATGTAGCGATGCTCTAGAAAGCACTGGCTTAAGCCATGAAACTCGTCCCGACATCGGTTTTTTTTGGGTGCAAGGCCAAGGCCATGCGCCTAGTGACAGTGCCGACTGCCCTGAAGGCTTCACCGACCTAGCGCGCGATGCCGGCCGCCGCCGCAGCATCAACCCCGATAGCACTCGTCATGTGCAAGCCCGCCAGCCTTGCTTCTTTATCTTCACCTCAGGCACCACAGGGCTGCCAAAAGCCTCAGTGATGACACATTACCGCTGGCTTGCCTCGATGGCCGGCGTAGGCAACGCTACCTTGCGCCTACGCAGCGATGACGTGTTTTATTGCTGCCTGCCGTTCTATCACAACAATGCTCTCACGGTCGCTTGGGGCTGCGTATTATCAGCTGGTGCAACCTTAGCAATCGACCGAAAATTCAGTGCCAGCCAGTTCTGGGATCGCCTGCGTCATTTCCGCGCCACTGGCTTCACCTATATCGGTGAGCTGCTGCGCTACTTGCTCAACCGCGACCCGCTCGACAACGACACCATCCATGATGTCCGACTCATCACTGGCAATGGCCTGCGCCCAGAAATCTGGAAACAGTTCCAGCAGCGCTTCGGTATCGAGCGAATTTACGAGTTTTATGGCGCTAGCGAATCCAATATTGGCTTTATCAATGCCTTTGGTGTCACCGAAACCGCTGGCTTTTCACCCCTACCATTTGCCATCGTGCAGTTTGACGCCGACAGCGATGAGCCTGTACGCAATACCAAAGGCCGCCTAGTTAAAGTGAAAAAAGGCGGCGTCGGCTTACTGATTAGCGAAGTCAGTGAACGCCGACCTTTCGATGGCTATACCGACCCCGAGGCCGGGGAGAAAAAAATGCTGCGAGATGTCTTCAAAAAAGGCGACTGCTATTTCAACACCGGCGACTTGGTGCGCGACCAAGGCCTACGCCACATTCAGTTTGTTGACCGCGTTGGCGATACCTTTCGCTGGAAAGGCGAAAACGTCGCCAGCACCGAAGTTGAAGGAGCATTGGCCAACGTTAGCAGCATTGCTCATGGTGCGGTCTACGGCGTATCGGTGCCTAACTGCGATGGACGAGCGGGCATGGCAGCCATCACGCTAAAACCGGGCATGAGCTTCGATGGCAAGCAAGTGGCTGCAACATTGATTGATTGCTTACCACGCTACGCTGTCCCTGTATTCATACGCATACAGCCCGAGCAGGAAACCACCGGCACCTTTAAGTATCGCAAAGTTGAGCTCAAGCAATCGGGCTTCGATCCCAAAACCGTCGATGATGTTTGGCTCTTACTGCCACGCGAAAGTATTTACGTGCCACTGACGAAAAAAACCTTTGCCGATATTCACGCAGGACGCATTCAGCTCTAAAAGCTGAGCTAATAAAAGGATAGCCGCTATGACGCCACTTTCACCGCCCGATAATATGTTTTTGCTCCTAGAGCGCCGCAACCAACCCATGCATGTTGGCAGTTTATTGCTGCTATCACCGCCAAAGGATGCCGGCCCTAACTATGCCCAAGAGCTTGCCGAATGGGCATTGTCGTATCGTCGCGCACAGCCGCCATTCAACCAAAAGCTCGCCAAGCGCTTTGGCATAGCATTTTGGGAGGAAGATACCGAGTTCGACCTAGAGGCGCACTTTCATCATATTTCGCTGCCAAAACCTGGGCGTATTCGAGAACTTTTAGCCATTGTGTCAAAACTGCATAGCGGCCTAATGGATCGTGCCAAGCCGCTGTGGGAGGTCTATATCATCGATGGTGTTGAAGATGGTCGAATTGCCGTCTATAGCCGTATTCATCACGCACTAGTCGATGGCGTTGCTGGCATGCGCATGCTGCAAAAAAGCATGTCTACGGACCCTAATGCTCGCGACACCGTGCCTTTTTGGGCGATGCCGCCGCGTAAAAAGTCTGCACCAGAAGGCGTTGTCGCCAGTGTCACCGCGCCTATTTCAAAAGCGAGTAAAGCTATGGGGGCGATTCGTGATCAAGCCGCCACGTGGCCGCGCGTGACCAAAGAGATCATCAAGTCGATTAAGGCGCGCAGCAGTGATGCCGACTATGTTTCTGTGTTCCAAGCGCCACGTTCGATTTTGAATCAACCGATCAGCGCCTCGCGCCGCTTTGCCGCGCAGTCTTGGGGCTTACCGCGCATCAAGGCCGCAGCGAAAAAGCATAACGCCACCCTCAACGACATTGTATTGGCCATGTGTGCGAGCGCTTTACGGCAATATTTGAGCGACCTTAACGCCTTACCCGATAAACCACTCGTAGCGATGGTGCCAGTATCCTTACGTAAAGATGACTCCGAAGGCGGCAACCAAGTCGGCATGGTACTAGCTAATTTAGCCACGCATTTAAGCCATCCGCTCGAACGACTGGACGCCATTGCGCGCTCAGTACAGAACAGCAAAGATCGCTTCTCTAGCATGAGTCAACTGGAAATCATGAATTATGTTGGCACCGCGCTAGCCGTTAGCGGCATCAATATGGCGACTGGCCTTGCGCCAACTTGGCAAGCCTTTAACATCGTTGTCTCCAATGTACCTGGCCCGCGCGAAACCCTGTATTGGAATGGCGCCAAGCTCGAAGGTATTTATCCGGTATCAATCGCCATGGATGGTCAAGCGACCAATATCACCGTGGTGAGCTATGCCGAGAAATTTGAGATTGGCATCATTGCTTGTCGTCGCACGCTGCCGCATATGCAGAAGTTGCTAGCATATTTGGAAGAAGGTTTAGTGGAGCTGGAAAACGCCTAAAACTTTCGAGGTAATAGCATTAGGCGAGGGAGTGCTGTACTTCCCTCGCCGATCAGCTCACTCCAAAATATCACCTGGATCTAAAAAGCCACCCGACTGGCGCGCCCACAGATGAGCATAAAGGCCTTCAGCGGCCACTAGCTCCTCATGCGTACCAACCTCAATAATGCGGCCTGCATCCATCACCACCAGCCTGTCCATGGCGGCAATGGTCGACAGCCTATGCGCGATGGCAATTACGGTCTTACCTTCCATTAAGCGATAGAGGTTTTCCTGAATCGCCGCCTCAACCTCTGAGTCCAGCGCCGAGGTTGCTTCATCGAGAATTAAGATTGGTGCGTCTTTCAGCATGACTCGCGCAATGGCTATACGCTGACGCTGGCCGCCCGAAAGCTTCACCCCACGCTCGCCTACATGTGCATCATAGCCAGTGCGATCTTTGGCATCCTTTAGCGACAAGATGAACTCATGCGCCTGCGCCTTACGCGCCGCCGCCTCGGTTATCTCCTGTGTCGCATCAGGGCGGCCATAGCGCAAGTTTTCGCTCACCGAGCGGTGCAGCAATGAGGTGTCTTGCGTGACCATACCAATCTGCGCGCGCAAGCTGTCTTGCTGCACATCGGCGATATTCTGGCCATCGATGACAATGCGCCCGCCAGCCACATCATAGAAACGCAGCAGCAGATTCACTAAGGTCGACTTGCCGGCACCCGAGCGCCCTACTAAACCAACTTTCTCACCAGCGCCAATGCGTAGACTCAAGTCTTCAATCACACCGCTTTGCTGGCCGTAGTGAAAGCTCATCTTGTCAAAAATAATCTCACCGCGTGGCACACTTAACTCCGCCGCTGCAGGTTTATCTTCAACCACTTGCGGCACCGAGATTGAGCCAATGCCATCCTTCACGGTACCGATATTTTCAAATAGCGAACCGATTTCCCACATTATCCATTGCGACATGCCGGACAGGCGCAGCACCAAACCTAAGGCCAATGCCACCGCGCCAACTGTTACTTCTGAGCCTAACCATAGCCATATAGCCAAACTGCCAATGCTGAGCAAGAGAGCGGCATTGAGGCTATAGAGCGATAAGTTAAGCCACGTCACCAGCCGCATTTGTGCATAGACCGTGACTAAAAACTCGCCCATACCCTCTTTGGCATAGCTGGCTTCACGCTGCGCATGCGAAAACAATTTCACGGTTTGAATATTAGTATAGCTATCGACAATACGACCGGTCATTTGCGAACGTGCATCGGCCTGCAGCTGGGCAACTTTACCCATGCGCGGTACAAAAAACTTCAGCATGAGGAGGTATAAGGTCAGCCAAGCAAGCAGTGGAATGGCCAAACGCCAGTCGGCACTAGCAAACAACACCAATGTGCCCAAAAAATAGACCACGATATAGTTCAGCACATCGAGCAGCTTGATCACGCACTCGCGCACTGCCAACGCGGTTTGCATGAGCTTGGTGGCGATGCGACCGGCAAACTCATCCTGATAAAACGCCATGGACTGACGCAACAAATACCGGTGTACCAACCAACGGATACGCATCGGATAATTGCCCATCAGGGTTTGATGATTGAGCAATGAATGCACGGTGACCAATAACGGCAAGCCCAAGGCCACAGCGGCCATAGTGATGAGCTGCCAGCGCTGCGCCTGCATAAATGTCTCGCGGCTTTGCACCGAGAGCCAATTTACAATGTCGCCTAAAAAGCTAAAAAGCCAGACTTCGGCAATGGCCACCGAGGTCATCAATGCCGCGCCCATGAGCAAATACGGCCATGCACCACGAGTGAAATATAAGCAGAATGCCAATAGCTCGCGCGGTGGTTGGGTGAGCTGCTGTTCAGGAAATGGATTTAAGCGGCGTTCAAACCAAGAAAACATGCCATGCCTCGATCAATAAACAAGGCGGCTACTCTACCAGTGCCGCCTCACAATAGGCATCCCGCAGGCTGCGACGCTGTGGTGTTTCTCCAATTTTCATGGCCAGTGCGGTGAGGTTAGCCTGCAGTTCAATGCTTTCCTTCGTTAGCGATTGCCACGCCGGATCTTGTGAGACAGAAAGTCGCTCAGCATTGCGCCAAACGCCTTCTCGCCAAACAGCGACCAGCTGTTGCGAGGCTAAATTAACCGGCAAGCCAAGGTTTGCCACAATCGTCATCAGCGGATCATAACGCCGACCCACCTCGCGCACGATGATGGGATAGGCCGTATTGAGCACGGTATTGAAACGATCGTGGTCGCGCTTGCGGCTTCTGCCATTGGGCAGAGTTAAGCCGGTATTGGCCACTGCAAATGGCATATCACGCTGCACATGGGCATTGATCGCGAGCAACATATCGTGACCACCACTCCAGTTGCCGCTATTGGCTGCATCCATGGCCGTTTGCCAAGCCGGCGCAATCGGTTTGCCGGCCAGATGATCAGTGATCATTTCATCGTAAAGCGCATAAAACTGCAGCGCCTCGTAGCCAAGGCCTGCAGGGTCATCAAAAACGCTGGGATCTTCTTCTAGTTGCAAGCGCGTTTGCTTCGTTAGCAAACGATACACCGTAGGGAAAACGGCGCGATGATCACAGCCGAAAAACTTCTCCCACTCCGCTAACTTGCTCTCCACCCAGCGCACACAAATTAGGCCATCAGCACCACAACGCTCGGCATAATCAGACGCAGGATCGGTCGCTACTAGCGGTGGAAGTAAGTCAGTGAGGGGAATATTGATTGATGGCGCAGCGCTAGCGCTATCAGTTGCAGCTGACGTGCTCACAGCCGTGTCAGATGCGGTGCGGCTATCGCCACCGCAAGCTGCCAATACACTTATTATGCTGATGAGGAAGAAGCTAGAAACGTAACGGCTCATGTGATCGCTCATGCTATTTTTTATTATTAATGCGCAGACTCTACAACGACTATACAGAACCACCAAATGTTGAATTTCTTCGAAAAAATCTAGACATAAAAAAACGGGCCACCAGGGCCCGTTTTTGACAAACCACTAGCGCCCTTTAAGAGCGCAAGCTATTACACCAGTTTGTCGAGCTGCGGCACGATGTCGAAGAGATCGCCCACGATGCCGTAATCGGCAACGGAGAAAATCGGAGCATCTTCATCTTTGTTGATCGCAACAATCACTTTCGAGTCTTTCATACCAGCCAAATGCTGGATGGCACCGGAAATACCAACCGCAATGTACAGCTGTGGCGCAACCACTTTACCGGTCTGACCGACTTGCATGTCGTTAGGTACAAAGCCAGCATCGACTGCGGCGCGCGAAGCACCAACGGCTGCACCAAGTTTATCGGCCAATGTATAGAGCAGGTTGAAGTTCTCGCCATTGCCCATACCACGACCGCCAGATACAACGATTTTAGCACCGGCCAATTCTGGACGATCCGACTTCGCTAACTCTTCGCCAACAAAGCTTGATTTACCAGCATCTTGCACAGAGGCCACCGCTTCAACTGCAGCCGAACCGCCTTCAGCAGCGTCAGCATCGAAGCCTGTAGGACGCACAGTGATGACTTTGATGGCTTCACTTGATTGCACAGTAGCAATAGCATTACCAGCGTAGATGGGGCGCTCGAAGGTGTCTGCCGAAATAACAGCTGAGATTTCCGAGATTTGCGATGCATCTAGCAAAGCGGCAGCGCGTGGCAGAATATTTTTGCCGTTGGTAGTCGCTGGAGCCAACACGTGGCTATAGGACTTGCCCAGCTCAGCAACTAATTGCGCTACGTTTTCAGGCAACTGATGCGCGTAAGCGGCGTTATCAGCCAACAGCACTTTGCTCACACCAGCAATTTTAGCGGCGGCATCGGCAGCTGCTTGGCAGCCTTGACCTGCAACCAACACGTGCACATCACCACCAATTTTAGCGGCTGCAGTAACTGTGTTTAAAGTTGCGCCTTTGATGGACGCGTTATCGTGTTCTGCAATAATTAAAGTGGCCATGATTAGATCACCTTCGCTTCGTTTTTCAGTTTATCGACCAGCTCTTCAACAGTTTTGACCTTGATGCCAGCGCTACGTTCAGCAGGGGCATTCACTTTCACTGTTTTCAAGCGTGGCGTGGTGTCGACACCGTAGTCACCAGGTGCTTTCGTATCTAGCTGCTTTTTCTTTGCTTTCATGATGTTTGGTAGCGACGCATAGCGTGGCTCGTTCAAACGCAAGTCTGTGGTCACCACAGCAGGCAATGTCAGCTCAACGGTTTGCAAACCGCCGTCAATTTCGCGAGTCACTTTGGCTTTATCACCAGCAACTTCAACGACTGAGGCAAATGTGCCTTGGGCATAGCCAGCTAGAGCGGCTAACATTTGGCCAGTTTGGTTGTTATCACCATCGATAGCTTGCTTACCTAAAACGACCAAACCAGGCTGTTCTTCATCACAAATTCCTTTCAGAATTTTAGCGATGGCCAGTGGTTCAGCTGCGTCATCGGTTTGCACCAAGATGGCACGATCGGCACCTAAGGCCAGAGCTGTACGCAGTTGTTCTTGCGCAGCTTGTGGGCCAACAGTGACAGCAATAATTTCAGTAGCGATGCCTTTCTCTTTCAGACGAACAGCTTCTTCTACCGCGATCTCACAGAACGGGTTCATAGCCATTTTGACATTGGCCAGCTCCACGCCGGAGTTATCCGCTTTCACGCGAACTTTGACGTTGTAATCGACAACGCGTTTGACAGCGACAAGAACCTTCATGGAATCCTCAGCTATTCAACGATTTAAACGAATGATGAACATGACGAGAACAGGTACGCGGCGCGCACAGACGGCTCTCGAAAGGCTCGGTATCTTGCAGTGTGATGCTTTAACGGTCAACCTACCGACCGACGAAATACTCTCAAA
>JBFJJU010000021.1:0-29935 GCA_041612115.1 Perlucidibaca sp.
AACGACATAATTGGTGTAGCAACCCGTCGAGAATGATATGACTGATACCCCTGCCAAGCAGAATTTGCTGGGCTTGAGCCGCCAAGAGATGGAAGACTTTTTTGCCACCATTGGCGAGAAGAAATTTCGTGCCGGTCAAGTCATGAAATGGATACATCAGCAGGGCGTCAGTGACTTTGCCGAGATGACCAATCTGGCGAAAACACTGCGCGTTAAACTTGATCAGTTCGCTGAAGTACGCCCCCCCGAGGTTACCTACAAGCATTTCTCTGCCGATGGCACACGCAAGTGGATCATCAAGGTTGGCGACAATGCCATGGTCGAGGCTGTCCTCATTCCCGATGGCGATCGCAAAACATTATGCGTGTCTTCGCAAGTTGGTTGTGCGCTCGACTGCAGCTTTTGTTCGACGGGCAAGCAAGGTTTCATGCGTGATTTATCCGCCGCTGAAATCATTGGTCAGGTTTGGATAGCTAACCGCTCCTATTTAGATGAAGGTGAGTTCAGCGGCCGCAATGCCGATGGCGAACTCACGCGTACTCGCGCACTCACCAATGTGGTGATGATGGGCATGGGTGAGCCATTGCTCAACCTCGATGCCGTAATGCCAGCGATGAGCATCATGCTCGATGACTTTGCTTATGGTCTGTCGAAGCGCCGCGTTACGCTGTCAACATCAGGCGTGGTGCCCATGCTCGACAAACTCACACAAACCATGGATGTCGCGCTGGCAGTATCACTACACGCTCCAAACGACGCCTTGCGCAATGAACTAGTGCCGATCAATAAAAAATATCCCTTGGCTGAGCTCATGGCCGCTTGTAAGCGCTGGCTATTACATCATCAAGGCAAAGAAATTGGCCGTCGCAAAGTCACCATGGAATACGTCATGCTCGATGGCGTGAATGACCAGCCTGAGCATGCGCGTCAGCTCGCTGCATTGCTAAAAGATGTGCCGAGCAAGATCAACTTAATTCCGTTTAACCCGTTTCCGCACACGCCTTACTTGTGCTCGCCACGCGAACGCATTTTGGCGTTTCAAAACACATTGATTCGCGCAGGATTTACCACGACTATTCGTGCCACTCGTGGTGACGATATCGATGCCGCTTGCGGCCAGTTGGTGGGACAGGTGAAGGATCGCACTCGTCGCGCGGAGCGCTGGCAAGCTAGCACCCGCGATGCACAAATAATAACAACACGTTCTATAGATTGAGGATGATGCCGTGAGCACTGCCGACGAATCCAAACAGGCGCAGGACGTGCCCGTACAAGACACTACGGAAGCGCAAGTCGCCGCTACAGCCAAGGCAGACTCGCTCAGCCCCGGCGCAACATTGCGCGCTGCGCGTGAAAGTAAAGGCATAAGCATAGAGCAGGTCGCGAAAGAGACGTTGCTAACTTCGCGTTACTTAAAAGCTCTTGAGGCCGACGACTACGACACATTGCCCGGCACCACCTTTGTCCGTGGCTATTTACGCCGTTACGCCAGCATCGTGGGTGTATCTGCCGATGAGCTAGTGGCCGAGTTTGATGCCATTTGGCAGACTCGTACGGCAGCTGCAGCCTTGGCGGCAGAAGCGAAGCCTCAGGTCGCACATAAGCCAGCGGCCTATAGCAGCTCAGTATCTAGCCGTCGCACCTTTTTTACGCGCACAGCTCGACAATTTCCCTTGGCGACTTTGCTGTCATGGGGCTCCGTTTTATTGCTGCTGGCTTTATTGCTCGGAAGCTTGTTTTGGAATGACTCAACACCTGTTAGCCCAGCGCCGGAAACTAGCGAAGCCATTGATTTAAATGTCGCGATTGCGCCTACTCCTCCCACTGTGATTGAGCCCTTAGTTTCTACAGCAACAAGCGTTGAGCCATTGATGACTACGCCTGCACCGGCCGTTGGCGCGGAGGTTGGCGTAGAGGCTGAGAACACATCAGTAGCGGCCTCAACTGCTCCTGTAGCTACCACCACGCCAGTGCCAGCTGCTAAGCCTGCCGCACCTGCAGCGACGCCAGTCATTACGCCTGCGGCGCCAAACACAGCAGAGCCAACGACCACGATACCTGTAGTGAGTTTGCCGGCGCCGACGGCGACAGAAGCTGCTGCACCAGTGCCACCACGTAGCGACACCTTAAGTTTTAGCTTTACTGGTAAATCATGGATTAGTGTCCGTGATGCCACTGGGCAAGAGCTGGTGTATGGCCTAAAAAATGCGGGCCAGTCAGTTACTGTCACCGGCCAGCCACCATTTGCGATTAATATCGGTAGCGTTCGCGATACACAAATGAGCCGCAATGGCACACCGGTGAACTTGAAACCTTACACCCGTGGTGAGATCGCCAGTTTCCGTCTTGGCCGCTAACCAGTCGAATAACGAGGTAGTCATGAGCATGCACGAGTCACCCATTAAGCGCCGCCCGACCCGCAAAATTCGTGTCGGCAATGTCTTTGTGGGCGGCGATGCGCCGATCACTGTGCAAACCATGACCAACACTGAAACCTGCGATGTCGATGCCACCGTGGGTCAAATTCAGCGCTGCGTAAACGCCGGCGCTGACATCGTTCGCGTCTCAGTACCTACCATGGAAGCCGCGAAAGCCTTCGGCTTAATTCGCCAGCTAGTCAATGTGCCGCTAGTGGCGGACATCCATTTTGACCACAAGATAGCGCTAGCTGTGGCCGACTATGGCGCCGACTGCTTACGTATCAACCCTGGCAATATTGGCTCCGACGACAAAGTCCGCGAAGTCGTTGCTGCTGCGCGCCACCACGGCATCTCCATGCGCATAGGCGTCAATGCCGGCTCATTGGAAAAAGACATCCAGAAAAAATACGGCGAGCCCACGGGCGCGGCTTTACTTGAGTCGGCCATGCGCCACATCGACATTCTCGATCGTCTAAACTTTCACGAATTTAAAGTCAGCGTGAAGGCATCAAATGTGTTTTTAACGCTCGATGCCTATCGCTTACTGTCGGCGCAAATAGACAACCCACTGCACTTAGGCGTGACCGAAGCCGGTGTGTTTCGTTCTGGTACGGTGAAGTCGGCGGTGGCGATGGGTGGGCTTTTGCTCGAAGGCATTGGCGACACTTTGCGCGTGTCACTTGCCGCTGAACCAGAAGACGAGGTCAAAGTCGGCTTCGATATTTTGAAGTCGCTAGGCATTCGCTCCAACGGCATTAATTTTATTGCCTGCCCAAGTTGTTCGCGCCAAGAGTTCGATGTCATCCGCGTCATGAATGCCCTTGAAGCTCGCCTCGAAGATGTGCGCGTGCCCATGGATGTCTCGGTTATCGGCTGCAAAGTAAATGGCCCAGGCGAGGCTAAAGAGGCAGATATTGGCGTGGTCGGTGCTGCACCAAAAAGCTTGGTGTATCGCAATGGTGATAAAAGCCACCTCATCGACACCAATAACTTGGTCAACGAGATCGAGGCCATGGTGCGTGAGCGGGTGAAAGAGAAAACTGCACAAGACGCTAAACTAATTGTGAAAACAGCCGCTGACTAAACGGCCTAACTTATTGTTAAAGCGGCTGCCGCATAGGCAGCCCAAAAGAGAATTGCTGATGAGTCGCTTATCTGCCATCCGTGGCATGAATGATATTTTACCCGACGCTACGCCGCGCTGGCAGCAGCTGGAAAACACGCTGCGCACCCTGATGCAGCGCTATGGCTATCGCGAAATTCGCCTACCAGTGGTCGAAGCCACAGCCTTGTTTAAGCGTGCGATTGGCGAAGTCACCGACATCGTTGAAAAAGAAATGTACTGCTTCGAAGACCGCAGCGGTGAGTCCATCACCTTGCGACCAGAGGGCACTGCCGGCTGCGTGCGCGCCTGCCTAGAGCACGGCCTCACGCACAATCAAAGCCCCAAGCTTTGGTATGTTGGCCCGATGTTTCGTTATGAGCGCCCGCAGAAAGGCCGCTACCGCCAGTTTCATCAGTTTGGCATCGAAACCTTTGGCCAAGCCGGTGCCGATATGGACGCCGAACTCATCCTGATGACCGCGCGTCTATGGCGTGAGCTAGGTATTAGCGATGCGGTCACGCTAGAACTCAATAGCTTAGGTGAACTGGAGGCTCGCGCTGCATTTCGCCAAGCCCTAGTAAAGTATTTAGAGCAGTTTAGAACACAGCTTGATGATGATTCGCAGCGTCGTTTAACAACAAATCCACTGCGCATTCTGGATAGCAAAGATGTGAATACCCAAGCCATCCTGAAAGATGCGCCTAAACTCGCTGACTATTTAGACGACGGATCGAAAGCGCATTTTACACAGCTCTGCGCGCATTTAGACGCCTGTGGTATTAGCTACCGCATCAACCCAAACTTGGTGCGTGGCTTGGATTATTACAACAAAACCGTCTTTGAATGGGTCACCACCGCGCTCGGCGCACAAGGCACGGTATGTGCTGGTGGTCGCTATGACGGCTTGGTTGAGCAGCTTGGTGGCCAAGCAACGCCTGCAGTAGGTTGTGCCATGGGCCTGGAGCGTTTGGTCTTGCTATTGGATGCTCTGCTGCCAAGCACAGCTGAGCGCGATGCCGACGTCTTTGTTATTGGCTTGGGCGAGGGCAGCAGTGTTGCCGCCACTGCATTAGCTGAGCAGCTTCACAATGCCCTACCAGATGCACGAATCGTGTATAACTGCGGCGGTGGCAGCGTAAAATCACAGTTTCGCAAAGCCGATAAGTCGGGCGCTAGCGTGGCACTGGTGCTTGGCGAAAGTGAAATTGCTAGCGCTACCGTGGCGGTAAAATGGCTGCGAGAACAACGAGAACAACTAACCTGTACCCATGCCGACGTTATTGGTGTGGTGCGTGACGCACTGTTAATCAGCGCGCAATAAACGAGGGAATTGGTGTGGCTTACGAAGATGATGAAGTCGTTGAAAATTTAAAAAACTGGTGGAAAAAGAATGGTACTGCGCTGATGTTTGCTGTCGCCGTGGGCCTATTTAGTTTCGCTGGCTGGCGCTACTGGCAAACCACGAGCACTGAGGCCGCCACGCAAGCACAAAGCTTGCAGCAGCAAATGCAGATGGCCGTGCAGCGTCTGAGCACAAACCCCAACGACAAAGACACCTTGGCGGAAGTGCAGCGCCTCGGCGATCAGCTCATCAAAGACTATAGCCGCACGCCCTATGCGCAAGATGCAGCACTGCTGCTGGCGAAAGTCGCCGTTGAGGCGAATGATTTGCCGAAAGCCATCACTCTGCTACGCGGTGTGATGGCCGATAGTGGCGATGATGCTGAAGTTGCCTTGGCTCAATCACGCTTGGCGCGTGTGCAAGCGGCAAAAGGCGATTTCGCCGATGCCTTGAGCACACTCAATGAAATCAAGGACGCGTCGTTGGCACCGGTGGCCAATGAAATTCGTGGCGATATCTTTATGCAGCAGAATAAAGTGGAAGATGCGAAAGCTTCTTATCAAGCCGCCGATGCAGCACTTGCTGCACGCAACGAATCTCGCCCTTTGCTCGAGCTTAAGCTTGCCGACGTTGGTCTAGAGCCAGCGGCACGCACTGCCACCGATTTGGAGCAATAACATGATGCGGCGTATCGTTGGTCTTGGCTTGCCAGCAACTTGTTTGCTGCTGGCTGCCTGCAGCAGCAACCCATCACGTGAAGGCGTTGCGCCGCTTCCTGAGCTACCAAGCCAGTCTGTCACGCTAGATGATCGCTGGTCAGTCAATGTCGGTGACGGCAATGATGGCGAAGTGGTTCAGCTTGCGCCGGCCGTGAAAGCGCCCGCAGTTTATGCTGCCAGCCGCGATGGCATCATTCGCTCCGTGGGTCGTGCCACCGGCAGCGTGCGTTGGACACGTGACCTCGACGTTGGCATCACCGGTGGCGTTGGCCTCGGCGATGATGTCTTGGCGGTCGGCACCGAGCAGTCCGACTTGCTCTTGCTAAACAGTAAAGATGGCAAAACCATCTGGACTGCAAAGCTGGGTTCGTCGCTATTGTCACTGCCACGTTTAACGCAAAAAGATGTCATCGTGCAGACACTAGATGGCCGCATTCAAGTCTTTAACATCAGCAATGGCCAACGCCGCTGGCAGTTTGATACGCCCGTACCGCCATTATCGTTGCGTGGTAATGCCGCGCCAGTCGTTAGCGGTGACAAGCTCTATGCTGTGAGCGGGCAAGGCGATCTGTACCAGCTCGACCTTGAGTCTGGCCTGCCTGTCTGGCAAACGCGTGTGACCAACTCTCGTGGCCGTGGCGAAATTGAGCGCCTGATGGACATCGACGGTGACCTCGTGCTCGATAATAACGGCACGCTATATACCGCTGGCTTCCAATCGCAGCTCACCGCAACCGACACCGTTGCTGTGCGCCGCCGCTGGCAAATCAACGTATCTACCTCGCAAAGTGTTGGCCTCGATGGCGCACACGTCTATGCCGTCGATAACGATGGCACCATGGCTGCGATAAATCGCATCACTGGTGAGCTGGTATGGAAGCAAGATGGCTTAAAAGGGCGTAAACTCTTGTCCCCCGTGATTTGGCGTGGCCTAGTCGTCGTTGGCGACAGTGATGGCTATTTGCATTTGTTCAGTCCGGTGGATGGCAAACCACGTGGCCGCGAGCGTGCGTCCAGAGACCCGCTCATGAGCGTGGTGGTTGACGCCCCGCAACTGCTTACTTTAACCACGAAAGGCAAACTCCGTGCTTGGGATGTCAAACCCTAAGCGCGCCGCGCCCGACCTTGTGAAGACTTAGATATGAAACCTGTTATTGCCCTGGTCGGGCGTCCGAATGTCGGCAAATCGACCCTGTTTAACCAGCTCACGAAAAGCCGCGACGCCCTTGTTGCCGACTTGCCTGGGCTTACTCGCGACCGTAAATACGGCGATGCCTGCATCGAGAACAAATCTTTTATCGTCATCGACACTGGCGGTATTGGTGAATCGGAGCAGGGCATCGACGCGCCCATGGCTGAGCAATCGCAACAAGCCATCATGGAAGCGGACATCGTTCTGTTTTTGGTCGATGCGCGTGCAGGCTTAACGCCATCTGATGTACAAATTGCCGATCAGCTGCGCATGCGCGGTAAGCCAATTCATCTCATCGTAAACAAGATCGATGGCCTGCAAGAAGAAGTCGGCATGGCCGAGTTTCATCGCCTAGGTCTTGGCGAGATGCATGCTATCGCGGCCAGCCACGGCCGTGGCGTGACTTTGATGATGGAACGCATTCTGGTCGAATTTCCAGAAGATGAACCCTTCGAGGAAGATCCCGAAGGCGGCATTCGCATCGCCATCATTGGTCGTCCAAATGTGGGCAAATCGACCTTGGTCAACCGCCTATTAGGCGAAGAGCGTGTGGTGGTTTACGACATGCCGGGCACCACACGCGACAGCATTTACATCCCATTCGAACGCCAAGGCCAACGCTACACCCTGATTGACACAGCCGGTGTGCGACGCCGTGGCCGTATCGATGAGACCGTGGAAAAGTTCTCGGTGATCAAAACTCTGCAGGCGGTGAAAGACGCCAACGTAGTGGTGATGGTCATGGATGCCCATGAAAGCATCGTGGACCAAGATCTCAACTTGCTCGGCTTTGTACTGGAAACGGGTCGAGCGCTGGTGATTGCCATCAACAAATGGGATGGCATGACCGAGTACGAAAAGCTGACCTTGCGCAATGCCATGCAACACCGTTTCGACTTCATTCCCTATGTGAAAATCCACCTGATTTCGGCCAAGTTTGGCACCGCAGTTGGTGATTTATATCCGTCGATTAAGCGTGCCTATGAATCAGCGATGATCCGTGTGCCGACTAACCGCCTGACCACATTGCTTGAAGATGCGGTGCAGCAGCATCAGCCGCCATTGGTGGGTGGTCGCCGCATTAAGCTGCGTTATTGCCATATGGGTGGCCAAAATCCGCCGTTGTTTATCATCCATGGCAACCAAACTGAATCGGTGCCAGCGGTCTATAAACGCTATCTGGAAAATATCTTCCGCAAAGTCTTGAAGCTCACGGGCACGCCAGTGCGTATTGAATTCAAAACCAGTGATAACCCATTTAAAGATCGTGTGAATAGGCTTACCGATGGCCAAGCTGAGCGCCGCCGCCGCTTCGTGCAATCGCACAAAAAGGCCGCGAAAAAGCGCAAGTAAGCGTTCGTTGTCTGCAGATAAAAATGGCCACGTAATGTGGCCATTTTTATTTATGCGCGTAGTGAAGTTAGTGCTAGAGAATAGCTTGTAAGCCTTTATCTGCAATCAAGTTAAGCAGTTTTAGCGCTGGGCCAGTCGGGCTGCTATCGCCTTGCTCCCACTTTTTAATAGTCGACGCTGTGATGTGTAGATGGAGTGCAAAAACAGGTTGGCTAAATCGTAGGGTTTCACGTAGTTGCTTTATGTCGTCCGCGCTAAAGCTACGCAGCGGTGGCGGAAAAGCAGCGTCAAAATTTCGAATCGTCAACTTATCTATCGCGCCACAGTCTTGCAGAACAATCATGTCGGCACGTAAAGACTCAATGAGTGCGCTCACAATCCACCTCCATTAATACACCAGCCGCTACAGCCAATTGTATTTCGATATGCGTCATATCAAGTATTATTTTTCCGACAATACGTAGCGCCTTTGTCTCCTCTAACGAGATATTGGCGCGCTCATTTTTAGAGAAGCCAAGTAAAAATATACACCTATCGCCAATGCGTGCAGATAGTATTGTTCGGTGGCCACCACGCTTGCCGCTATGCTCGCGGGCAATACGCTTTTTAAACAAAAGGCCACCTAAACTAGCATCTACTAAGCCATTTTCAATTTCGTGCGTAGCATTGCACAGTAGTAAATCCGATAAGCATTCATTTGCTTGCCAACGTGCGAAGGCTTTGCGTTTGAAGACATCCATGTCTTGTCTCAGATTTTAGTGTACCCGTTATGGATATAGTGCATCTATCGACTAGATGCCAATTGATAAGCAAATTATTTTGCGGGGCTGTCTTCGGCTAATAGCAGGCGTGGGTCGATGCGCTGATCATTGAGGCTGACGGTCCAATGCAAGTGTGGGCCGGTGGCGCGGCCAGTAGCGCCGACTTTGCCAACAGGGTCGCCGGCTTTCAGCTTTTGGCCGGCCTGCACCAAGACTTTATCGAAATGGCAGAGCATGGAAAACACGCCTTGGCCATGATCAATGATCGCGGTGCGGCCATTGAAAAAGTAATCGCCTACTAATGCCACCGTTCCATCGGCTGGGCTGTGAGCAATCGCACCTTTCGGTGCAGCAATGTCTATGCCCATATGCGGATTGCGTGGCTCATCGTTAAAGAAGCGTTTGAAACCGAATGGGCTGCTTAGGCGACCAGTAATGGGCCATTGAAATGTTGGCCATTGGGCATCGGCATAAGCCGACGTGGTGAACACGCGGTAGGCGGCTTTTTGTTCGGCGGCTTCACGACTAAAGCGTGCCAGTTGGTCGGGGTCGGGATGGACGTATTTCTTTTCTTTAATGGTTAGGCGTTGTTCGGGATAGTCACCGGCGGTGACGGTGAAGCTAATCAAAGCCTCGCCGGTGGGTGTGCCGGTTAATGCTTGCACGCCGGTGGCTTCAAGGCCTACGCCAATCACGGCAACGCGCGGGCCATCGGTGCTTAAGCGGCCGACCCAAACTGGATTGCCTTGATAGTAAAGCGGGCCTTCGCTAGCAGGCGTAGTTAGTGTGCTCAGGTCGAGTACCACGAGGCCGCCATTGATGGCTGCAACACGAGGCAGTTTGGCCGTGCTGATCACGGTAGTGGCAGGTGCAGTAGGCAGCTTTGCGTTGGCGGTCGTCGCTATTGGTGACTCAACAGCCCAAGCGGATGGTACAAAGTCGACAAACACACTTAGGCCGATGAGTACGCCGCAAGCCCAACGCAGCACTTGCAGCTTGCCATCCTGCGGGATGTCTTCGCGGTCATGAACATCGCTAAAGCGTTCTATTTCCGCGTTGGCAGGCGTAGGGCGGGCAGCGTGTGAGGCAAAAAACATCATAGCGATTCCTTAACAGCCAGCACGCGCGCGCTGACTTCTCCATCGTGTAGTCGTGCGGTAATGACGCTATCGACGGCTGTCGCGTTGACCGAGCGCAGCAATTCACCGTGCTCATCGCTCACTAAAGCGTAGCCTCGGCCAAGCACTGCCAGTGGGCTTACCGAATGAGCGCGCTGCGTTAAAAACTGCAGCGCCTGACGGCGTTGTTGCAGATGTCGATGCGTAGCGGTTTCTAGGCGCAGCTGCCATTGCGCGATGGCCGTGCGATAGGCCACTAAACGACGCGCAGGGTGCTGTGCGTGCAAGCGGGCATCGATACGCTGCAGCTGCTGGCGCTGTTGCGAAAGGATAAAACCTAGCTGGCGCTGTAGGCGTAGTTCCAATGTATCGAGGCGTTGGCGCTGGTCTTGCAGCAAGCGCTCGGGGCTGCGCAAACGTAGCCGCAGAGCTTGTAGACGTTGGCGTTGTAGCTGCAGCAGTCGACTCATGGCGGCCTGGTTGCGACGAGCCAGCTGCGCGACATCAGTGCCGAGTTGCATCTGATCTTGGCTAACTAACTCAGCTGCGGCTGATGGTGTTGGCGCACGCACATCGACAACAAAATCGGCAATGGTAAAGTCGATTTCGTGGCCGACACCGCTAACCACGGGGATGGGCATGTCGGCGAGTGCACGCACCACGGCTTCATCATTAAAGGCCCAAAGATCTTCGAGTGAGCCACCGCCGCGAGCGACAATAAGCACATCGATGGGCGGCAGATTATCGGGCGGCGAGGCTAGCCATTCCTGCAGTTGCTTGAGGGCGGTAACGATGGCCGCTGGCGCTTCCGTGCCTTGTACCGGCACCGGTAAAATGCTCACGGGCAAGCCTGGCGCGCGGCGTTTGAGGACTTGCACAATGTCGCGCACCGCAGCGCCACTAGGTGAGGTCAGTACCGCCACGCCGCGCGGATGTGCTGGCAGGCTGCGTTTGCGTTCAGGCGAAAATAGGCCTTCGGCGGCGAGGCGCGATTTGAGCATTTCAAAGGCTTGTTGCAGTGCACCACGACCAGCGTCTTCGAGATGCTCAACAATGAGCTGATAGTCACCTCGCGGCGCATACAGGCTGACCTTGGCGCGCACCAAAACTTGCTGGCCGTTGGCGGGTGGCGTTTGCAGTTTGGCGGCAACGCGCGCGCCTTTAAACATCGCGGCGCGCACTTGGGCGTGTTCATCTTTTAGGGTGAAATACAAATGGCCGGAGCTGGGTGCCGACATATTGGAGATTTCACCGCGCAGCCAGACGCGGCCGTAGTTGAACTCTAGGAGTTCGCGCACGCTGCCGTTGAGTTGGCTGATTGATAAGACGGTTGGTGTATTCATGCCCGTGATTTTGCCATAAATAGTCGAGCGGGGTGATCGCAAAAGATTTCTACTGACGATGGCGTCAAAAAGGCCTAGAATGTGCGGCTATCTTTATCCGCTGGCCTGTGTTCTCAGGCACGCCAAGGAGTAGCGCTATGCTCGAAATCGCCCTAGATGCACTCACATTTGATGATGTGCTGCTGCTGCCCGATTACTCCACTGTATTGCCCAAAGACGTGTGTTTAAAGACGCGTCTAACTCGCAAAATATCCTTGAGTATGCCCTTAGTGTCTGCCGCCATGGACACTGTTACCGAGGCACGTATGGCCATTGCCATGGCGCAAGAAGGTGGCATCGGTATCTTGCACAAAAACATGGATATCGCCGCGCAGGCCGCTGAAGTACGCCGCGTGAAGAAGTTTGAAGCCGGTGTGGTGCAAGATCCCGTCACTGTGAGCCCTAAAACTACGGTCGGCGAGCTCATCGAAATCACCAAAGCGCATCGCATTTCTGGCGTACCGGTCATGCAAGGCGACGAAGTTGTCGGCATTGTCACCAGTCGCGATTTGCGCTTTGAAACGCGCATGGATTTGCCGGTTTCCGCCATCATGACACCGCAAGATAAGTTGGTGACGGTGCGCGAAGGCGAGTCACACGAGCGCATTAAAGAATTGCTTCACGAACACCGCATTGAAAAAGTGCTGGTGATCGACGATGACTTCCGCCTCAAAGGCTTGATCACTGTCAACGATTTCCAAAAATCCGAACGCTTCCCTAGCGCCAGTAAAGATGAGCAAGGTCGTTTGCTCGTTGGTGCTGCGGTGGGCACTGGTGCCGACACGCCTGCTCGCGTGGAAGCACTGATTGAAGCAGGCGTCGATGTCATCGTGGTCGACACCGCGCATGGCCATAGCGCCGGCGTTATTGAGCGGGTGCGTTGGGTGAAACAGAAATATCCCAACATGCAGGTGATTGGCGGCAATATCGCCACCGGTGAAGCAGCGAAAGCCTTGCTAGAAGCTGGTGCAGATGCTGTGAAAGTGGGCATCGGCCCCGGCTCAATTTGCACCACGCGCATTGTTGCTGGCATCGGCATGCCGCAAATATCGGCTATCGATGCCGTTGCTCGCGCGCTCAATAATGAAATTCCATTAATTGCCGATGGCGGCATTCGCTATTCCGGTGACATCGCCAAAGCCATCGCCGCCGGTGCTAGCAGCATCATGGTTGGCTCACTGCTGGCGGGCACCGAAGAAGCGCCAGGTGAGGTTGAGCTATTCCAAGGCCGCTATTACAAAGCCTATCGCGGCATGGGTTCGCTCGGTGCCATGGCGCAAACTGGCGGCGGCTCAGCCGATCGTTATTTCCAAGATGCTTCGGCTGGCGTAGAGAAGTTGGTGCCCGAAGGCATTGAGGGTCGCGTTGCCTATAAAGGCCCAATGAGCGGCATTATTCATCAAATGATGGGAGGTTTGCGCTCATCGATGGGTTATACCGGCTCGCCCGACATCGCCACCGCGCGCACCAAGCCCAAGTTCATCAAGATCTCGGCCGCCGGCATGAAAGAGTCGCATGTGCACGACGTCACCATCACCAAAGAGGCGCCGAACTACCGCTTATGAAAACTATGACTCAAGATATTCACGCCCACCGCCTGCTGATTCTCGATTTCGGCTCGCAATACAGCCAGCTCATTGCCCGCCGCGTGCGCGAACTTGGCGTTTATTGCGAGATGCGCGCCTTCGATATGAGCGACGACGAGATTCGCGAATTCAATCCGAAGGGCATTATCTTGAGTGGCGGGCCAGAAACGGTCACCGTCGAGGGCTCGCCACGTGCGCCTGAGCTAGTGTTCACGCTAGGCGTGCCGGTATTGGGTATTTGCTACGGCATGCAAACCATGGCGCAGCAGCTCGGCGGCCAAGTGCAAAGCTCTCCGGTGCATGAGTTTGGCTATGCCGAAGTCACTGTGGTGCCCGACGACGCACAAGCCAATAACAATAGCGCCTGCACAAGCCAAGATGCGCTGTTTGGCCCCTTGGCCGATCGCAAGGACGCATTAGATCGCTCGGTGCTCGACGTGTGGATGTCGCATGGCGACAAAGTCGTTGACCTTGCGCCGGGCTTTCGCATCACAGCCGCCACGCCTAGTTGCCCCATCGCTGCCATGGCCGATGAAGCCCGCGATTTCTACGGCGTGCAGTTCCATCCCGAAGTCACCCACACTGCACAAGGTGGTGCATTGCTGCAGCGCTTCGTGCACGATATTTGCCAAACGCAGGCGCTGTGGACGCCTGAAAACATCGCCGAAGACGCCATTGCCCGCGTGCAAGCGCAAGTCGGCAGCGACCAAGTCTTGCTCGGCTTGTCAGGCGGCGTTGATTCATCCGTAGTGGCGGCCTTGCTGCACAAAGCCATCGGCGATCAGCTCACCTGCGTGTTTGTCGACAACGGCTTGTTGCGCAAAAACGAAGGCGATCAAGTCATGGCCATGTTTGCCGAAAACATGGGCATCAAGGTTATTCGTGTCGATGCTGAAGATGAGTTTTTGACTGGCCTTGCCGGCGTCTCAGACCCGGAAGCCAAACGCAAAATCATCGGCAAAACCTTCATCGATATTTTTGATCGCGAAGCCACAAAGCTGGCTACTTCACCCGATCATCCAGTGAAATGGTTGGCGCAGGGCACGATTTATCCTGACGTGATCGAGTCGGCTGCAAGTAAAACCGGCAAGGCTCATGTCATCAAATCGCACCACAATGTGGGCGGTTTACCCGAACACATGGCCATGCAATTGGTCGAGCCGCTGCGCGAATTATTTAAAGATGAAGTGCGCAAGCTCGGCGTGGCGCTAGGTCTGCCCGAAGACATGGTCTACCGCCATCCATTCCCCGGTCCTGGCTTAGGCGTGCGCATCCTAGGCGAAGTTAAAAAAGAATACGCCGACCTGCTGCGCGAAGCCGACGCCATCTTCATCGAAGAGTTGCGCCGATTCGGCTGGTACGCAAAAACCTCGCAAGCTTTCGTGGTGTTTTTGCCAGTGAAATCCGTCGGCGTGGTCGGTGATGCGCGTCGCTATTCATGGGTAGTGTCGCTGCGTGCCGTGGAAACCATCGACTTCATGACCGCGCGCTGGGCGCATCTGCCCTACGATCTGCTAGAGAAAGTCTCGAATCGCATCATCAACGAGATCAGCGGCATTTCCCGCGTGGCCTACGATGTATCGAGCAAGCCGCCGGCAACCATTGAGTGGGAATAGCCGCTAGCGCAGTAGAACAACGTTTTCGCCGATACGACCTTGGATTATGCACAAGGTATCTCGGCTTATAAGCTGCGGATACAGCCTCTCAGCGATGCTGGCGAACTGGCCAGCAACATCGCAAAAGCGATCAATGATGCCAGCAGCGATCTCTGCTGAGACTTCAGCCTCCTCGGCCAGCCTTAGCATAGCCGTACGATTGATTGTCAGCGCTTCACCCATCACGTCCATTTGGTGATAACCATTCGGCCCCTCACAAAAAGTCACGTCGTATGCTGGTGCTAGCTTCCATTGGCCCGTTGATGACATGAGGTAGGCGAAGTTTTTAGAGTGATCATCGCGGTTATTAAACGCGACATTGAAAACGGCGCGTTCGAAAGCGCGTGCCTTCTCTCGCACATCGTTGGTGCATATATGGGTTGCGCGTAAAAAATTAACGTAGTCCAGCGCTCCTGGCGACCTGTAATCAGCGCCAGTAAAGGCGGCAAGGCTTTGCATAGGAACTCGTTGGCCATCTTGGCGGTCAAATCGCTTACTTGCGAACGCCGCTAGTCCATTGGGCAGACTAAAATATCGCGTGTCCGGAGTCGGAATTCCGCACAGCCGCAAGCATTCGGCATAAACCATCTCGATAGCACACACCTCGGCATGCTCATCTTTGGCGGGGAACTTGACCAGCCAAGCCTCGAACTCTGGTGTAACAGCCGTTGTGAATGTTCCTGCTTGCGGGTCGCGATAGATCAGCGCTTTTGGTCTAGCGCCTTGAGGTGAGCCTCCCACCAGCAGCAATTTTTGTATGAACTTTGCGCCATCGCCATGGAGCACTTCCTGTACTTTGTTGGCTAGCAGCTCAATCGAAATATGCGCTTGCGGCTCTTGACCCTCGGCAACCACAGGCTCGAATGACATGGCGCCCATAGCATTGCTGCCAATGTAAGTCAGCCGCTCCAACGCGCCGATACGCGCAGTAGTGAGGCCGCGACTCCTGAATAAGCGGTCCATCAACAGCATGCCCCAACCATCGGGTAATGAGTCATAGATAGGTCCTGGCAAGCCTAGCTGATGGGATGGAAAGTCTCGGCGTAGCTGAGGCCCATCTAACGGAAGGGTAAGGTATGATAGTTCCAAAGCCCTTTGCCTTGCGTCGCTGCTGTACTCAAACACGATTTGAGGGCGACCTGTGAAAGCGGTGGTAGACATTAGCGTGCCCCAAAGCCATCGCTCGCCCCATCCCTCGTAATACACGTTTACTTGCTCAAGCATTGCTAGGTTTCTTTTGGGCACGATGACGATTGGCGCTATTTTCATAGCGTCGAATATCTTCGAGACTACCTAGCTTTGGCAGAAATAGGCCTTCGATCTCCTTGACTCGACCAAGGACCATTGCCACACGGATGATGTTCTCGAACCCGACATTACGCCCAGCTTCTAGGTTAGACACGGTATTGGCGGCAATGCCTGCGCGGCCAGCCAATTCAGCTTGCGTCAGTTGCTGCACTAGCCGCTCGGTGCGCAGGCGTTCGCAAAGCTGCTTTACAAGCTCGTTTGGCTTGCTAAGGGTTAAATCCAATATATTGTGCATAAATGGTGATTTATTAAGTTAATAACTAATAATATGGATTTGTTCGGCGGATAAGTCAATCAAGGTGGTTATTTATAGTGGTCGATGGCTTATAAAGATCAATTTAAGGCGTTTAGATAATCGCGTGAGAGTAACGTGAGCTTTTGCGTTAAGGTGAGCCTGGTTTTTGGTTTTTTTGGCGAACTCATTAGGGTCATCATCGTGCGCGCAGTCATTATTTCTTTCTTTTTAATCGCAGTTGTCGCTTTTGTTGCGGCGCTATGGTGGCAGAGCATCAAGCCATCGAATGATCGCGACTGGGCGCCAGATGTCGCGCAAATGACCACCGGTGAGACTTTGGCGTCAGTAGTCACGCTGCACAATGTGCGCAACTTCACTTGGCGCTCGGAGACCGACATCGATGAACGCTGGGAAACTCGCCACTACGACCTCGCGCAGCTCAGCTCGGTCGACCTCATCGTGTCCTATTGGACCATTCCCGCCATTGCCCACACGCTGGTGTCATTTGGCTTCGATGATGGCCGCCACGTCGTGTTCTCAGTGGAGATTCGCAAAGAAAAGGGCGAAGAATTCTCCGAAATTGGCGGCTTTCTCAAACGCTTCGAACTCAGCGTGATTGCCGCCGACGAGCGCGACATCATCGGCGTGCGTAGCAAGGTGCGAGACGAAAAAGTGTTCCTATTTCGCACCCAACTCAACGCCGCCGACCGCCGCGCGCTGTTTCTCGCTTACGTAGACGAAGCCAACGCGCTCGCCACCACCCCGCGCTTCTACCACACGCTCACCGCCAACTGCACCACCATCGTGTTCGGCATGATGCAGCGCATCATCGGCGATCTGCCCTGGGATTATCGCCTGCTTGCCTCAGGGTATTTGCCGAATTACGTGTATGACTTGGGTGGGTTAGATACGCGCTTTTCTTTTGCCGAGCTTGAGCGCATGGGCTACGTTACTCGTCGCGTGAATGCTGCACTTTTAGATTCGAGTGCCTCCGCCGACTCTGTTGAGTTTTCGCGGGCTATTCGTGTCGGCATTCCAGAGCTGCTTGACACAAATTAAAATATAGCTGGCTGGTGATCATGCCGAATTCGAGTGGCTCCGGGGAGGGCGGGGGATAGGTCGTTTTTTTCCTTTTTTCAAATGGCCAGTTTTATTAAGCATTATTCTGGCCCGCAGCCCGCAGCCCGCATTCAGCAAAAGTCTAATAGAGAGTCTACCTTTGACTATGCAAGCCATTGTCATCGAGGACTCACGTCATGAAAAATCACCTCCAAGCTAAACAAAGTGCGGCTCAAGCGCAGCAACAGAGCGTAACCCGGGTGCCAGAGCACAAGTTTGTGTCGCGAACACAGCAGCTGGCGCTTAAAAAGGCGCGATCACGGAAGCCATCACCAAACCATCTCAGTGTGGAAAATCCGGCGGTGGATGACTACTCCATGGAGGCGTTGGGGCGGCGGCTTCGGATTGCGCGCATTCGGCGAAATCTGGCGATTTGGGAGATTGCGATGGTGACGGGGTTTAATCGGAATACGATTTCGGCGCTGGAGCATGGCCATGAGGGCACGTCGATGGCGGTGTTGTGGGCGGTGTTGACGTTTTTTAAGCAGCAAGAAATTATGGCGAGTATTGCCGATCCGGATCAAGATGATTACGGCAAATGTCTGGAGGAGTTGATGCGTTCTGGACGCTCAAAGCCTATCGTGAAGCCATATATGCGGTAGTGACCGTTGTTGGATTGGTGAATTGCGTGGAGTTAGGCGCGAGTAATGGTGATGGGGTATTGAGCTACTAATGCATCGGCTGTCATAAGCGTGAAGCCTTCACACTTTGCTTGTGCAATAAGTAGGCGGTCGAATGGGTCGCGGTGTAGTGGCGGAAGGTCAAGCACGGCAAGTGTATGAGCGCTGGTGATAGCGAGCTCATGATAACCATTATCTAAGAGTCCTCTGCGGAGTAGGCGCGGGTCTATTTGAAAGTCGTCGCGCCCAAGTTGAAGCTTTATGGCAATTTCCCACAAGCTTGCGGCACTAAATATGAGCGTATTTTCGGGGTTAGCAAGCAATAGCGCGGCACTTTTGCTGAGGCGCGCAGGGTCTGCGCTGGCCCACAGTAGAATGTGTGTGTCTAAAAGTAGGTTCATCGCTTAGTTTTCACCAAAAAACAGCGCTTCAATACTTGCCTGAGCCATTGAATCAAAGTCTGCGGGTATTACGGCTTGCCCACTCATGAAACCCAAGCGCTTTTCTTTACTTGGGTCTGGCGCGGTTAGCGCATTGACCTTGACTAGCGGTACGCCTGCCTTGGCAATGATAAAGGGCTCACCTTTGGCTGCACGTTCTACTAAGCGAGATAAATGTGTTTTAGCTTCATGCATATTGATAACGTCCATTGGGGCATACTCGACTAGACTAACTTGACTTAGTTTAGTGCTGGCTGGAATATATGGCAATCGCGTGATCCCCTTACTTAGCACTCGCTGAGCGAATTTACACAGAGTTTTATCTTTATATGGCACACCCGAATAGCAATTGCCAAGATTTGCAGCGCGAAGACGAGTTTTTTATGCGCATGGCGCTGGCGCTGGCGAAAGAAGCGGCGGCGCTTGGCGAGGTGCCAGTGGGTGCGGTGTTAGTTGAATGTACAGGCTCGCGGGTTGAAATGACTGGCGCCGAGGTGAATGAAACTACCGCGGCCGGTGAAGAGGCAGATGAAGCCTTTTGGTTAGGGCAGGTCATTGCACAGGGGCATAATTGCCCGATAAAAAGTCACGATCCCACGGCGCATGCGGAGATTCAGGCGATTCGGCAGGCGGCGCGGGAGAAAAGCAATTATCGGCTCGATGGCGCGACGCTGTATGTGACCTTGGAGCCGTGCACGATGTGCGTGGGTGCGCTGGTGCATGCGCGGGTGAAGCGGGTGGTGTTTGCGGCGAGCGAGCCGAAGGCGGGGGCGCTGCAAAGTGCGCGGGCGCTAATGGATGCGGAGACAAGTGGTTATTTTAATCATCGCTTTGAGTGGCAGGGTGGGGTGTTGGAGAGTGAGGCATCCACGATATTGAGCGAATTTTTTAAGCAGAGGCGCCTGAAGCCCTAAACCCGACATTTGCTCAGAAAACGCGCATTGACTAAGGTGTATCAAATCCGTAAAGTAGCGCGGGTACAGAATTACAACTACTGAGGATTACTCATGAAGAAATTAGCTGCTGTTTTAATTATGGGCTCAATGGCCGGTGTTTCGTTTGCTGCTCCAGTTGCTCCTGCTGGTGCCGCTGCTGGTGCTGGCGCTGCTGGTGCCGCTACAGGCGTTAGCATTGCTGTTACTGTTGCTACTGTTGCCGCCGTTGCTGGTGTTGCTGCAGCCGTTGCTAACAGCAACAATGATTCAAACACAACAACAAACACCAATCCTTAAGATTAGTGTTTGAAGAAAAAAGGCCCCATACGGGGTCTTTTTTTCGCGTGATTTAGCGATATAAGCAGGGCTGCTATGCATAAACTCGTCGTGTTTGCCTGTGTTGCCACGGTGTCGTTATCTGGCTGCGCCACCAGTGCGCAGTTTGGCCCTGCTGTTGAAACCTTTAAGGCGCTTTTCACTAAGCCTGTCGATGTCACGCTGACAGCAGAAGAGCTCGCCAATTTCCCCTATGCGGCGCAATACATTCGCGTTGCTGAAAACCCGCGCGCGACCATTGTTTTGGCGCAGCAGCAGGGTGGCATCGATTATTACGCCAGTTCTGAAGGTCGCTTGGTTAGTCTCAAGCAGGGCCGCCTCATTAGCACCGATGGCTTTACTGTAGATGCCGCTTTTGTGGATGCATTGCCTGCGCCGCAAGCAGCCATTGGAGCCGACAAGCCAGTGTGCTGGCGCTCGAGCTGGCGTGCGTGGGGTGACCTGCAAGCCGGGCATTATTTATTGACTGGATGTTTGCAGCCCGTGCAGCGAGCCGAACCATCGAGCACGGGCGCGCAAAACGAAGCAGCAGAAAACGCAGCAGCTAGCCAAGCAGAGTCACTACTCACCATCGTGAAAGAAGATGTGCGCTCGCCCATCACCGGCCATCGCTATAGCAACTGGTATTGGCTAGATGCCGACAATAACGTAGTGAAGTCGGAGCAGCAGCTGGGGCCATTGCTGCCGCGTTGGTCATTCGAGACCATACGCCGTGCCGCTACACAGCCTGAGCCGCAGGCGACTAAGCTGCCGGAAACTTATCAAGCCGATGTGCCTGCAGGCGCAACGCTCAATGATTTATTACAATCGCTACTGGCGCAGCCGAACATCGACTGGGCCAATAGTGTGATTTACAGCACTGACCGCGAGGCTGAGTTGAATCAGCAGCGCGATGCCGCCATCAAAAATCTAGAAGCCTTTGCCGCGTATTGGCAGGGCGAAAAATATTACGGCGTGGCTGCCACGGCAAATGCCTTGGCGAAAGACATGAGCACGTGGCGACTGGCCGACCGCGTGCCGACCTCGGTGCATCCGGCGCGATTATTGATTTCGCCGCGACACAATCTCGCCCTGCGCGGCACGCATTATGTGATCGAAGCCAATCCAGTAAGCCATCGCGTAGATGTGGCAGGCGCTATTCATCGTGCCAAATTGAATTTCTCGGCAGGTGGGCCATTGCGGCAGTTGCGCGACACGCCGCTGTGGCGTCCGGGTGCCGATGAAGACACGGTTTACCGTTTTCCACGTGCCGGAAAACCAGTGAAAGTGAGCATTACGCAGGGTCTGAGTGATAGCTTGGTTTTGCCGGGTGAGCGCTTCTTTGTGCCATTTAAAGCCAGTTGGTTGCACGGACCGTTTGCCGATCTTAATGAGCAGTTATTGGCAGTTTTTGCGCATCGCGTGGGAGAGGCAAAGTGAAGCCGTATGTAAATGCCTTGGCCCTCGCCACCGCGCTATTGAGCAACGCCGCATTTGCCGCTGAAGGCTTAAGCGCCAGCGAACTCGTGGCCGGCACCAGTGCGCCGTTGCCACTCTTTCCGTCGTCGCCACCGCCCATTTACAACGACTTCGGCAGTCCGGGCTATTTGCAAATGCCGAGTGCGCGTATGGCACCCGATGGCGAAGTGGCATTGACGCTGAACAAAGTCGACCCCTACTTGCGCTACAACCTCAATGTGCAGATGCTGCCGTGGCTCGACGCCACGCTGCGCTATGTGCAAGACAGCAGTGTGACCTTGTTTACCGGCAAAGATAACGTCGATAAAGGCGTGGATTTGCGCTTTCGCTTGCTCGAAGAGACCGAGTTGCTACCTGCCGTCGCTCTCGGCCTGAGAGATCTCGCCGGTACCGGCTTGTTCAATGGCGAATTCCTCGTGGCATCCAAGCGCTTAGGCGACTTTGACTTCACTGCAGGCTTAGGCTGGGGCAATTTAGGTGAGCGTGATCGCCTACGAAACCCATTTTGCACCGCCTCTGACCATTTTTGCACCCGCCCGAAAACCACATCAGGCAAGGGTGGCCAGATTGAGTTTAAGAAATTCTTCACCGGCCCCATGAGCCCGATTGCCGGTGTGTCGTGGCAAACGCCGTGGCAGCCGCTGATATTGCTCGCCGAAGCCGACGGCAACGACTACAGCAACGAAAATAATCCGGCAGCCTTTGAGTCGGATTCACCGTTTAACTTTGGTGCGCAGCTGCGCGTGAACCCCAATGTGGCGCTGCGCGTGGGTTTTGAGCGCGGCAATACGGTGATGTTTGGCGTGGCCATCCACGGCAACCTGAATACCTTGCGTCAGGCAAAGAAAGTAGACCCCATAACGCCTGTGATACCGACGCCTGTGGCGACAATTGCGCCAGAGCAAAGCACCAGTGACGCTGCTAGTACTGAGGCAAGCGACGAGGCAGGCACTGAGCAAGACATCATCGTAAACCCCGATTGGGTCGCACTCTCCGAGCGCCTGCAGCTAGAAGCTGGCTATCAAGTCGAACAAATTGCCATCTCAGACGACACCGTGCAGCTGCGTGCAGAGCAAACGCGTTACCGCGACGCATTGGTTGGTCATGAGCGTGCCATGCGCGTGTTGCAGGCCGCAGTGCCGGCGCCTATCCAGCGTTTTGAGCTGATAGACACTGTGCACGGCCTAGGCCAAATCATGGTGGCGGTCGATCGTGATGAGCTGGTGGATGCGCTAACGCCGAGCGACAGACAGCCCGCCCTTGAGGATGTGTTGAGCTGCGACGTGCCACAAAGCTTAAGCGCGACGACTGCGCAAAACAGTGTCGAGACCGTCACGCCAGAGCATAGCCCGTGGTCAACAACCCTCACGCCGTATTTGCAGCAAGGTTTTGGTGGCGTTGACTCCATCTACACTTATGACATTGGTGGACGTGCTGAATTGGCGTGGACCAAAGACCAAACTTTAGCGCAAGCCACGGTATTGGCCTCACTGCTCAACAACTACACTGACTTCACCCAGCTCAACCCCGGTTTCACCACTTTGCCGCCGGTGCGCACACGCATTCGTGAATACCTAGACCAGCCCATCCGCCTGGAAGCTTTGCAGCTCACGCAGTTTGGCGAGTTTGGCAGCAACTGGCAGGCGCAAGCCTATGGTGGTTATTTAGAGCTTATGTTTGCCGGTGTGGGTGGTGAGGTGTTGTACAGGCCGTTAAACAGCACCTGGGGTGTGGGCGTGGATGTCAACGTGGTGCGCCAACGCGACCCCGCAAGCGAGCTGGGTTTGCTTGACTACCAAGTCGAGACTGGGCACGTAACTTTGTACAAAGACATGCCCAATTTTTACGACTTTCGAGTTAAACTCTCGGCCGGCCGTTACCTAGCTGGTGATGTCGGTGGCACCGTGGATATTTCCCGTGAGTTTGCTTCAGGCGTGGTGGTTGGCGGCTATTTTGCCAAAACCAATGTGTCTGCTGAAGAGTTTGGCGAAGGCAGCTTCAACAAAGGTTTTTACCTGCAAGTGCCGCTAGACCTACTCACCATTGGCCACACGAAATCTAAAGCCAGCTTAGGCTTTAACCCAATTCAGCGCGACGGCGGGCAAAAGCTTGGTCGTCGTAATAATTTGTGGTCTAGCAGCGAGCTGCGTGGGCCGCGTCAGTAAACCTCAGCAACATTGCAGCGCTATAAACCGCGCTGTCTAAATTCATCACGCCACAAGGGTTAGCGTACAACCTTGTGGCGGTAGCGTGTCTCACGAGTTAACACGAAGGTATTTGGCATGAAAAAAACCATTCATATGGCTGCAGCGATACTTGCCGCAAGCGTTATCACCAGCGGTTGCGTGTTGGCACCCGGGCAAAACCTGCTGCCGAGCAGCTCCAGCCAAGGCGGTGGCGACGAGCCAGGCGTGGAAGTGGTGGTACGCCCCATTACTGGTGATGTAATTGCCGAGCAAAATGGCGCGGAGCGCACTGCGCAGCTGCAAGACACACTGGAAGAGCTGAGCGAGTACAAGCCAGAGGCCTATCGCATTGGCGCTGGCGACGTGCTGAGCATTACGGTGTGGGATCACCCTGAGCTAACCGCACCAGCCGGCACAGTGATTAATAATATCGATGCCAACGGTCGTGTGATTCGCGATGACGGCAGCTTTTTCTACCCCTATGCCGGCACAGTACAAGCCGCTGGCAAAACGGTGGATGAAGTTCGCAGCCTGCTCACTAGCCGCATGACGAAATTCATCGCTAGCCCACAGATAGACGTGGCAGTAACACGCTACGGCAGCCAAAAAATCTACTTGGTAGGTGCCTTCCAAAAATCCGCCGCGCTACCCATCACCACCGTGCCTTTGTCTTTGCCAGACGCTCTTGGCCAAGCCGGCATCGACTTGCTCAACGCCGACCTGTCGAGCCTAACGCTGCGCCGCGACGACATCACCTACGACCTAGACCTAGACGCCATCAACCGCGCCGGCCTAACGGCGGCAAACGTGCTGCTAAAAGACGGTGATCAGTTACAACTGCCCTACGCCGATCGCAAAAAGGTCTACGTGATGGGTGAAGTCACGCGCCCCATGGCCGTGCGCTTTAAGCTAGCCAGCATTAGCCTGGCCGATGCCCTGCTAGAAGCTAACGGCTTGAACCAAAACACCTCGAAAGGCTCGGCTGTCTATGTCTTGCGCGACCGCGCCGACACGCAAGCAAACTGGCGCGTGGTCGACGTGTATTCGCTAGACTCCAGCTCACCAGAGAGCTTAGTGCTGGCGGACAAATTCGCCCTGCAAGCCGGCGACATGGTGTATGTGGGCAGTGCCGGCATCACCCGTTGGAACCGCGTGATCAGCCAGTTGTTCCCATCGGCTAGTCTGCTCAACACAGCGACCGACATTAAAAATAACTAATGTTTGATCGCATTTTAGTGGTGTGCATCGGCAATATCTGCCGCAGCCCCATGGCAGAGCAGCTATTGAAAGTAGCGCTGCCAAACAAAGCCATTAGTTCAGCGGGTTTGGGTGCCATGGTCGCTGCTCCGGCAGATGATATTGCACAGGCCCTAATGACTGAGCTAGGCCATGACATCAGCGAGCATCGCGGTCGCCAGCTTACTGCCGAGTTGGTCAGCGCTGCCGACCTCATCTTAGTGATGACGCAGAAGCAAGAGGCTTTGCTCACCCAGCAATATCCGCAGGCCCGGGGTCGAGTTTATCGGCTGGGGCATTGGGACAAGCAAGACATCGCCGACCCCTACCAGAAACCACGCGCCGCCTTTGAGCTGGCGCTGCAACATATACACACTGGCATTGCCGCGTGGCTACCGAAGTTGCGCTAAGCCTGCTGCAAACACTATTTAAACCTCATACACGATGACTGCTCTATGAACACTCCCACGCAATACACCGCCCCCACGCAATACACCGCCCCCACGCTAGCCGCAGACGCTGGTGATGATGAAATTGACTTACGCGACCTCATTGGCAGCGTGGTGGAAGGCCGCTGGTGGATAGCTGCTATTACCGCTGTGGCGCTGAGCGTGGGCGTGTTTTACGCACTCATTGCCACGCCGATTTACCAAGTCAATGCTTTGGTGCAGGTAGAAGACAGTAAAGCCGGTGGCTTAGGGGCTGTGGCCGATGAGCTAGGCGGTTTGTTCGAGACTAAGACGCAAGCAGCGACTGAAATAGAGTTGATCCGCTCACGCATGGTGCTGGGTAAGTCGGTGCAGGACTTGCACTTAGATATTGTTGCGCAGCCTAAGTATTTGCCATTTGTGGGTAAGTTGTTTGCTGGTAATGAGCCGCGCCGCCTGAGTGTAACGCGCTTCGATGTGCCGAGTATGTTGCAGGGCGAAGCCTTTGAATTGGTGATGTTGGACGCTGGGCAGTTTCAGCTCTATGGGCCAGAAGGTGCAGACTTAGGTGTTGGCCAAGTAAACAAAACCTTTAGCGCAACTTGGCAGGGCCAGCGCATCGGTTTGTTTGTGCGCGACGCAGTAAGCCCGGTAGGGCAGGCGTTTACTCTAGTGAAGCAAAACCCCTTGCAGGCGATTGCTAAAGTGAGTGAAAGCTTGAGTGCCAGCGAGCAAGGCAAGCAAACCGGCATGATAAACCTGACTTATAAAGGCCCAAGCGCCGATAAAGCCAGCCAAATACTCAACCAAATTACCAATAACTATGTGCGACAAAACGTGGAGCGCAAGTCGGCTGAAGCGCAACAGACGCTGCAGTTTTTAGACGACCAGCTGCCCGAGATTAAGAAGCAGCTTGAAGCGGCTGAAGTGCGCTTTAATGAATACCGCATGCGCACCGGCTCTATCGACATTAGTAAAGAAGGTGAGCTACTGCTGCAGCAAAGCGTGGTGGCAGAGACTGGTCTGCTGGAGTTGCAGCAAAAACGCAAAGAACTACTAGGCCGTTTCACCTCTGAGCATCCCTCGGTGCAAGTGTTAGATAAGCAGATTAACGCCATGCAGGCACAGCGTGGCCAATTTACTGGGCAAGTAGACAAACTGCCAAAAACTCAGCAAGAGTTGCTGCGTTTAACGCGCGACTTGCAAGTGAGTCAAGAGCTATACACGCAGCTGCTGAATAACGCACAGCAACTGAAAGTGGTGCGCGCTGGCACAGTGGGTAATGTGCGCATCATCGACTCAGCGCAGCCAACCTTGCGGCCAGTCGCGCCGAAAAAGTCACTTATCATCGTACTGGCCTTGTTGTTAGGCGGCATGGCGGGTGTCGGCTTTGTGCTGCTGCGCCAAGCCTTACGCAGTGGTGTGAAAGATGCTGCACAGATTGAAGCGAAAACTGGCGTGTCGGTGCTGGCAACCATTCCCGAGAGTGACGCGCAAGACAAGTTAGTGAAAAAGTTGCAGAAAAAAGGCGGCAATGTGGCGGTATTGGCGCATTACGAACCCACAGATTTAGCCATTGAAGCACTGCGCAGCCTACGCACAAGCTTGCACTTTGCCTTGGTAGACGCACCAAATAACCTACTCATGTTGACTGGCCCAGGGCCGGGTGTGGGTAAATCGTTTATTAGTGCGAACTTGGCGGCGCTATTGGCCAGTACTGGCGAGCGAGTGCTGCTAATAGACGCGGACATGCGCCGAGGCTATGTGAATGAGTATTTTGGTGCACCGCGAGAGCACGGTTTGTCGGAGCTGATAGCCGAAG
Organism: Perlucidibaca sp.; assembly: GCA_041612115.1. GTDB lineage: Bacteria > Pseudomonadota > Gammaproteobacteria > Pseudomonadales > Moraxellaceae > Perlucidibaca. Next base: position 26,757 of record JBFJJU010000021.1, read on the forward strand.
GGCGAGATGCCAGCTTAGCGGTGCGCGCTACGGGCTTGGCAAACTTCGACTACGTGGCAACAGGTGTATTGCCGCCAAACCCTGCGGAGCTGTTGCTACACCCACGCTTTGAGCAGTTTTTAAAAGCCATGGAAGCGACATATGACCGCGTGATCATTGACAGCCCACCGGTGATGGCGGTGACGGACGCTGCCATTGTGGGCAGACATGCAGGCGCAACACTGATGGTGGCGCGCTTTGACCAAACGCAAATGCGCGAGATAGAGATTTCGTTGAAACGTTTGGGTCAGGCTGGTGTAGCTGTGAAGGGCGTGTTGCTGAACTGCGTGGTGGCGGCTAGTGGATACGGCTACGGCTACGGCTACAAATATGGTTATGCATATAAATATCACCAGCGTAAAAGCTAAGCCCAAATATCTATTATAACTTTTGGAAGTAAAGTGACATGACGTTAGACAAGATTAAAATAGCAGTATTGGGTTTGGGTTATGTTGGCCTGCCTTTAGCTGTTGAGTTTGGTAAAAAGCGTAGCGTGGTTGGTTTTGACATTAATAAGTCGCGCATACAGGCACTACAACGTGGTGTGGATTCTACTCTTGAGGTGAGTAGTGCCGAACTTGCTGAGACTAAGCATTTAACCTTTAGTGCAAACTTAGATGACTTGAAAGCTTGCAATGTGTTCATTGTGACAGTGCCTACGCCGATTGATGAGCATCGCCAACCAGATCTTACTCCGCTGATAAAGGCAAGCGAAACCATTGGTAAGGTGCTGAAAAAAGGAGACATTGTAATTTATGAATCTACGGTATACCCCGGTGCGACTGAGGAAGACTGCGTACCCGTGCTAGAGCGTGTTTCTAGCTTAATATTTAACCAGGATTTTTATGCAGGTTATAGCCCAGAACGTATTAACCCAGGTGATAAAGAGCATCGCGTAACGACCATTATGAAAGTGACTTCTGGTTCTACTCCAGAGATAGCCGATGTTGTGGATGCGTTGTATAACGAGATAATCACCGTGGGCACGCACAAAGCGCCAAGTATTCGTGTTGCCGAGGCGGCAAAGGTGATTGAAAACACTCAGCGCGATGTAAATATTGCGCTAATCAATGAGTTGGCGCTAATTTTTAACAAGTTAGGAATCGATACGGAAGCAGTATTAAAAGCTGCAGGTACGAAATGGAACTTTTTGCCATTTCGTCCGGGTTTAGTGGGTGGGCACTGCATTGGCGTAGACCCGTACTACCTAACGCATAAAGCTCAGAGTATTGGATATCACCCTGAGATCATTTTGGCTGGTCGCCGTTTAAATGACAGCATGGGCGCGTATGTGGCTAGCCAGTTAATTAAAGCCATGATGAAGAAGTGTATACAGGTAGATGGTGCGAAAGTACTTCTGATGGGATTAACGTTTAAAGAGAATTGCCCAGATCTGCGTAATACTAAAATAATTGACATCATCGCAGAACTGCGTGAGTACAACGTGCATGTAGATGTGTATGACCCGTGGGTAGATGCAGCTGAAGCACAGCGTGAATACGAAATTATAACTATAGAGAAGCCGGAAGGTAAAAGCTACGATGGCATCATCTTGGCAGTTGCACATAGCCAATTTAAAGCCATGAGTGAAAAGGCTGTGCGAGCTTTTGGCAAGCAAGCGCACGTGCTTTATGACTTAAAGTATATCCTTCCAAAGCAGGCTTCAGACCTACGTCTATAAAATTAAAGGCAGGGTAGACTCTTTATTATGGCCATTCACTGATAACCACAGTGATAGCTAATCAAGAGCCCGGTTAGCAATACATTGAATTCTAAGCTAAAGCACTAGCGTCAGGCTAATGATGTCGCTAAAGCGGGAGGCCGCGTACGTGCAAAGTAATGAACTAAAAACAAATCAGCTGCAGCCGATGCGCTATCTTCCAAAATCGCATGAAACAAGCATGCCAAGAACTGTGTAATGCCACACGATAGGCTACGTAACAAAACTGATCAAGGCTTAGGTGGTAAAAATGTAGAGCTATTTAAAGTATAATCAAAAAATGCACCAATAGATTCGCTAGGGTTTAGATCTGAGCTTGCCTTATAAAATACACATATACCGCTTATATTTATTAGTTCGTTATAGTTTTTCTAAAGTGAAAATACCTATGTATAGTTTAATTAATACTTTATTTAAATTGCTAACCAAGGATCAGCGTAAATCATATTATAGCTTACAAACACTGGTTGTTATAATGGCATTTACTGAAATAGTAGGGATTGCTTCAATTATACCTTTTATGACTTTAGTTGGAGATATTAGCTTACTTGAAGGCAATGGCTTTTACGCTAATATTTATGCAAAGTCTGGAATAGAGGATCCAAAACTATTTCTTATAGTCACAGGTTTTGCAGTGCTAATATCTTTAACTTTTAGTGCTGTAGTATCAACTCTAACAAACTGGCGATTATCATTATTTGCTGTGAGTATTGGGACTCAAATTGGAGATAGGCTATATAAGCACTATATGCACCAATCCTGGTTGTTTCATGTTTCAAACAGCAGTTCGCAACTTACTAAGCAAATTAGCACAGAAGGCATGCGTATAACAGAAAAAATTTTATATCCTTTAATGATGCTCAATGCGCGAATTATTCTTGCAGTATTTATTATTAGCGCAATTTTTTATTACAACCCATGGGCAGCAATATCAGGGATTGGAGTTTTTGGCGGAGCATACATTATACTATACAAGGTTGTTCGTGGGCGATTGGCATTTAATAGTAATGAAATATCAAAATTAAGTGCAAAGCGCTTTCAATTAATGAGTGAAGGATTTGGTGGAATAAAAGATATAACGTTGCTTGGGCGACAGAAAGATATGGTGCAGCGCTTTGAATATACAGGTGAGAAACTTGCTCGTGCACAAGGAACAAATAACGCCTTGGGACAAGTGCCACGATATATTATGGAGCTGTTAGCGTTTGGGTCAATATTGAGTTTGGTGCTGTACTTAATAAGTAATGAGCAAGGAGATTTAAGTGATATTTTGCCCGTTCTATCTGCTTACGCGCTTGCGGGATTTAAGTTATTGCCCGCGATGCAGCAAATATACTGGGCATTGGCTACAATAAAAGGAGGGCAAAGCGCATTTTATGCAGTCAAGGATGATTTAGATGCTTCGGGTAAAGTAAGTCAA